>NZ_QLNF01000014.1:131258-376734 GCF_003261015.1 Agrobacterium sp. MS2 | reverse complement strand
TTCAGTGAGCGGACTTATAAATCCATCACCTCAAACAAGTCAACACACCTACCGTCAAAAAACTGACATTTTTGTTAAGTTGTTGAAATATATGAGGATAATTAGCCATTTATGCGAAAACCCACAGAATGCGCCAAATCCCGCGAGCGTTTTGCTGCGCACCGGCCATCTGCGCCTTTTAAAACGTCCGAGCCTTCCCGCTGCGACCGCCATTTTGCCGGTGGCATATCTTCGAAAGCGGCGTGGCCGGCTGTCAAACCGTCGTGTCGTGCATTAAAACAACAAGAAGACGCTCATATGCTACCCTAATACCAGGCTCCTTTGCATGACCAGAACACCAGCGCCAATAAAGACCGACTTACCTGAACTTCCCGTCAGCGCCGTTCTCGCGGAAATCGCAGGTGCCTTGTCGGGGGCGAGACGTGCGGTTCTCTCGGCCCCTCCCGGGGCGGGCAAAACGACGCTGGTGCCGCTTTATCTCCTACAGCAGAGGTGGCGGGGCGACGGAAAGATCATTCTTCTCGAGCCACGCCGGCTTGCGGCCCGCGCAGCGGCGGGACGCATGGCCGATCTCATGCATGAAGATGTCGGTGACACCGTCGGATACCGCATGCGGCTCGACAATCGTATTTCATCAAAAACCCGGATCGAGGTGGTAACGGAAGGCGTATTTGCCCGGATGGTTCTGGATGATCCCGAGCTTTCCGATGTCTCGACGGTGATATTCGACGAATTTCATGAGCGCTCGCTTGACGGAGATTTCGGGCTGGCGCTGGCCCTCGACGTCCAGACCGGTTTGCGTGAGGACCTGCGGATCCTCGTCATGTCCGCAACTCTCGACGTTGAACGCATCAGCGCGCTTATGGGTGGCGCTCCGGTCATCCAAAGTCTTGGAAGGACCTTTCCGATCGACATTCGTTACGAGGAACGCTGGCAGGGCATGCCGGTCGATGAAAAGGTGGCAAGGGCGATTAGGGAAGCCCATGCATCGGAAACAGGGTCCATTCTGGCCTTCCTGCCCGGACAGTCGGAAATTACCCGGACGGCTGCAAGGCTGGAAGGACATTTCCCCGACGATACGGATATCATCCCACTTTACGGCAATCTTTCTCAGAAGGAGCAGGACGCCGCGATCAAGCCGGCAGCCTCCGGGCGACGGAAGATTGTCCTTGCAACATCGATAGCGGAGACCTCGATAACCATCGATGGTGTGAGAGTCGTGGTCGACAGCGGTCTGCAGCGGTTGCCGGTTTTCGAACCGGCGACCGGCATCACCAGGCTTGAGACCGTGCGGGCATCACGCGCCTCGGCCGATCAGCGCGCCGGTCGCGCCGGCCGAACCGAGCCCGGCGTTGCCATTCGCCTCTGGCATCAGGGGCAGACGGCAGCACTCAGTGCATTTACGCCGCCGCAAATTTTGGCGAGCGATCTTGCCGGCCTTGCGCTCGATCTTGCCCTTTGGGGTGTTCATGACCCCTCGTCTCTCGCCTTTCTGGACGCGCCACCTGAGGCTGCACTCAAAGAATCGGTCGCACTCCTGAAAAATCTTGGCGCCCTTGATGAAAGCGGCGCACTGACGCCGCAGGGCCGCCTGATGCGAGGCCTCTCCCTGCCGCCGAGGCTCGCAGCGATGGTGATTGCAGCCGCAGGCGAAGGCTCGGGAAAAAAGGCGGCGATGCTTGCGGTCATGCTGACGGAACAGGGCCTGGGCGGAAATGATATCGATCTCGATGACAGACTGCGGCGCTTTCTTGCCGATAGAGGTGAAAGGGCGCAGGCGGCGCGCAAGCTGGCTTTCCGCCTTCTCGACACAGTCGGTGATATGCCGGCGGCAAACGACCTGCCGAGCGAGGCAGGACCGCTTCTGCTGCACGCATATCCGGACAGGATCGCGCTTCAGCGCGGCGCGCGCGGGCGGTATGTCATGGCGAATGGCCGCGGGGCTGAACTGGCTGAAACGGAGCGGCTGGCGGCGAGCCGAATGCTTGTTGTCGCTGACATTACGGGACGGGCCGCGCAGCCGCGCATCCTTGCGGCGGCCGGCATCGACAGGGCCGATATAGAAGAGCGTATGCCACATCTTATCGTTCAGCAGGATCAGCTGCTGTTCGACAAGGCGAGCGGACAGGCGCGGGCGCGCCGGGTAGTGCGTCTGGGCGCCATCATTCTGGACGAAACGCCCCTGCCCCGTCCCGACGGTGAGCAGGCAGCGCAAGCGCTCGCCAACGGCGTTCGGCATTTCGGCATCGGCATACTTCCTTTTTCGAAAGAGACCGCGCAATTGCGAGATCGGATCGGATTTCTGAATGCCAGCATCGGAGAGCCCTGGCCGGATGTCAGCGACGAGGCGTTGCTTTCGCGGCTGGACGAATGGTTCATCCCTTTTCAGCATGGCGTCCGGAGCCTTCAGGACATCCGGCCCGGCAGTCTTTCCGAAGGGATTCTGTCCCTGGTGCCACATGAGGTCGCCCGAGATCTCGGCAGGCTGGCGCCAACCCATTTCGAAGCGCCGACGGGCCAGCGGCATCCCATCCGCTATGACGCCAGCGAGCCGACGCTTTCCATTCGCGTGCAGGAGCTTTTCGGGCTGAAGGCGCACCCGGCCATTGCGCAGGGGCGGTTGCCGCTGCTCCTGGAATTGACGTCGCCTGCGCACAGGCCGATACAGACGACGCGTGATCTTCCCGGCTTCTGGGCGGGATCGTGGAAGGACGTGCGGGCAGATATGCGTGGTCGCTATCCGCGTCATCCGTGGCCGGAGGATCCCGCCGATGCCCTGCCGACCAGCCGTGCGAAACCGCGCGGAACGTGATGATGACAAGGGTAAAGGAGACGAAGGTGGCTGGCCATCCGATCGAAACCACCAGGCTTGGCCGCGCCAGCCGCAGGATAAGGTTGCAGACCATTGTGTGGCTTCGCTGGCTGGCGGTTGCGGGACAGACGGCGACGATCCTGCTTGTCGCCTTCGGGCTGAATTTTCCGCTGCCACTTTTGGCCTGCGGCCTTTTGATCGCGGCGCTGGCGCTCGCCAACCTTTTTCTCACCGCCCGTTTTCCCTCCACCTACCGGTTGGAGCCGTGGGAAGCGACATTGCTGCTGGCCTTTGACCTTTTGCAATTGACGGCGCTGATCTATATCACAGGCGGACTTTCCAATCCTTTCGCGCCGCTGATCTGCGTGCAGGTCATCATTGCCTTTGCCTCCCAACCGTTGCGGCATTCCCTCATTCTCCTCGGCTTTGCCGTCATCTGCTCGACGGCGATCGCCTTTTCGCCCTTTCCGGTTCCCTGGTATCCCGGTGAGGTCTTGCCGATCCAGCTTCTGCTGCATGTCGGCACCTGGGTGGCGATCATTGCCACCACGTCTTTCGCAGCTTTTTATGCCTATCGCGTTTCCCACGAAGCCAATCAGCTCGCGGATGCGCTGGCTGCGACCGAACTGGTGCTGGAACGGGAAAAACATCTTTCACAGCTCGACGGCCTGGCGGCCGCCGCAGCGCACGAGCTGGGTACGCCCCTTGCGACCATCAGCGTCGTCGCCAAGGAGATGGAGCGGGAACTTGGGGATGATGAGAAATATGGAGAGGACATAGCGCTGCTGCGCAGCCAGAGCGAAAGATGCCGCGACATTCTGCGTCGTCTCACCTCCCTGTCCGCCGACAATGAGGAGCACATGCGCCGCCTGCCGCTTTCATCGCTGATCGAGGAGGTAATGGCGCCGCATCGCGAATTCGGCATTCGTCTGGAACTGGTTGAAAAGAACAATCGCGCCGACGAGCCGGTCGGAATCCGCAATGCCGGCATCATCTACGGCCTTGGCAACCTCATTGAAAATGGCGTGGATTATGCGCGCGAAAAAGTCACCGTAACGGTGGATTACGATCATCAGAACGTTGCAGTCATCATTGAAGACGATGGGCCAGGTTATGCCCATGACGTGCTTGCCCGTATCGGCGAGCCCTATGTGACCGAACGTCACAATGACACACGTGCAGGTGGGCTCGGGCTCGGGCTCTTTATCGCCAAGACCTTGCTGGAGCGCTCCGGCGCCACCGTCGCGTTCGAAAATCGCGGCACAACCGGAACCGGCGCGCGGGTCACAATCGTCTGGCCTCGGGCGCTCATGGAGGATAAAAGAAGCCGTTGACTTTACCATTGACGCTGAAGCGGCAATAAGAACAAGAAAAGCCGATGACGTTGCCGGAAGGCCGGAGACATGAAGACAGAAGACCAGACCTCATCCACAAGCGCGCCGGCGGACGATATCGATCCTATCGGACCTGACAAATCTCTGCTGATCGTTGATGACGATGGCCCTTTCCTGCGGCGGCTTGCCCGGGCCATGGAGACACGTGGCTTTATTGTCGACACTGCCGAGACCGTGAGCGAAGGCATTGCGCGTTCCAAGGCCGCGCCGCCGAAATATGCGGTTGTCGATCTGCGGCTTGCGGATGGCAACGGGCTGGAAGTGATCGAAGCCATCAGGCAGAACCGCGACGACACCCAGATCGTCGTTCTGACCGGCTACGGCAATATCGCCACAGCTGTTACCGCTGTAAAACTGGGGGCGCTGGACTATCTGGCCAAGCCTGCCGATGCCGACGACGTGTTCAACGCCCTGACGCAGCGCAAGGGTGAAAAGACGGAAGTGCCCGAAAACCCGATGTCAGCCGACCGGGTTCGGTGGGAGCACATTCAGCGCGTTTATGAAATGTGCGAGCGCAACGTCTCGGAAACGGCGCGGCGACTGAACATGCACCGAAGGACGCTGCAGCGTATTCTCGCGAAGCGCGCGCCCAAATAAGCGCCTATTCGCCAAAGCTGCGCCCGGTGGTCCATTCCGCCAGCATAAGCCGGGTCGCAGCGGTTCTGGAAAAATCCAGCATGACAGATTTGCGGGTCGCCGGCGGCAATTTATGTTCCGGCGCGTCGCGAAGCATGTGAGCGCCATACCCATCCGACAGTATCAATCCGCATTCCTCCGGGAATATATCGGTTGGAACTTCCGGATGGGTGGCAAAAAACAATCGATCGCAATGCAGGCGGTATTCCGGCCATTTGCGATCGACGCGGAAATCCTCGATCGAGGATTTGATCTCGATGATCCAGATTTCACCCTTGACCGACAGGCTGATGAGATCTGCCCTTCGCCCGCTTGCAAGCGGCAGTTCCGGCAAGACCGAGTGGCGCATTTCGTGCAACAGCACCTGCACGCCGCGGCGCACCAGCATCGCCTTGTCCGACTGGCGGCCGTCGATTAACGGATTATTGTTGGTAACGGAAAGAATAGTCATGGATAAAGGCTGCTGAAGCGTTTGGCCTATTGTTGCAAAAAAGGCAATCAACCGGCAATTTTAAATGCGGTGCCGTTTCGCGGCTGCACAACGGCTTGCCAAGAGCGGCTGAATGGAAAATAACCGATTTATCCTATTAAGCCTACTCCTTCGCACAATTTGGCGAATTTTCCGCGAGAACGACATGCGCATCCGTACCCCATTGACCATACTCGGTCTGACGGCAGCACTGGCACTGGCCGGCTGCGCCGAAACTACCTCCCAATCCGCCACGCCAACATCAGGCAAGATCGCAGCCTCCGTACCGGTTGCTGATCCCGTTCCGGCGAAAGTCGAGACGGTGCAGATCTTCAATGATGTTTATGGTCCGGTGACCGATGCGGGCTATGCGCTGCCGGCCATTCCGATCAACCGTGTGAATGAGAAGTACCGTCGCCAGATCGTCGAGTTCCAGACCAACGAGCGTCCCGGCACGATCATCGTCAATACGCGCGATCGTTTCCTTTATTATATCCTCTCCGGCAACCGCGCCGTGCGTTACGGCATCGGCGTCGGCAAGGCCGGTTTCGCCTGGGCCGGTGAAGCCTATGTGGCCTGGAAACAGGAATGGCCGATGTGGCATCCGCCAAAGGAAATGGCAGACCGCAAGCCGGAAGTGGCGAAATATGTCGAGGCCGGCATGGGCCCCGGCCTTTCCAACCCGCTCGGCGCGCGCGCCATGTATCTCTTTAACGAAAAGGGACAGGATACGCTGTTCCGTATCCACGGTTCGCCCGAATGGGCCTCGATCGGCACTGCTGCTTCTTCCGGCTGCATCCGCATGATCAACCAGGATGTGATCGACCTTTACAGCCGCGTCCGCCCAGGCCGCAGCACCAAGGTCGTCGTGATCCAGTAAGGGCCGCAACAGCAGATCAAGAAAAAGCCGCCGGGAAACGTCCCGGCGGCTTTTTTATTGATGAAAAGGGCGGAGATTACGCCGCCTGCTTTGCCTTCAGCTCGAGGCGGCGGCGGTGCAGGACCGGTTCAGTGTAGCCGTTCGGTTGCTCCCGGCCCTTCAACACCAGTTCGACAGCAGCCTGAAAGGCTACCGATCCTTCGAAGTCGGACGCCATCGGCAGATAGGCTTGATCGCCTGCATTCTGCGCGTCGACCACAGCCGCCATGCGCTTCATGGTCTCGACGATCTGCGCCTCTGTCACGACGCCGTGGCGCAGCCAGTTCGCCATGTGCTGCGCTGAAATGCGAAGCGTCGCGCGATCCTCCATCAGACCGACATTGTTGATGTCTGGTACCTTGGAGCAGCCGACACCCTGATCGACCCAGCGCACCACATAGCCGAGAATGCCCTGCGCATTGTTGTCGAGTTCACGCTGGATTTCTTCCGGCGTCCAGTTGGGACGCGGCGCAACCGGCACTGACAGAATGTCGGAAAGCTTCGCACGGCCGCGGCTTTTCAGCTCTTCCTGAACGGCGGCGACATCAACCTTGTGATAATGCGTGGCATGCAGCGTCGCCGCCGTCGGCGACGGCACCCATGCCGTGTTGGCACCGGCCTTTGGATGCGCAATCTTCTGCTCCAGCATCGCCGCCATCAGGTCGGGCATGGCCCACATGCCTTTGCCGATCTGCGCATGGCCGGAAAGTCCGCATTCGAGCCCGATATCGACGTTCCAGTTTTCATAAGCGGCGATCCAGGCGGCCTGCTTCATGTCGCCCTTGCGAATCATCGGACCCGCTTCCATGGAGGTATGGATTTCGTCGCCGGTACGGTCGAGGAAGCCTGTATTGATGAAGACGACACGACCCTTCGCCGCGCGAATGCTTTCCTTGAGGTTAACAGTGGTGCGGCGCTCCTCATCCATGATGCCCATCTTCATGGTGTTTGGCTGCATGCCGACAAGCTCTTCGACCCGCGTGAAAATCTCGTTGGCGAAGGCCACTTCTTCCGGCCCATGCATCTTCGGCTTCACCACATACATGGAGCCGGCCCGAGAATTCTGGCGTCGCCCGGAAGGGCCGACGTCATAGAGTGCAATGAGCGCCGTGACGACGGCATCCATGATGCCCTCGGGTACTTCACGCCCATCCCGGTCAAGGATTGCCGGATTGGTCATGAGATGACCGACATTGCGCACCAGCATCAGCGACCGGCCCGGCAGCGTCAGCGCGGAGCCATTGGGCGCTGTATAATAGCGATCCGGGTTGAGGCGGCGTGTGAAAGTGTGGCCACCCTTCGAGACCTCTTCCGTCAGGTCTCCACGCATCAGGCCGAGCCAGTTACCGTAGACCAGAACCTTGTCCTCGGCATCGACGGCGGCAACCGAATCTTCGCAATCCATGATGGTCGTCAGGGCGGATTCAAGAATGACATCAGAGATGCCCGCCCTGTCGCCCTTGCCGATTTCGGTCGAGGGATCGATCACGATTTCGGTATGCAGACCGTTCTTGCCGAGCAGGATTGTCGCGGGCTTTGCCGCTTCCCCGGTGAAACCCTTGAATTGCGTTTCGTCCTTGAGACCGGTTCCGCCATTGCTGGCAACAAGCTGCAGAAGCCCATCGACGATCTCGAAACCGGTGACATCAGACCAGCTGCCGCTCAAAAGCGGAGCGGTTTCATCGAGGAAGTTGCGCGCCCAGGCGATGACCTTTTCACCGCGCTTCGGGTTATAGGCCCTGCCCTTCTCGGCACCATCGGCATCGGAAATGGCATCCGTGCCGTAAAGTGCATCGTAAAGCGAACCCCAACGGGCATTGGCGGCGTTCAGCGCATAACGGGCATTCATGACGGGAACAACGAGCTGCGGACCGGCGACGGCAGCAATTTCCGGATCGACGTTGCTGGTTTCCACCTTGAAATCAGGACCTTCCGGCAAAAGGTATCCGATTTCCCTCAGGAATGCCTCGTATACATCGAAATCCGAGGGGGCACCGTTCTCTCGGTACCAGCCGTCGATTTTTTCCTGCAACGCATCGCGCTTGGCGAGCAGTTCACGGTTCTTCGGAGAAAGCTCGTGAACAATGGCCGAAAAGCCTTCGAAGAACGCCTCGCTGTTTAGACCCGTGCCCGGCAGGACATCTTCAGTCAAAAAGGCATAAAGCCTGTCATCGATGGAAAGGCCGAATTTATTCGTGCGGCTCACATGCGCCTCCTCTATTCTGGAAACACAGATTGGACGCGGAGGCGGGCGCTCGTCAATTGCGGCAGCCAGCCAAATATTATTTCCTTTTTGGAAACAATGCAGCCGATAGTCGCCGTTTTCTACAAAAGCGCCTGGAGATCCTTGATGCGGTCATTCACCAGCCAGCCGTAATAATTTTCCTCCGGCAACAGTGGCTGTTCCCCGCCTGCGGCGCGCTGGCGGTTCTTTTGGGCCAGAATGGCAGCGCGCTGTTGCGACCCACCGACATTATAAAGCGTGGAGGTCACGCCCGGATTCTTCGAAATGTCCATATCGGCAATCGACCGGTAATCATCGATCGATCTGCGGATAGAGGCCGCCATGAAAGCCAGCGAGCGGTCGGGGTCCATGATGGCGGTGTAGACCGCGGTGGCGTCGTTCTCATCCAACTTCTCATAACCCGACGTTCTCGCCACCATGTCGGACAGCATCAGCGCCGTCAGCGGATTTATCTGGCCGAGGCCGAAGGTCTGGCCGGCATAAAAGGGCTGGAAGAACACAGCACTGAAACGGTTGTTCGGATAGGTCACGCCATCGACGGTCTTGCCGCGGAAACTGTCATCCCATACATCTTCCCGGCAGTTCCAGAGACTGTAGGAATCCTTCTTCGACTGGCATTTGGAAAATTGCGAATGCGTCAGAAACTGCGCAATCGTTTCATCCTTATAGCCGAAACGGAAGCTGCTACCCGCGTAAGAAGCTGCCTTGACGTAATAAGACTGCAGCCGGTCATAGGCATCGACATTATAAGTGTGTTCGCCAACGATCGCGCCGATCATATGGATCGGATCAATCCCGTAACGCCCGGCCGTCGACTTGATCTTGGCGATCAGCGCCTTGTCGGAAGACAAAAGATCGATGACCTTCTGGTATTTGCGCTCAAAAGACGTGTTGGACGCCTTGGTTCTTTTTGCGGAAGCACCGGGAACGCCCGGTTGCTCGGCATTGCGATTGCCCGGCGGCACGACCGTTGCGGCCTGCACATAAGAAGACGCGGTGACGGTAAACGTCAAAGCAGCGGCAAATGCCAGAAGAGTTTTGCGCACGAGCGAATGCCTTTTCTCAAGCCTGCGGCTTCTGCCAGCGAAAGGTGCTGGAAAACCTGATCATTCCACTAAAACGGTTCCAACCGGAATGCAGCCCTTCCCATAAACAAAATGCGGGCTGAATGCGAGATGAGGCAGATAAAATAAAAGAGTGCGGCAAATATGGCCGCACTCTTCTTTCCTCGATCCCTGAAGTCTTCAGAGAATATAGCGCGAGAGGTCCGTATCGGCGGCGAGGTCGCCGACGTGTTTACGGACATATTCCTGGTCGATCTTGACGGCGGAACCGCCACGATCCGGCGCGTTGAAGGAAATTTCGTCCAAAACACGCTCCATTACCGTCTGCAGACGGCGGGCACCGATATTTTCGACCGACGAGTTGAGATGAACGGCCACATCAGCCAGAGCATCGATGGCGTCGTCAGTGAAGTCGAGATCCAGTTCTTCCGTCGCCATCAGCGCCTTGTACTGGCGGATGAGGCTTGCTTCCGTCTCCGTCAGGATACGGCGGAAATCTTCCCTGGTCAGTGGCTTCAGCTCAACGCGGATCGGCAGGCGGCCCTGAAGCTCAGGCAGGAGATCCGACGGCTTCGCCACATGGAAGGCGCCCGATGCGATGAACAGGATATGGTCGGTCTTGACCGGCCCATATTTGGTCGAAACCGTCGTGCCTTCGACGAGCGGCAGCAGGTCGCGCTGCACGCCTTCGCGCGAGACGCCGGCGCCCATGCCGCCATCGCGGGCGGCAATCTTGTCGATCTCGTCAAGGAAGACGATGCCGTCATTTTCCACCGACTTGACCGCTTCGCGCTGGATCATCTCATTGTCCAGCAGCTTGTCGGATTCGTCACGGATAAGGTCGGCATAGGATTTCGACACCGTCGTGCGCACCTTCTTGGTGCGTCCGCCCATGGCTTTGCCGAACATTTCCGACAAGTTGAGCACGCCAATATTGGCGCCCGGCATGCCCGGGATTTCGAAACCGGGCATGCCCGATCCGCTATCGGCCACCTCGATGTCGATTTCCTTGTCGTCCAATTCACCATCGCGCAGCTTCTTGCGGAAGCTCTCGCGCGTGCCCGGTGACGCGGTTGAGCCGACCAACGCGTCGAGCACGCGCTCTTCGGCGCTCTGATGCGCCTTGGCCTGCACTTCGGCGCGCTTCTTTTCGCGCACGAGGCCGATACCAATCTCGACAAGGTCACGAATGATCTGCTCGACATCGCGGCCGACATAACCGACTTCGGTGAACTTGGTGGCTTCAACCTTGATGAAAGGCGCGCCGGCCAACTTGGCGAGGCGGCGCGAGATTTCCGTCTTGCCGACACCGGTCGGCCCGATCATGAGAATATTTTTTGGCATGACTTCGTCGCGCAGGCTCTCATCGAGCTGCTGGCGACGCCAGCGATTGCGCAGCGCAATCGCGACCGCCCGTTTTGCATCGTGCTGACCGATGATGTGGCGGTCCAGTTCCGAGACGATTTCCCGGGGAGAAAAAGTGGTCATTCTGTCCTCTCGGCTTTCCTGTTCCGGCCGGCCATTCGGCCCGGCCCACAGGACCCATTGGTGAGAAATACGCTTACTCGGCGTCGAGCGTTTCCACGACGAGATTGTGATTGGTATAAACGCAGATATCGGCGGCGATATCGAGCGCCTGCCGGGCCACGTCTTCGGCCGACTTGTCGGTATCCATCATGGCGCGGGCGGCAGCGAAAGCATAATTGCCGCCGGAACCGATGGCGATTGCGCCGTGCTCGGGCTCCAGCACATCGCCATTGCCGGTAATGGCAAGCGTGGTGGATTTATCGGCGACCAGCATCATCGCTTCGAGATTGCGCAGATATTTATCCGTGCGCCAGTCTTTTGCGAGTTCCACGGCGGCGCGCATGAGCTGGCCGGGATATTGCTCGAGTTTCTTCTCGAGGCGGTCAAGCAAAGTAAAAGCATCGGCCGTCGCGCCTGCGAAACCGGCAATCACTTCACCCTTGCCGATGCGGCGAACCTTGCGGGCGTTGCCCTTCATGACGGTCTGGCCGAGGCTCACCTGCCCGTCGCCAGCCATGACGACCTTGCCGCCCTTTCTGACTGTAATGATTGTTGTCATCAAACACCTGTCTGCCCTGCCGGGCCTGGAGTTAACGGGCCGGGTTGCGGCCCTTTTCGGGTTCTATGTAAGTCTGGTTTTTGCGATTGCAATCATCGGGATCACACCGGGTTTTCCGCAGGTCAGCCAAGACGATGGAACAACTGGATATTTGTGTCCCGTGCTGATAAGGAACGGCGACATTTTCACGGAGCGGCCAAAATGGCAGAACGTAAAGGCGAGATTATCCGCAAGACCAACGAAACTTCGGTTTCAGTGCGTGTGGATATCGACGGCACCGGCAAATCGAAAATTTCCACCGGCGTGGGATTTTTCGACCATATGCTGGACCAGCTGAGCCGCCATTCGCTGATCGACATGGATATCGAGGTTCAGGGCGACCTGCACATCGATGATCATCACACCGTGGAAGATACCGGTATCGCCATTGGCCAGGCGATCGCGAAGGCGCTGGGCGACCGGCGCGGTATTGCCCGCTACGCCTCGCTCGACCTTGCCATGGACGAGACGATGACCAAGGCCGCCGTCGATATTTCCGGCCGGCCGTTCCTCGTCTGGAACGTCAATTTTTCCGCGCCAAAGATCGGCACCTTCGACACGGAACTGGTGCGCGAATTCTTTCAGGCGCTCGCCCAGAATGCCGGCATCACGCTGCATATCCTGAACCATTACGGCGCCAACAACCATCATATCGCCGAAACATGCTTCAAGGCCGTTGCCCGCGTTCTTCGCACGGCAACCGAGATCGACCCCCGGCAGGCAGGCCGCGTTCCCTCGACAAAGGGCATGCTGGCCTGACGCCAAAGCTGTCAGGAAGCCCATGACAAGCTATCTCGTTCTGGAAGCCCCCAACGGGCCGGACAGGGACCACAAGACGACCCGATTCATTGCCGATCGTTTCGTCTGGCTGGCTCTCTTTGCGCCATGGTTATGGCTTGCGATCAACCGGCTGTGGCTGGCGACGGCCATCGTTGTTATCGCACTCGTTGCGGCCGGACAAGTCTCGATGTTAGCCGGATTCGAACCTGCCGGAATTCTTGTTGGTTTCACGATTGGGCTCATAACAGCGTTGGAGGGACGCAATTTTCTCGTCCGGCACCTGATCCGCAAGGGTTGGACGCTGAAGTCAGTCGTTTCCGCCCCTGATCTTTCGAGCGCCGAAGATATATATTTCTCCGGTCTCTCCGAAAACGCTGACGCGGAAGAACAGCTGTCGCACCCGGTCTGGACCCCTTCGCCGCAAAAGAGCGGCGGCAAAAACTTCGTCAACGATCCCGCCGGATCGTTTCTTTTCGACTTGAATGGAAGGCGCTGACATGCGTGTCGCGATCATCGACTACGGCTCGGGCAACCTGCGTTCGGCCACCAAAGCTTTCGAGCGTGCCGCGCGTGAAGCCGGCATCAACGCAACCATTGATTTGACCGACAAGCCGGATCACGTCGCCTCGGCAGACCGCATCGTGCTGCCTGGTGTCGGCGCTTATGCCGACTGCCGCGCCGGTCTGGATGCCGTTCCCGGAATGCATGAGGCGCTCCTTGAAGCCGTCGAGAAAAAGGCGCATCCCTTCCTCGGCATCTGCGTCGGCATGCAGCTCATGTCCTCGCGCGGGCTGGAAAAGACTGTTAGCACCGGGCTCGGCTGGATCGAGGGTGACGTCGTGGAAATGACGCCCGCCGATAAGAACCTGAAGATTCCGCAGATCGGCTGGAACACGCTGGAAATCCGCCACGCCCACCCGCTGTTCGACGGCATCAAGACGGGCGCGGATGGCTTGCACGCCTATTTCGTGCATTCCTATCATCTGGCGGCCAAGCACTCGACGGATGTCATCGCCACCACAAATTACGGTGGCGCGATGACGGCTTTCGTCGGTCGCGACAATATGGCCGGCGCGCAGTTCCACCCGGAAAAAAGCCAGACGCTCGGCCTTGCCCTGATTTCCAATTTCCTGCGCTGGAAGCCCTGACATGATTCTTTTTCCCGCAATCGACCTTAAAGACGGTGAGTGCGTTCGCCTGAAACTCGGCGATATGGACCAGGCCACCGTCTATAATACCGACCCCGGCGCACAGGCGAAAGCTTTCGAGGATCAAGGCTTTGAATGGCTGCATGTCGTTGATCTCAACGGTGCGTTCGCCGGCCAGACGGTCAATGGCGCGGCGGTTGATGCCATTCTGAAGGCGACGAAAAACCCGGTGCAGCTGGGCGGCGGCATCCGCACGCTCGATCATATCGAGGCCTGGCTGAGCCGTGGGCTTGCTCGCGTCATTCTCGGCACCGTGGCGGTGCGCGATCCGGTTCTGGTCATTGAAGCCTGCAAGCGTTTTCCCGGCCAGGTCGCCGTCGGTATCGATGCCAAGGGCGGCAAGGTTGCGGTGGAAGGCTGGGCGGAAGCCTCCGAACTCGGCGTGATCGAGCTTGCCAAACGTTTCGAAGGCGCTGGTGTTGCCGCGATCATTTATACCGATATCGATCGTGACGGCATTCTGGCCGGTATAAATTGGGCCTCAACGCTGGAACTGGCCGACGCCGTCTCCATCCCGGTCATCGCGTCCGGTGGTCTTGCCTCCATCGACGACATCAAGCGCATGTTGCAGCCGGATGCGGCAAAGCTTGAGGGCGCGATTTCCGGCCGCGCGCTTTATGACGGCCGTATCGATCCGGCCGAGGCGCTCGCCCTCATCAAGGCCGCAAAGGAGGTACGCGTATGACCCTAAAAGCTCGCGTTATTCCCTGCCTGGATGTGAAAGACGGCCGTGTCGTCAAGGGCGTGAACTTCGTAGACCTGATCGACGCAGGCGACCCGGTCGAGGCGGCGAAAGCCTATGATGCGGCAGGGGCGGACGAACTCTGCTTCCTGGACATTACCGCCTCTTCGGATAATCGCGACACGATATTCGATGTGGTTTCGCGCACGGCCGATCATTGCTTCATGCCACTGACCGTCGGTGGCGGGGTTCGCGCCGTCGCCGACATCCGCAAGCTGCTTCTGTGCGGGGCCGACAAGGTCTCGATCAATTCCGCAGCGGTCAAGGATCCCGACTTCGTGGCGCAGGCGGCCGACAAGTTCGGCAACCAGTGCATCGTCGTTTCCATCGACGCCAAGCGGGTTTCGAAGGATGGGGAAGAAGGCCGCTGGGAAATATTCACCCATGGCGGACGCCAGCCGACCGGGATTGACGCCGTGGAATTCGCCATCAAGATGGTCGAACGCGGCGCCGGCGAATTGCTTGTCACCTCGATGGATCGCGACGGCACCAAAAGCGGATACGATATCGGCCTGACGCGCAGCATTGCCGATCAGGTTCGAGTCCCCGTCATCGCTTCGGGGGGCGTCGGCACGCTGGACGATCTGGTGGCAGGCGTTCGTGATGGCCATGCGACTGCGGTGCTTGCCGCTTCGATCTTCCACTTCGGCACTTATTCGATCGGTGAAGCCAAGAACTACATGGCCCAGCATGGCATCGCCATGCGTCTCGACTGATTGCAGGATTCCCCTATGAGCGCATTTTCCCTTTCCGATCTGGAGCGCATCGTCGCAACCCGCGCCGCTGCCTCTCCTGACGAATCCTGGACGGCCAAGCTGGTTGCGGCCGGCCAGGAGCGTGCGGCAAAGAAACTTGGCGAAGAAGCCGTGGAAGCCGTCATTGCGGCCATCGCAAAAGACCGCGACGGGCTGAAGAACGAAGCGGCGGACCTGCTTTACCATCTGCTGGTGGTTTTGAAGATCGCCGACATCCCGCTGAATGAGGTTTTCGCCGAGCTGGAGCGCAGGACCGGGCAAACCGGTCTTGCGGAAAAGGCAGCGAGGCCGACATCATGAAGATCGAGGCAGGCAGCGGGGAGAGAGGCATGCCGAGCACACTCGATCATTTCCGACCGGATGAATATTCGCCCTACCACTTCTTCAGTTCGGAAGAATGGTCGAAGTTTCGTGCCGACACGCCATTGACGCTTTCTGCCGACGAGGTCAAACGGCTGCGTTCGCTGGATGATCCGATCGATCTGGATGAGGTGCGGCGCATCTACCTGTCTCTGTCGCGCCTGCTGTCTTCCCATGTGGAAGCATCGCAGCTGCTGTTTGAGCAGCGCAACCGCTTCCTCAACATGGCTGACGTCAACAAGACGCCCTTCGTCATCGGCATCGCCGGCTCCGTTGCCGTTGGCAAATCCACGACGGCACGTATTCTGAAAGAGCTTCTGGCGCGCTGGCCTTCCAGTCCCAAGGTCGACCTCATCACCACTGACGGATTTCTCTATCCGAACGAGGTATTGCGGCGCGAGAATCTGATGGAGCGCAAAGGCTTCCCGGAGAGCTACGATATCGGCGCGCTCCTGCGTTTCCTGTCGGCCATCAAGGCGGGCCAGCCCAATGTCAAGGCGCCGCGTTATTCGCACCTGACCTATGACGTTCTGCCGAACGAGTTCACTGTCATCGACCAGCCGGATATCCTCATCTTCGAAGGCATCAACGTGCTGCAATCGCGCGACCTGCCGGCAGGCGGGAGGATCGTGCCGATCGTTTCCGACTTCTTCGATTTCTCGATCTATATCGACGCTGACGAAGGCCTTATTCACAACTGGTATGTGAACCGGTTCATGAATCTGAGAAAAACCGCCTTCCGCGATCCCAATTCATTCTTCAACCGTTATGCCTCGATCAGCGAAGAAGCGGCGCTCAGCATTGCTGAAGGCCTCTGGCAGAACATCAACCTGAAGAACCTGCGGCAGAACATCGTGCCGACCCGCCCGCGCGCCGACCTTATTTTACGCAAGGGCAAAAACCATCTGATCGACACGGTCGCGCTTCGCAAATTGTGAAAGATGCCGCGAAGGCGGCATCTCCGTCGCAGCGGTTACAAGGCGTTATCAGGCAAGGTCTGGAATGCGCAGAACCTGGCCGGGATAAATCTTGTCGGGGTGCGTCAGCATCGGCTTGTTGGCTTCGAAGATGATGTTGTTCTTCGCGCCATTGGCCTTGCCATATTGCGCTTCCGCAATCTTCCAGAGATTGTCACCCTTTTTGACCGTATAGAAGAAGACCGGTTCTTTTGCCGGCGCTTCGGCCACTTTCAACTCGCCGGCCTCGACCTTGGAAATGCCGAGCGTATTGCCGACCGCGATGACCGCCTTTTCGAAAATCGATTGATCGTCCACTTCGCCCTTCAGGACAACCTTGTCATCCACCACCTCGACCTGAACCTTGTCGGTGCCGAGATCGTGGGAAGCGAGTTCCTTCTTGACCGCGTCGACATCCGGCGCGTCGTCGCCGCCGATACCAAGCTTCTTTCCCGCTTCCTTGATGAAATTGAACAGACCCATAGCACCCTCCTTGGTTGTATGGAGGCTTACCAGACGATATTTGAAGCTCCATGACAAGGGCGAAAGATTCGTCGTCTGATCGTCGCTTATTCGCCCGAAGGTTTGCCGCGCATCTTCTTGATATCGGAGCGACCGGACTTCGCCTTGAGGCGGCGCTCGACGGAGCCCTTGGTGGGTTTGGTAGCCTTGCGCACCGGCGGCGGGGGGGCGGCGGCTTCGAGGATCAGTTCCTTCAGGCGCTCGCGCGCATCCTCACGATTGCGCTCCTGGCTGCGAAACCGGCTCGCTTCGATCATCAGCACGCCTTCTTTTGATACGCGCCTGCCACCGAGCCGCAACGCATTGACCTTCACCCTTTCCGGAAGGGAGGGTGAATTCGCAATGTCGAAAAATAGCTGAACCGCTGTCGAAACCTTGTTGACGTTCTGGCCGCCCGGCCCGCCGGCCAGCACGAATTGCTCCGTCAGCTCCCAGCCGGCAATGGTGATGCGGTTATTGATGTAAAGCGGGTCGCTGGCCATGTTTTCTCTCCGCGCCGGTGATGCCACAGATCGTGAAAAATGAAAACAAGGACAAAACGAAAGAACCCGGCAAAAAGAAACCCGGCACTTGGGCCGGGTTCCCCTCCTCCTCATAAACGAGGCTTATTCATTCTGCCGCGAGCAAAAGGCCCGGCGCTGCGTCACGAACCTTGCTGTCGACGTGGTCTTCGAACTTGGTGAAGTTCGTGACGAACATCGACACCAGCTTCTTGGCTTGCGCGTCATAAGCTGCGCCATCGGCCCAGGTGGAACGCGGATCGAGGATCGCGCTGTCAACACCTTCAAGCGACTGAGGGACGGCGAAGCCGAAATTCGCATCGGTGCGGAACTGTGCGTTCTTCAGATCCCCAGTGAGAGCGGCGGTCAGAAGCGCGCGGGTGGCCTTGATGGGCATACGCTTGCCGATGCCGTAAGCGCCGCCGGTCCAGCCGGTATTGACCAGCCAGCAATCCACACCGTGCTTGCCGATCAGCTCACGCAGCAGGTTGCCATATTCGGCCGGATGGCGCGGCATGAAGGGGGCGCCAAAGCAGGTGGAGAATGTCGCTTCCGGCTCGGTCACGCCCTTTTCCGTACCGGCGACCTTGGCGGTGTAACCGGAGAGGAAGTGGTACATGGCCTGCTCCGGTGTCAGCCGGGCAATCGGCGGCAGCACGCCGAAGGCGTCAGCCGTCAGCATGATGATCGTCTTCGGGTGGCCGGCAATGCCCGTCTCCGATGCATTCGGAATGAAGTGCAGCGGATAGGCGCTGCGGGTGTTTTCCGTCAGCGAATTGTCGTTGAAATCAGGAACGCGGTTTTCGTCCAGCACGACGTTCTCAAGAACCGTGCCGAAACGGCGGGTCGCGGCGTAGATTTCCGGCTCGGCCTCGGCCGAAAGCTTGATCGCCTTGGCATAGCAGCCGCCTTCGAAATTGAAGATGCCGTGTTCGCCCCAGCCATGTTCGTCATCGCCGATCAGCGTGCGCGACGGATCAGCCGACAGCGTGGTCTTGCCGGTGCCGGAGAGGCCGAAGAAAACGGCAGAATCACCCTGCGGACCGACATTAGCCGAGCAATGCATGGGCATGACACCCTTGGCTGGCAGCAGGTAGTTCAGCACCGTGAAGACCGACTTCTTGTTTTCACCGGCATAGGACGTGCCGCCGATGAGAACGAGGCCGTTGGTAAGGTCGCAGGCGATGACTGTTTCCGAACGGACACCATGACGGGCCGGATCTGCCTTGAAGCTCGGCAGATTGATGATGGTGAGCTTCTGCTTGAAGCCCGCCAATTTTTCCTGCTTCGGACGGATCAGCAGATTGCGGATGAACAGCGAATGCCAGGCGAGCTCGGTGACGACGCGTGTCGGCAACGCATTTTCCTCATCGGCGCCGCCGATCAGGTCCTGAACATAGAGCGTCTTTCCGGCGGCATGGGCCAACATGTCCTGGCGCAACAACTCGAAGTTTTCCGGCGACAGCGGCTTGTTGTTGTCCCACCAGATGGTGTTCTCGGTGGACGCGTCGCGCACAACGAATTTGTCCTTCGGAGAACGGCCCGTGTGCTGGCCGGTGACGGCGCGCAGCGCACCGTCGATGGTCAGCTCGGCCTCGCCGTTGCGGATTGCCTCTTCGTATAGTTCGCTCTCATTGAGGTTATAAAAGACGCGGGAAGCCTTGCCCAGTCCGAGTTCTGCAACTCCGTTGGCAGGATTATGAACCCCAATCTCGGTCATGACGCGTTCCTTGTTAATGACGATAAGGCCGTTGAAATTTTCACGGAAAATACGTGGCACCTCTTGGAAACGCAAGAGCCGAAGTTTAAAAAACTTAGTAATTTCAATATATTAATCGATTTAAAAGATTTTATTTCTTTTTAAATCGGTTGAAGACGCATTAAAATTCAGCTGCGGCGTCTCTACGAAATCTCTTCGTCCTACCCTTGCGATTTTGGGGTGAGTTTTCCTTTGCCACAATTTGTTCCACCTTTATACTCAAGAGAGTGGCTCGCGGCGCACAACCTGGCTGGGTGAATGTCGGGAGTTACGAGAAAATGACGATGGAGACCAACTACATGCAGACGATCGCGCTTGTCGACGATGACCGGAATATTCTCACTTCGGTATCGATCGCGCTCGAAGCCGAAGGCTACCGGGTCGAAACGTATACGGACGGCGCTTCCGCGCTTGACGGGTTGATCGCCCGTCCGCCGCAGCTCGCCATTTTCGATATTAAGATGCCCCGCATGGATGGCATGGAGCTTTTGCGGCGCCTTCGCCAGAAGTCGGATCTGCCGGTTATCTTCCTCACCTCGAAGGATGAAGAGATCGACGAATTGTTCGGCCTGAAGATGGGCGCGGACGACTTCATCACCAAGCCGTTCTCGCAACGCCTTCTGGTGGAACGCGTCAAAGCCATCCTGCGCCGCGCCAGCAGCCGCGAAGCATCCGCCGCAACCGGCAACGTTCTGAAGCCGACGGCAGACCAACAGGCGCGCACACTGGAGCGCGGGCAGCTCGCCATGGATCAGGAACGCCACACCTGCACCTGGAAGGGCGAACCGGTAACACTGACGGTGACCGAATTCCTCATCCTGCATTCGCTGGCACAACGTCCAGGTGTCGTGAAAAGCCGCGACGCGCTGATGGATGCCGCCTATGACGAGCAGGTCTATGTGGACGACCGCACCATCGACAGCCACATCAAGCGTCTTCGCAAGAAGTTCAAACTGGTCGATGGCGACTTCGATATGATTGAAACGCTTTATGGCGTAGGATATCGCTTCCGCGAAGCGGCTTGAACGAGCCGACTCACGCAGAAGGGACCGCCCGGTATGGGGTGGTAAGGACTTGAATACGTGTTGAAAAAAACGCCGGAAACCGTCTCGGACAGTGACGATGCCGAAGAACGCGGCAGCGAACGCCGCCATCGTATCCATCCGCTGACGATCATCCGGCGCATTTTCGGCAATGCGGTGTTTTCCAGCCTCACGCGCCGCATCCTGTTCTTCAACGTCGCCGCGACGGTGGTTCTAGTCGGCGGCATTCTCTATCTCAACCAGTTCCGCGAGGGGCTGATCGATGCGCGCGTGGAAAGCCTGCTGACGCAGGGCGAAATCATAGCCGGCGCGGTTTCCGCTTCCGCCTCTGTCGATACCAACTCAATCACCATCAACCCGGAAAAGCTGCTCGAATTGCAGGCGGGACAGAGCATAACCCCTGCCCCCAATGATGAGGACCTGAGTTTCCCCATCAATCCGGAACGCGTGGCGCCGGTGCTACGGCGGCTGATTTCGCCAACGCGCACCCGCGCGCGGCTGTTCGATGCCGATGCCAATCTGCTGCTCGATTCCCGACATCTTTATTCGCGCGGTCAGGTGCTGCGCTTCGACCTGCCGCCAGTAACGCCCGAGACGCAGACCTGGGGCGACTGGTTCACCAGCATGTTCAACCGCATGCTGCAGCCGAGCAGCCTGCCGCAATACAAGGAAGCGCCTGGCGGCGATGGCTCTATCTATCCGGAAGTGATGAACGCGCTGACCGGCGTGCGCGGCGCGGTCGTGCGTGTCACGGAAAAGGGTGAGCTGATTGTTTCCGTGGCCGTACCGGTACAGCGCTTCCGGGCCGTGCTCGGCGTTCTGCTGCTTTCGACACAAGCGGGCGATATCGACAAGATCGTGCATGCCGAGCGCCTCGCCATCATGCGCGTCTTTGGCATCGCCACGCTGGTCAACATCGTGCTGTCGCTGCTCCTCTCCTCCACCATCGCCACGCCGCTGCGGCGGCTGTCGGCGGCCGCGATCCGCGTGCGCCGCGGGGCGAGAACCCGTGAGGAAATACCGGATTTCTCGGCGCGCCAGGATGAGATCGGCAACCTCTCTATTGCGCTGCGTGAAATGACGACGGCGCTTTACGACCGTATCGATGCGATCGAAAGTTTCGCCGCCGATGTCAGCCATGAGCTCAAGAACCCGCTGACCTCGCTGCGCAGCGCCGTGGAAACCCTGCCGCGCGCCAAGACCGAAGAGTCCAAACAGCGCCTGACCGAGATCATCTTCCACGATGTGCGCCGCCTCGACCGCCTGATCAGCGACATTTCGGATGCGTCGCGGCTCGATGCCGAACTGGCGCGCGCCGACGCCGCGCCGCTCGATCTTGATGTGCTGATGAAGGGTCTGGTGGATATATCCCGCCAGATAAGCACCAAGAAGAAAAGCGTGACGATCGACTATGTTGTCGACCGGAAAGCGGGCGCAAAGACCTCCTTCGTGGTGAACGGCCACGATCTGCGTATCGGCCAGATCGTCACCAACCTCATCGAGAATGCGCGCTCCTTCGTTGCCGAAGAAAGCGGCCGCATCACGGTACGCCTCTCCCGTCACAAGGATCGTTGCATCGTGCAGGTAGAGGACAACGGGCCCGGCATTCAGGCCGAAGATATCGACCGGATTTTTGAGCGTTTCTACACCGACCGGCCGGCGAGCGAAGGTTTCGGACAGAACTCCGGCCTTGGCCTTTCCATCAGCCGCCAGATCGCGGAAGCCCATGGCGGCAGCCTGCGGGCAGAGAACGTCGTCGACAAATATGGCGTGATATCAGGCGCGCGCTTCACCCTGTCGCTGCCGGCGGCTGAAACCCATGAACGCTGAACGCTTCAACCTGCACGCAACCGCGATCGTTGTTCAAAACACCGGCATCCTATTCACGGGGCCGTCGGGCAGCGGCAAAAGCGAACTCGCCTTCAGCTTCCTGACGGAGGCGGAACGGTGCGGATTGCCGGCCGCATTGATCGCGGACGATCAGATTTTCGTGTATCGCGATGGCGAGACCATCATCGCCGAACGGCCGGAAGCCATCGCCGGCCTGTTGGAATTACGCGGCAGCGGCATTGTTTCACTTAAAAGCATTGCGCGCGCGCCGCTACATTTCGCCGTCACGACAGTTGTTTCACCCGAAAATCCAAGACTTCCCGAAGATGACGAGATGTTATCGCTGCCGTGCGGCGGGCATCTTCCGCTTCTGCGTATTCCGCTTTCAAGTCTCACGCCCTATGGAAAATTTGCTGCACTTGCTCAGAATCTTTTCAAAACGAATGTGAAGTGACGATGATTCGGGCGATTTTAGGCTTGCGATTCGCATTTTCCTCATCAAGATGAAATCCCACCGATGGACAGGATTGCCGCGTTGCGATAGTCGGCAATGAGAGTGCGTGTGCAAGGGAGCATTTCATGATCGGACTAGTGCTTGTCACCCATGGCAAGCTGGCTGAGGAGTTTCGTCATGCGTTGGAGCATGTCGTCGGTCCCCAGAAATTGATCGAGACGGTCTGTATCGGTCCCGAAGACGACATGGATCAGCGCCGGCAGGATATCATCGACGCTGTCGCGCGCGCCAATGACGGCAATGGCGTCATCATCCTGACGGACATGTTTGGCGGCACGCCTTCCAATCTTGCGATTTCGGTCATGAATAACGGCAATGTCGAAGTCATCGCCGGGGTTAACCTGCCGATGCTGATCAAACTTGCCGGCGTTCGCAGCGAAGACAATATGGACAAGGCCCTTCAGGACGCATCCGATGCCGGCCGCAAATATATCAACGTCGCCAGCCGCGTTTTAAGCGGCAAATAAGAAGTCAGCCCATGTCGCCACTCTCCCGGGAACTACCGATCATCAACAAACGCGGTCTCCATGCCCGGGCATCAGCGAAATTCGTGCAGATGGTTGAAGGCTTCGACGCGACCATTACGGTTTCGAAAGACGGCATGACCGTCGGCGGCACCTCGATCATGGGTCTCATGATGCTGGCGGCCAGCCCCGGATGCAGTGTCTATGTCGAGGCGAGCGGCAATCAGGCCGAAGAGGCGCTCGCCGCACTTGAGGCCCTGGTCGCCGACCGGTTCGGCGAAGAAGCCTGAGCCATATAAAGACATAAAGACTTCTTTATATCATTATTGCCAGATCGTTCGTGGCCTGCTAAACCGCTGCTACGTAAAAAGCCGGGCCGCAATGTGCGGCGCTTCTGATCTGGAGAATCTCATGAGCCTTGAGAAGGACTACATCGTCGCCGATATCAACCTTGCCGCATTCGGCCGCAAGGAACTGGACATCGCCGAAACCGAAATGCCGGGCCTGATGTCCTGCCGCAAGGAGTTCGGTGAAAGCAAGCCGCTGAAGGGCGCCCGCATTTCCGGTTCGCTTCACATGACGATCCAGACCGGCGTTCTCATCGAGACGCTGAAGGAACTCGGTGCAGACATTCGCTGGGCCTCCTGCAACATCTTCTCGACACAGGACCATGCTGCAGCGGCCATTGCGGCAGCCGGCATTCCGGTCTTTGCCGTCAAGGGTGAGAGCCTGACGGAATATTGGGAATATACCGACAAGATCTTCCAGTGGACCGATGGCGGTCTCTCCAACATGATCCTCGACGATGGCGGCGATGCCACCATGTACATCCTGCTTGGCGCTCGCGCGGAAGCGGGCGAAGACGTGCTCTCCAATCCCGGCTCCGAAGAAGAAGAAATTCTCTTCGCGCAGATCAACAAGCGCCTCAAGGCTTCGCCCGGCTGGTTCACCAAGCAGCGCGACGCGTTGAAGGGTGTCACCGAAGAAACGACGACCGGCGTGCACCGCCTCTACGACCTCAGCAAGAAGGGCCTGCTGCCTTTCCCGGCGATCAACGTCAATGACAGCGTCACCAAGTCCAAGTTCGACAACAAATACGGTTGCAAAGAATCGCTGGTTGACGGCATTCGCCGCGCAACCGACGTGATGATGGCCGGCAAGGTTGCCGTGGTGTGCGGATACGGCGATGTTGGCAAGGGTTCGGCCGCTTCGCTGCAGGGCGCCGGCGCCCGCGTGAAGGTGACCGAAATCGACCCGATCTGCGCACTGCAGGCTGCCATGGACGGTTTCGAAGTCGTTCGCCTGGAGGACGTTGTTTCCTCCGCCGATATCTTCATCACCACGACGGGCAACAAGGACGTCATCCGCATCGAGCACATGCGCGAGATGAAGGACATGGCGATCGTCGGCAATATCGGCCACTTCGACAACGAGATTCAGGTCGCATCGCTGCGTAACCTGAAGTGGACGAACATCAAGCCGCAGGTCGACATGATCGAGTTCCCGAAGGGCAACCGCATCATCCTGCTGTCCGAAGGCCGTCTTCTGAACCTAGGCAACGCCACCGGTCACCCCTCCTTCGTCATGTCGGCCTCCTTCACCAACCAGGTTTTGGGCCAGATCGAACTCTTCACCAAGCAGGGCGAATACAAGAACGACGTTTACGTGCTGCCGAAGCACCTCGACGAGAAGGTCGCACGCCTCCATCTCGAGAAGCTTGGTGTGCGCCTGACTGAACTTTCCGACGTTCAGGCAGATTATATCGGCGTCTCGAAGCAGGGCCCGTTCAAGGCAGACCACTACAGATATTAATTTCATAGTTAATATCCACTGAAATTACACAATATCTAGATGCCGCGCGCTTGACAAAGCGCGCGGCATCTTTTTTGCGCGCTCCCTTTTCGCAGATTTATGAAGGCGGTATTGTCATCAGACTTGATTCGGACGCACCACAGGGCGGTGCAGACGAAATGGGATGTCTTGTCGAAGATGCGGCACATAGGACGGAGACAGACCGGGGATGTCGGTTCAAAATTCGGATCTGCGCGAGCAGACAGTTCAACGCGTTGAAAACACGCAAGCGGGCGTGGCATTGAGCGCACAGACTCTGGTGCGTTTTGGCGCATCTGCGGACGGAAACCCGGTGTTCACTTTTCCTGGAAATGCTCTGGCACGTTGCCGGCTGGCAATCCGTGCGATCCGGACCGGCTTTTCACGGCTTCCCTTCCTGCTTTCCGGCACGTTTTTGGCCGGTTCAGCCACCGTGGTGCTGGCGCAGGATGGACTTGCGGCCAAAGCCGGCGCTCGGCTGTTTTCATCAGGTGAAACCATAACCTATTCGCTTTTCGTGGGTATGCTTTCCGCGACGCTGTTTTCAGTCGTCTGGCTGGTGCGCCAGCGCGGCAATATAGAGGCGGAGAGCAGCGAATTTCGCCAGGCGCTTGCCCAGTCTCACCACAAGATCGCCAAATACGAGGCGCTGATTTCCGACAAGAGCCGCCGCATCGTCATCTGGGATGGCGCAGAAAATCGTCCGGAATTTCTGGGGCAGCTGCCGGCCGAGACAGGCGTGCCGCAGGCGGACCAGGATTTTCTGGCCTTTGGCCGCTGGCTGAAACCGGCATCCGCCAGTCAGCTTGAGAAATCCATTGAAAAACTTCGTAGCCACGCACAGAGTTTCGATCTCACCATCGAAACGCATCGCGGCGAAGTTATCGAGGTTCAGGGCCGGGTTTCCGGCGGCAATGCCTTTGCACGCTTCATCGCCCTCAACAATCTGCGTGCGGAGCTCGCCGAACTGCAGGTGGAGCGTGAACGGCTGATCGCTTCCGTCTCGACTTTCCAGGAACTTCTCGATTCCATCGAGCAGCCCGTCTGGCGTCGCAATGGCGAAGGCGAACTAATCTGGGTGAACCATGCCTATGCGCAGGCAGTGGATGCGCGGAATGCGGAACAGGCCATTCAGGAGAAACGAGAACTTCTGAACACGGTTACCCGGCAGAAGATACGCGCGGCCGCGACCCCGGAATCGCCCTATCACGACCGTATTTCCACGGTGGTTGCGGGTAATCGCAGCTTCTTCGATGTCGTCGACATCAAAACGGCGGGCGGGTCTGCCGGTATCGCCATCGATGCCACCGAGGCCGAAACCATCAGCGAGGAACTGAAGCGGGTTCTGAAGAGCCACGCCGAAACGCTGGATCATCTGGCAACGCCCGTCGCCATTTTCGACGGCCGGCAGCGGCTGCAATTCTATAATCAGGCTTTTGCGACTCTGTGGGGCCTCGACCTCGTGTTCCTCGAATCCGGGCCTGACAATTCAGAGCTTCTCGACAGGTTGCGCACCGCCGGCAAATTGCCCGAGCAGCTCAACTGGAAGAACTGGAAGGAGATGGCGCTCTCCGTATACCGTTCGCTCGATACCAAGACCGATCTCTGGCACCTGCCCAACGGCCAGACACTGCGGGTGATTGCGACGGCCCATCCGCAGGGTGGCGCAACCTGGGTTTTCGAAAACCTGACCGAGCAGGTCGATCTGCAAATGCGCTACAACACATTGGTGAAAGTGCAGGGCGAAACCATCGACCATCTGGCCGAGGGGGTCGCCGTGTTCGGTGCGGACGGTCGTATTCGCCTGTCGAACCCGGCATTCCGGGCGCTGTGGGGTGTGACTGCCGAACAGGCCGAAACCGGAACGCACATCCGCGCCATCGAAACCGCCTGCGCACCATCCTACGACGGGCCGGACGGCTGGCGCGCCTTCAGCCAGTTCATCACCAGTTTCGATGATGAGCGGCCATCCCGGCAAGGCACACTGGAACTGCTTTCCGGCCTCGTCCTCGATTATGCGATCATTCCGTTGCCGGATGCGCAGACCATGCTGACCTTTGTCAACATGACGGACAGCGTACGGGCTGAGCGCGCCCTTATGGAAAAGAACGACGCTCTTCTCAAGGCAGATGAGCTGAAGAATGATTTTGTGCAGCATGTTTCCTATGAGCTGCGTTCGCCGCTGACAAACATTATCGGCTTCACCGATCTCCTGAAGACCCCGGGCCTTGGGGAATTGACGGAGCGGCAGGCGGAATATCTCGACCATATTTCCACATCCTCCTCGGTCCTTCTGACGATCGTCAATGATATTCTCGATCTTGCGACCGTCGATGCCGGCATCATGCAACTCAATTATTCGGATAATGACCTGAACGAATTGCTCGAAGATGTTTCGGTGCAGATCGCGGACCGGCTGCAGGAAAGCGGCATTTCACTTCAGATCGTCGCCCCGGCTCATCTCGGCAGCCTCGTGGCAGACCACCAGCGCCTGAAGCAGATCCTCATCAAGCTCCTGACCAATGCGATCAATTTCGCGCCGGAAGGGTCTTCAGTTACGCTTTCCTGCCAGCGCAGCGAAGGTGACTTCATATTCTCTGTGGCGGACAAGGGACCGGGCATCCCGGAAGACATGCTGAAAACGGTCTTCGATCGGTTTTCGACCCGCGGCAATGGCGGCCGGCGAACCGGCGCCGGGCTTGGCCTTTCCATTGTCGAAAGTTTCGTCAGTCTCCACCACGGAACGGTTAGCATAGACAGCCGGCCCGGCAACGGCACCACCGTCACCTGCCGCATTCCTTCCGCCACGCGTCCGCATTCCATTGCCGCAGAATGAGCGAAAATGTCTTGCCGATCACCATTCCTCTTGCGGGGGAAAAGGACACCATCAGGCTCGGTGAAGACCTCGCGCTGGCGCTGAAGCCCGGCGATTGTCTGGCGTTGGTCGGCGACCTTGGCGCCGGTAAATCGACGCTTGCCCGCGCCTTCATCCGGGCGATGGCAGACGAGCCGGATCTTGAGGTTCCGAGCCCCACCTTCACCATCATCCAAACCTATGCCACCCGCATTCCGGTCGCCCATCTCGACCTCTACCGGCTTTCGGATGTTTCCGAACTGGATGAGCTCGGCATCGATGAGATGCTGGAGGATGGCATCTGCCTGATCGAATGGCCGGATATAGCAGGAGAGATTCTGCCACCCGGCCAGACCGTAACCCTGACGTTGACGCATTCCGGTGAAGGGCGGATCGCCTCCATCGAGGCTCCGGCAAAACCGAAAGCGCGGCTTGAGCGGGTTTTTGCCATCCGGGAATTCCTCGCTAGAAATGGCAGAGGTGACGCGGTCCGCCGCTTTCTGAGCGGCGATGCTTCCACCCGTGCCTATGAGACCATCTCCAACGATGGCCCGGACCTTATCCTGATGGATTGGCGCCGCCCCTTGAAAGGCGCCATCGTCGCCGACGGCAAGACCTATGCGGAGATTGCCCACCTCGCCCAGGATGCCCGCTCCTTCGTGGCGATCGGTAACTATCTGCGGAATCGCGGCTTTTGCGCGCCGGAGATCATCACGGCGGACATCGACCAAGGCATTCTCCTGTTGCAGGATCTGGGGCGAGATGGAGTGTTAGCCGCCGATGGCGCCCCAATCGAGGAGCGCTATCTGGAAAGCGTTGACTTTCTGGCGGCACTTCATCAAGCGTCACAACCCGGTCCCCTGCCCGTGGGTGATGGCAGCACCTATGAGGTTCCACCCTTTGACCGGCAGGCGATGAAGATCGAGGTCTCGCTGCTGGTGGAATGGTATCTGCCCTATAAGCGCGGCAGGCCACTGTCCGATGGCGAGAAGCAGGAATATTACGCCATCTGGGACGCTCTGATCGACTCGCTTGCAGATTGCGAAAACGGGCTGCTGCTGCGCGACTTCCATTCGCCAAATATCCTCTGGCAACAGCAGAACGCCGGCATACGACAGGTCGGCCTGATCGATTTTCAGGACGCGATGATTGGCCCGACCGCCTATGATCTCGCTTCCATTGTTCAGGATGCCCGGGTTACAATCGAGCCCGGATTGCAGGCACGCCTGCTTTCGCATTATCTCGAGAGCAGGCGACACACGCCTTCTTTCGATGAGGCTGCTTTTCTCAAGGCCTTCTCCATCATGTCGGCGCAACGCAACTGCAAGCTTGCCGGTATCTGGGTCAGGCTGATGGAACGGGATGGCAAACCCGGTTATATGAAGCATACGCCGCGGACGTTCCGCTATCTCGCCGCAGCGCTTTCGCATCCGGAACTTGCGCCGCTCAGAGACTGGTGCCTGCGCATGGGCATGGACTTTAACGACTGAAAGACGGTTGACCACGATGACGATCAAAAACGCGATGGTGCTGGCCGCCGGGCTCGGTACTCGGATGCGCCCGATCACCGATACGATCCCGAAGCCACTCGTACAGATCGCCGGCAAGCCAATGATCGATTATGTGCTCGACGCTCTTGTGGAAGCCGGTGCCGAAAGAATTGTCGTCAATGTGCACCACCACGCCGAGCAGATGGTCGCCCATCTTCAGCGCCGCGCCGATGCCGAAATCCTGATTTCCGACGAACGCTCCCAGCTGATGAATTCCGGCGGCGGTCTCGCCAAGGGTCTGAAGCTTCTGGAACCCGGCCCGGTCTTCGTCATGAATGCCGATCTCTTCTGGATCGGTGAGCAGCTGCACGTGGCCAGCAATCTGCGCAAGCTCGCACAGTTCTTCGATCCCGGTCGGATGGATATGGCACTGCTCTGTGTCGACATGGATCGGACCACCGGCCACAATGGCAAGAGGGATTTCAACCTCGCCGCGGACGGAAGACTGACCCGCCATCGCGAGGGCGACACGAACCCCGTCGTCTATGCCGGCGCCATCGCCATGGACTCGCGGCTGCTTGACGACGCACCCGCGGACGCTTTCAACCTGAATATTTACTTCGATCGCGCGATTGAAAAGGCCCGGCTTTACGGGCTGCCGCTGGATGGTCACTGGATTACCGTCGGCACGCCGGACGCCATAGACGATGCTGAGAACATCATCCGGCAATTCAGGGAAAAACGCTCTGCATGACGGGCTCCCACCACGCAAAGCGCGTTCTGACGATCGCTGCGGGAACACCGTTCCTCAAAACGCTTGCGGAAACGCTGTGCGACGGAAGACTGGCGGCAGGCTATCGATATGACCCGGCCGATCCCCTGTCGCTTGCCAAGGTGACGATATATGTGCCGACGCGGCGTTCGGCCCGCGTGCTGCGCTCGGAATTCGTCGATCTTCTTGGCGGCCGTTCCGCCATTCTGCCGCTCATCCGGCCCCTTGGCGAAACGGATGACGACAGCGGTTTCTTCGATGTCGAAAACCCTGAGATCATGGATCTCGCGCCGCCGATTTCCGGCACCGGCCGACTGATCGAACTCGCGCGTCTCATCCTTGCATGGCGCAACAGCCTGCCGGACGCCATTCGGGCGATCCATTCCGATTCGCCGCTGGTCGCCCCCGCCAGCCCGGCCGACGCGATATGGCTCGCGCGTGCGCTGGCAGAGGTGATCGACGCGATGGATACGGAAGAAAAAGATTGGGAAGCACTTCAGCATCTCGATACCGGTGATCACGCTCAATGGTGGCAGCTCACGGCCGATTTTTTAAAGATCGCCAGCATCTTCTGGCCCGCCCGGCTTGCCGAACTCAACAGATCTTCGGCCGGACGGCACCGCAACGCCATCCTCCGGGCAGAAGCGAACCGAATTGCCACATTGCCGGACACCGGTCCGATCATCGTCGCTGGCTCCACGGGCTCCATTCCCGCCGCCGCCGATCTCATCGCCGCCGTTGCAGCTTTACCGCAAGGCGTGGTGGTGCTTCCGGGGCTTGATCTTGCCATGCCGGAAGAGCAATGGCAGGCGATCGCCGAGGACCCCACCGATCCTTCGAGCCGCACTCACTCGCAATACGGGCTTTATGTCCTGCTGCAGAAACTGGGCATCCTGCGTGACGATGTGGTTCCGATCGGTGCCCTCGACAACGATCTGGAAAAGCGCGCCGCGGTGTTTTCGGCAGCGCTTGCGCCGGCCAAATCCACCAGTGACTGGAACCGATGGCGTGAAGACCGGGATTCCGCAATTTTTGACGATGCCTTTGCAGCGGCCACGCTGATTGAAGCTGCCAACGAGCGCGAAGAGGCCACCGCCATCGCAGTGGCGCTCAGGCTTGCGCTCGAAGCACCAGCCTCGGGACGGCCTTCGCAGGCGGCCCTGATAACACCCGACCGCGGGCTGGCGCGGCGCGTGGCAACGGAGTTGCAACGCTTCGGCATCGAAGCCGACGATTCCGCCGGCACGCCGCTTTCGGCAACGGCCCAGGCCGGCCTCACGCAACTCGCGCTGGAGGCGATCCTGAGACCCGGAGACCCGGTGCCGATCATTTCCCTTCTGAAACACCCGCTCGCCCGTTTCGGGCTCTCGAGCGAAGCTTTCACCAGGGCTTCGAAGGCGCTTGAGCTGATTGCGCTGCGAGGCGGCCGCGTCGAAACTGAAGTGGGCAATCTGGAAACGGTTCTTGACACCCAACTGCTTGCGCAACGCGAGGACAGACATCCGCCCGCCTGGCGGCTGGCTCTGCCTGACGGAAGCGTTGACGCCGCGCGTGATCTGGCGCGACGAATTGCAATGGCCACAGAGCCGCTGCGCTCCGCCTTCGTCCGCCGCGACCGATCTGGCCGGGCCTTTACCGACAGGTTGCCTCTTTCCGACTGGGCGGAACGGACCGGCCGCGTGATGGAAGCCATCTGTGGGGATGAAAATACAGATCTTGCCGCTCTCTGGTCTGGCGAGGCCGGAGACAAGCTTTCCAGCCTCTTTGCCGAACTGATGGAAAGCGGAGATATCCTCGACGCGGACGGTCCGCAATGGATCGATATATTCGCGGCGCTTGTGGCAGGGGAATCAATCAAGCCAAGATCGATGCGCCATCCGCGCATCTTCATCTTCGGCGCGCTGGAAGCGCGGCTGCAAAGTGTCGATACGGTCATCATCGGCGGTCTCAATGAAGGCCTCTGGCCGGGCCAAACGGCGAATAATCCGTTTCTTTCCCGCACCATGAAAACTGCGATCGGGCTGGAGCCGCCGGAACGGCGTATCGGCCAGCTCGCGCATGACTTTGAGATGGCCAACGGCACGCGACACATTTTCTACACCCGGGCGCTCAGGCAGGGCTCCACGCCTGCCGTCGCCTCACGCTGGCTGCAAAGGCTGCTGGCCTTGGGCGGCGAGGATTTTGCCAAGGTCCTTAAAAAACGTGGCGAGACATATCGCCATTGGGCGGGTCTGATGGATGAGAGCATCGAGCAGGAGGCGGCAAAGCGCCCTTCCCCGAAACCGCCGGCTGAATTGCAGCCGACGCGTTACTCCTTCAGCGAAGTGGGCCGCCTGCGCCGCGACCCCTATTCGATCTATGCGCGGCGCATTCTGAAGCTCGACGCGCTTGACCCGTTCAACCGCGACCCGAACGCAGCCGATCGTGGCACGCTCTACCACACGATCATCGAGCGCTATTCCCGTGAGGGGCACATTCCCGGTACGTCGGCCTCGCTTTCGGCCATGCAGCGCATTCTCGACGAATGTTTCGATGCTGAAAACCTGCCTCCCCATGTAGATGTGATCTGGCGGCCACGTTTTGCAGCGGTGGCGCGCGCCTTCATCGACTGGGAAAAAGAACGTCATCCATCCATTCGTCACAGCTTTTTCGAGGCGCGCGCGGGCCAGGAAATCGTCGAAGCAGGCATAAGGCTCACCGGCGTCGCCGACCGCATCGACATCAAGACGAACGGTCAGGCGGATATTATCGACTACAAGACGGGGCTCGCGCCTTCCGTCAATCAGGCGCGCGCTCTGCTCGATCCGCAGCTTGCGCTGGAGGCGGCGGCCTTGATGCGCGGCGCCTTCCGCGAAGCCGGTTCGCCCACACCGGAAAACCTCATCTATGTTCGCCTGCGGCCGGGCGAGCGTTTTTTCGCCGATCAGGTCAATAACGAACATTCCAGCCGAAGCGGGAAAAGACCGCCAAAATCGGCAATTGAGCTCGCGACGGAATCGATAGAACAGCTCACCAAATTCGTTCATTCGCTGCGCAACGGGGAAAACGGCTTCGCCTCGCGGCTGGTGCCGGAAGAACAGCAATCCTACGGCGGGGAATATGATCACCTCGCCCGCGTTTCGGAATGGTCGACGGCAGAACCGGGAGACGGCGATGACGATTGATCCCTTCGATGCCGGTCCTGCCGCCGACACACCTGAAAGCTGGATCGACTGGACCAGCGCCCGGCAGCGGCTTGCTTCCGATCCCGCCAGTTCCGCCTGGGTGTCGGCCAATGCCGGTTCCGGCAAGACCCACGTACTGACCCAGCGCGTCATCCGCCTGCTTCTGGCTGGCTGCCGGCCTTCGGCGATCCTCTGCCTCACCTATACCAAGGCCGCAGCATCGGAAATGTCGAGCCGCGTCTTCGACCGTCTGGCGGAATGGGCTACTTTGCCGGATTCCGATCTCAAGGACCGCATCGCCGCCATCGAAGGCAAGGCGCCGGATCGCATCAAGCTTGCCGAGGCGCGCAGGCTCTTCGCCAAGGCGCTGGAAACACCGGGCGGTTTGAAGATCCAGACAATCCACGCCTTCTGCGAGGCGTTGCTGCACCAATTTCCGCTGGAAGCCAATGTCGCCGGCCATTTCTCCGTTCTCGACGACCGCGCCGCAACCACGCTGCTGGCTGAGGCGCGCCGTTCGCTCCTGACCGCTGTTTCGACGGAAAGCGATGCGGACCTGGCGCAGGCGCTGGCCTATGTTCTCGATCTCGCCGATGAAAGCGGGTTGGAAGCGCTGCTCTCCGCCATCATCACTAATCGCAGTGCCTTGCGGGCCTTCCTTCTGGGCGCCAAACAGTCAGGCGGCATCGATGCCCGGTTGCGGCAGGCGATGCAGATTGCAGATGGAGAGACCGAAGAAACTGCCGCGGCCGCTTTCTGGCCTCTACCCGGCCTCGCCGGCCTCGCGCTCGATACGTATCTCACCCTTGCCGACGAGGTGGGTGGATCACGCGTCATCGATGTCGCCTATGCACTCAGGGAAGCAAAACGACAACCAGACGCCGTGCGACGGATGGAATTCATCGAAGCCGCCCTGCTGACGGCCAAGGGTGAAAAGAAATCGGATGCCTATGTCATCAACAAGGGCATGCAGAAATCCGCCCCCGAACTTCTCGATGCGCTGACGCTGGCGCGGGACCATGTCGTTTCCTGCCGCAACCGTTATCGTCTGGTGCGGATGCTGGCGGCGACCAAATGCGCCCTTGTTCTGGCGGAAAGGCTGATCGGTGATTTCGAAGACCTGAAGAAACAGCGAAGCCAGCTCGATTTCGAAGACCTGATCGAGCGCGCGGCCAACCTCCTCAACCGCGATACGGCGGGTGCGTGGGTGCATTACAAGCTGGATCAGGGCATCGACCATATTCTGGTGGATGAGGCGCAGGACACGAGCCCGGTGCAATGGTCGATCATCCAGTCGCTTGCGGCGGATTTCTTCACCGGCGAGAGCGCCCGCATGGGGCGGCGGACGCTGTTTGCCGTGGGCGATGAAAAACAGTCGATCTATTCATTCCAGGGCGCGCGGCCGGAACGGTTTTCGCAGGAGCGCGAAGAGACCAAGAGACGGGTCGATTCGGTCGAACAGGCCTTTCACCGCATTCGCCTGCCGCTATCCTTCCGATCCACGGAGGATGTGCTGGCGGCTGTCGACCAGGTGTTTTCGGACCCGAATAACGCAAGCGGCCTCAGTGCCGATAACGAACCGGTGGAGCACCGGTCCAACCGCGCTGGCCATCCCGGCACCGTGGAAGTATGGGATATGGTGGCACCGGAAACCACCGAGGACGAAGAGGATTGGACAGCCCCCTTCGATGCGCTGCGGGAAAGCGCGCCGGCCACCATAGTTGCCCGCCGGATCGCCGCGCGCATCGCCGATATGATCGGACGCGAGACCATCATCGAAAAAGGCGTGGAGCGCGCCATCGAACCGGGCGACATTCTGGTGCTCGTCAGAAAACGTCATGCCTTCGTCAATGCACTGACCCGGGAGCTGAAACGGCGCAAGAACATACCCGTTGCCGGCGCTGACCGCCTTCGTTTGACTGACCACATTGCCGTGCAGGACCTTCTGGCGCTCGGTCATTTCGTTGTCCTGCCCGAAGACGACCTTTCCCTTGCCGCACTTTTGAAAAGTCCACTCTTCAACCTGACGGAAGACGACGTTTTCGACATTGCCGCCATGCGATCGGAAACGGAGAGCGTCTGGAAACGGCTGCAGATCCTTGCGCAGGAAGAGAATAGCCATCTTTCCAGCGTTACCGCCAAGCTGGAAGGTTTTATCGCGCTTTCTAAAACGGCCACCGTGCATGATTTCTTCGCAGCGGTGCTTACACTGCACGACGGACGCAAAAAATTTCTCGGCAGGCTTGGCAACGAGGCAAGCGACGTTCTGGATGAATTCCTGTCCTTCGCGCTGGATCACGAAAGGACCGGCCTGCCCGGCCTGCAGGCCTTTCTCTCCGTCCTGGAAACTGACTCACCGGAGGTGAAGCGGGAGCAGGACAAGGATCGCGGCGAAGTTCGCATCATGACCGTGCACGCCTCCAAGGGGTTGGAAGCACCCGTCGTTTTTGTCGTCGATGGCGGTTCGAAGGCCTTCAATCACAGCCATGTGCCTAAACTGCGTTTTGTCGAAGCAGGTGAAGACGCCTTCCCGGTCTGGTTGCCCGGCAGCGGATTTTCAAACCATCTTATCCGATCGGACGAAGAGCGGCTGAAGACCGCCGCCGAAGACGAATATCGGCGGCTACTTTATGTGGCCATGACGCGCGCCGCCGATCATCTCGTCGTCTGCGGTTATCGCGGCCAGAAGGAAAATCCCGAATGCTGGCATGCCATCGTCAAAAAGGCGCTTGCCAACAACGAAGACCATTGCAAGCCCCAGCTTTTCACGGCGGATGGTGAGGAATGGCAGGGGCTTGTCTGGCGCAAATCCGAACCGCACTCGACACCTGCTCCACAAAGGCCACCGGAAACGCCGCAGCAGGAAGACTATGCCCTCCCAGCGGGACTTCTTACCCCTTTGCCGGCCCTGCCCTCTCTACCGAGACCGCTCAGCCCTTCCGGCGCGGGCACCATCATCGATGACGGTGCGGATGATCTCGCCGTGCGCTCACCGCTGTTCGGGGAGAAAGCCGAGGTTTCTTCATTGGCGCTGCAGCGCGGACGGTTGGTGCATCGCATGCTTCAGGCGCTGCCCGATTTTCCGGAGGTCGAACGGGAAGAGGCGGCGCGCCGTTATGCTGAACGCGCGGCGCGGTTCTGGCCTGTTACCGAGCGCGAGCAATTGGTACGGGCCGTTTTGCGTGTCATGTCCGAACCCGCTGTGCAGCCGGCCTTCTCTGCCAACAGTCGCGCGGAAGTGTCGATCATGGGCACGATGGCCCTCGGCCGGCAGCAATATGCAGTCTCCGGCCGCATCGACCGGCTGGCGGTCGAGGGAGATCGCGTCATCCTGATCGATTACAAGACCAACCGAGTGCCGCCCCGCGAAGCGCGTGAAATACCCTTCTCCCATACGGCGCAGCTCGCCATTTATCGGGAAATTCTGGCGCCGCTTTATCCCGGCAAGGAATTTGTCTGTGCGCTGATTTATACGGAAAATGCTGCCTTTATAACGGTTGGCGACGATGCGATGAGAGAGGCCCTTGCCGCAATAAAGACAAAGTGAGATACCGGGGGCATTGAAATTTCGACGCGCCCGCATCACATCGATAGTGGAAAAGATTTACTGAAAGGAGAGCCAGATATGGCTACCGTAAAAGTCGATGCCGCCAACTTCCAGTCCGAAGTCCTTGAATCCTCCGAACCCGTCGTGGTGGATTTCTGGGCCGAATGGTGCGGCCCGTGCAAGATGATCGCGCCGAGCCTTGAGGAAATTTCCTCCGAGCTGGCCGGCAAGGTCAAGGTCGCAAAGCTGAATATCGACGAAAACCCGGAACTGGCCGCTCAGTTCGGCGTTCGCTCCATCCCGACGCTCGCCATTTTCAAAAGCGGTGAAGTGGCTGACATCAAGGTTGGCGCTGCTCCCAAGACAGCGCTTTCGGCCTGGATTTCCGGCGCCGCATAAGCAATATCAACGGAATGAGAGAAGCCCGGCATCGCTGCCGGGCTTTTTTATTGCGGCACGGTGCCGTTGAGGGCAAGTGCATTGCCAGCAAGGTAAAGCGAACCGCCGATCAGGATGCGCGGCGCCGGTCCTTCAGGGTCGAAGCGGCGCGACAACTCTTCCAGAGCATGTGTCAGAGACGATGTTGGCGCTGCAACGAGGCCAGCATCGAAGGCGGCATGGGCGAGTACCACAGGGTCGATCGCTGCATCCGTGCCGCCGATCGGCACGGTGAAGACATATTCGGCGATATCGGCGAAGGCCTTGAAATAACCCACCGGATCCTTGGTGTTGATGAGGCCGGCAATGATGAAGAGCGGCCGCGGCGTCTTTTCCTCAAAACCCGCCATTGCCTCTGCAATCACTTCACCCGCACCGGGGTTATGGCCACCGTCGATCCAGATTTCCGCATCTTTCGGCGCCATTTCAGCGATTTTTCCAGTCAGGATGCGCTGAAGACGACCGGGCCATTCCACCGTGGTCATGGCCTTTTCGATCATCCGCTCCGTCACCTCAAAACCGGCAGCCTTGACGGCGCGGATCGCGGCAGCGGCATTGGCAAGCTGGTGACGGCCCGGGAGCCGTGGCAGCGGCGCATCCGTCAGTCCGAACTCATCCTGATAGACCATGCGGCCGAATTCTTCATGGGCGGAAAAATCCTGGCCATAGACGGACACCGGGCAACCGAGCCGTTCCGCCGTGGCGACAAGTGTTTCGAGCGCCGCGTCATATTCCTGATGGCCAATGACGACAGGTGAGCCCTTTTTCATGATTCCCGCCTTTTCGGCGGCGATCAATTCGACGCGGTCACCGAGATAGGCCTCGTGATCGAGCGAAATCGGCATAATAACAGAAACAGCCGGATTGTTAATCACATTGGTCGCATCGAAACGCCCACCAAGTCCCACTTCTACAATAGCTGCATCAGCCGGATGTTCTGAAAAAAGAAGGAACATCACCGCAGTCAGAATCTCGAAAACGGTAATCTTTTGGCCTTCGTTTGCAACTTCAATACGACGAAGGGCATCTGCGAAGACAGCATCATCGACAAAGCGGCCCTTCTCTCCGGCCACGCCGAGGCGATAGCGTTCATGCCAATTGACGAGATGTGGCTTGGTGTGCACGTGCACGGAGAGTCCGGCTGATTCTAGCAAGGCCCGACAAAAGGCGCTTACAGAACCTTTGCCATTGGTGCCGGCCACATGGATCACCGGCGGCATTCTGTTTTGTGGATTGCCGAGTTTTTCGAGAAGACGGGAAATTCTGTCGAGTGAAAGATCAAAGCCCTTGGGGTGGAGCTGCATCAGCTCTTCAATGATCTTTTCTGCCTCACCGATCGCGGGCTTCGTCATGTCTTCCGTTCGCCTTTCAGGCGTTTTGCTTGTCATTTGTCCGCCGCCCTAAAAATGAAATCAGGCAACGTATAACATCATCCCGAAGGCAATTTATGCCTCCGGGCGACATATTTTTTTTCCTCAGGCCGAAGCGGCCAGCGGGACGACAGCGTTTGCATTGTCAGCGGGCGCTTTGGTCATGATCTTGAGCAGATTAGCCAGCGTGTCCGGGATTTCGCGACGATCAATGACCATATCCACCATGCCGTGCTCCAGCAGGTATTCCGAGGTCTGGAAGCCTTCCGGCAGCTTTTCGCGAATGGTCTGCTCGATCACGCGCTTGCCGGCGAAGCAGATTTCAGCGCCCGGTTCGGCAATATGCACGTCGCCGAGCATGGCATAGGAGGCCGTGACACCGCCCGTGGTCGGGTTCGTCAGAACCACGATGTAAGGCATGCCAGCTTCCTTCAGCATGTTTACCGCAACGGTGGTGCGGGGCAGCTGCATCAGAGAAAGAATGCCTTCCTGCATGCGCGCGCCACCGGAGGCCGGGAACATGACGAGCGGGCAACGCTCGGAAATGGCGCGCTCGAAGGCCTTGACGATAGCTTCACCGGCGGCGATGCCGAGCGAACCGCCCATGAACTGGAATTCATGCACGACGGCAACGATCTTCAGACCCTTCAGCAGGCCAACGCCGGCAAGGATGGTATCTTCCTGCTCGGTCTTCGCGCGGCTATCACGCAGGCGATCGGTGTATTTCTTGGAATCGCGGAATTTCAGCGGGTCCTGCGCGACCTTCGGTTGCGGCAGAGCCTCATAGACGCCGCCATCGAAAAGATCGGCAAGACGAGCTTTTGCCGGCATCTTCATGTGATAACCGGACGCAGGGATGACCCACTTATTGTCCTCGAGATCCTTATGGAAGACCATTTCGCCCGTTTCCGGGCACTTGATCCAAAGGTTTTCCGGAACCTCCGGGCGGCGGCCGAGCATGGAATTGATCCGCGGCCGAACGTAATTGGTGATCCAGTTCAACTGTCTACTCCTGACTGGGCCGCGCGCTTATTCTGCAGCGGCGAGGCGCGATGCACGTACGCCCGTTGAAAGTCCTTTTACCAGCGTCGTAACCGCCGGCACGGTGTCTGCGGTTGCCTGTCCATCCTTGGTCAGGCTGCCGGCAATCTGGTTGACGATGGCGGAACCCACCACCACACCGTCCGCCACGGCACCGATTGCCTTGGCATGATCAGCCGTCTTGACACCGAAACCGACACAGACCGGCAGTTCCGTATGCGCCTTGATACGACCGACAGCGCCCGAGATCAACGAGGGATCAGGGAGTGCTGAACCGGTGATACCATTCATCGAGACGTAATACACGAAACCTGAGGTATTTTTAAGGACGGTCGGCAGGCGTTTGCCATCCGTGGTCGGCGTTGCGAGACGGATGAAGTTGATGCCGCGCGCAAGCGCCGGAATGCAGAGCTCATCGTCCATTTCCGGCGGCAGATCGACCACGATCAGGCCATCGATGCCTGCCGCCAGTGCGTCGTCCAGAAATTTTTCGACGCCATAGATATAGATCGGGTTGTAATAGCCCATCATTACGATCGGCGTCGCATCGTCTTCCTTGCGGAACTCCCGAGCAAGATCGAGCGTGGTTTTCAGCGTCTGTCCGCCCTTCAGCGCGCGCTGGCCAGCGAGCTGAATGGCCGGGCCGTCCGCCATTGGGTCGGAAAATGGCATACCGAGTTCGATAACGTCGGCACCGGCTTCCGGCAGCGCCTTCATGATGCCAAGCGAGGTCTGGAAATCCGGGTCGCCGCCCATGAAATAGGTAATCAGGGCCGGGCGATTTTCCGCGCGCAGATCGGCGAAGCGCTTGTCCATACGTGCAGTCATGATCTTATACATCCATTCCAAGGAACTTGCTGACAGTGTGGACATCCTTGTCGCCGCGGCCGGAGAGATTCATCAGGATGATCTCGTCCCTGCCCATTTTCGGCGCACGCTTGATGACCTCGGCCAATGCATGGCTCGGCTCCAGAGCCGGAATGATGCCTTCAAGGCGGGTCAGCATCTGGAAGGCATCCAGCGCCTCATGGTCCATGATCGGCACATATTCGACGCGGCCGATGTCGTTCAGCCAGGAATGTTCAGGGCCGATACCGGGATAATCGAGGCCTGCGGAGATAGAATGGCCTTCCTTGATCTGACCATCCGCATCCTGCAGCAGATAGGTGCGGTTGCCATGCAGCACGCCCGGCGACCCGGCAGTGATAGAAGCGCAATGCTCTTCGCCCGAAAGGCCCTTTCCACCCGCCTCGACGCCAACGATGCGGACGCTCTTGTCATCAAGGAAAGGATGGAAGATGCCGATGGCGTTAGAGCCGCCGCCAACTGCCGCAATGACCATATCCGGCAGACGGCCTTCCGCTTCCAGCATCTGCGCCTTGGCTTCCTCGCCGATAACGGCCTGGAAATCGCGGACCATTTCCGGATAGGGGTGCGGGCCCGCGGCAGTACCAATCAGGTAATAAGTGTCGTCGACATTGGTGACCCAGTCACGCAGTGCCTCGTTCATGGCATCCTTCAGCGTGCCGTGGCCGGCCGTGACCGGCTTTACCTCGGCACCGAGAAGCTTCATACGGAACACGTTCGGGGCCTGACGCGCAACGTCCGTCGCGCCCATGTAAACGACGCACGGCAGGCCGAAGCGCGCCGCAACGGTCGCCGAGGCAACGCCGTGCTGGCCGGCACCGGTCTCCGCGATGATGCGGGTCTTTCCCATGCGCTTGGCAAGCAGGATCTGGCCGAGGCAATTGTTGATCTTGTGTGAACCCGTGTGGTTCAGTTCTTCGCGCTTGAAGTAAATCTTCGCGCCGCCAAGTTCCGCCGTCAGCCGCTCCGCAAAATAAAGCGGGCTCGGACGACCGGTATAGTGCGCGCCGAGATGCTTGAGTTCCGCATGGAACGCGGGATCGGTTTTGGCCTTGTCCCATTCCGCCTGCAAATCCAGAATGAGCGGCATCAGCGTTTCAGCAACGAAGCGACCTCCGTAAATGCCGAAACGTCCGTCCTCATCAGGACCAGCGCGAAAAGAATTGGGTGTTGGCGCGTCGTTCACTTCAAGCTCCCTTTGGGCCTTTCGACCAATCATTCACCACATCGAAAAAAGCGTCGATCATGGACAGATCCTTGACGCCCGGCGCGCTTTCGACGCCAGATGACAAATCTAGTCCGCTCGCCCGGGTTTCTGCCAGAGCCTCGGCGACATTGTCCTTGTTCAGTCCCCCGGAAAGCATGTAATCGATGCTTCCGTCAAGGGAGCGCAGGATGGTCCAGTCGAAGGAAACACCGTTGCCGCCCGGAAGCTCCGAACCAGCGGGCGCCTTGGCATCCAGCAGAAAACGATCGGCTATCCCGTTATAAGGGCCAATTTTGGCAAGATCAGCGGCATCGCGAATGGAAATCGCCTTCATGACCGGCAGGCCGTAAAGCGCCTTGATGGTCAACAGCCGCTCCGGGCTTTCACTGCCGTGCAGCTGCAGAATGTCAGGTTTTACGAGATCGACGATTTCATCGAGATAATCATTATCGGCATTGACGGTGACGGCGACCACCTTGGCTGCGCCACGGGCGGCTTCGGCCAGCTTACCGGCTAAATCGGGCTCGATGTTGCGTGGACTTTTTTCAAAGAAAATAAAACCGACATGCGACGCGCCGCGCCTGATGGCGCGCTCCAGCGCTTCCGGTGTCTTCAATCCGCAAATCTTGATATCCGGTTTCATATCCGCGACCTGACACGAAATGCGACGAGAGTCGAGCCAAATCGCATCCGTTATTGATGGAATGTTTCACGTGAATCCAGATGGCGATTGACGCCCTAAGTTTCAATCGAAATCGATGGCGTGGAGTTTGAAGCCATTACGTTTCAGCCAGTCCTTGGCTTCATCGGTGTGCGGGCAGAGTTTTTCGCACAAAGCCCAGAATTTCGGCCCGTGGTTCATTTCCCTCAAATGCGCGACCTCGTGGGCGGCGAGATAATCGATGACCTTTTCCGGAGCCATGACTATGCGCCAGGAAAAGCTTAGGTTTCCATCATGGGAACAGGAACCCCAGCGGCTGCGTGTATCCTTCATGCTGATCGATCGCACCGGCCGGCCGGCCGCTCTGGCATGAACGGCCACAAGCCGCTCGAGGTCGGCCTTCGCCTCCTTTTTCAGGAAGGCCGCTATCCGCCGTCTCAGATGCTCGGGCGCGCCGCTGACTTTCAGAACGGGCACGCCATCGGCGTCTTTCACGACGTGCGTCAGGCCGCGCAGGCTGCCCGTATGGTCAATACGGTGGGCTATACCCCTGATATCGATGGTCGTGCCGGAACGCAGACCGTCATCAGGACTGAACTTCGGAAGCTTGCCTTCCAGCCAGCCCTGATGTCTCTCGAGAAAATCATCCACCTGGCGATGATGCAGACCCACCGGGATCGTCAGCTTCAGCGCCCGGCCGCCCGGCTCGATGCGCAAGGTAATGCGCGTCGCCCGCGGGTTCTCCCTGACCGTGATCGGCACCTGCCGGCCTGCCACCGAGACGGTGCGCTGGCTCGGCACGACCTTCTTTGGCGCCGGGGACTTCAGGGATTTTCTGAGAAGCGAAAACATGAAGCCTTCATAACCGATTCGTCCATCCCTTGGCCACGCAAATGCGCGGCGTCACCTACCGTTCTGCCGTTAGGTCGTCTTGTGTTTACCAATGAAATCCAGCATACGCGGCACGATTTCCTTGCGGAAGCGCGAACCGTTGAAGACACCGTAATGCCCTACATCCGGCTGCATGTAGTGCGCGCGTTTATCTTCAGGGATGTTGCGGCAGAGATCGTGCGCTGCCTTTGTCTGGCCGACGCCGGAAATATCGTCATTCTCCCCTTCGACAGTGAATAATGCGACCTTGCGGATGGCAGCGGGATCGACCGCCCTGCCCCGATGCAGCATGTTTCCCTTCGGAAGCGCATGGTCGATGAAGACGGTTTCCACCGTTTGCAGATAAAATTCCGCCGTCAGATCCATGACGGCCAGATATTCATCGTAAAATTCGCGGTGTTTTTCGGCGGAATCGCCGTCATTCTTGACCAGGTTGAGGTAAAAATCCTTGTGCGCCGTCATGTGCTTGTCGAGGTTCATGGACATGAAGCCGGACAGCTGCAGGAAGCCCGGATAGACGTTGCGCCCAAAGGCCGGCTGCGGCCACGGCACCTGCATGACCACATTGTCGCGGAACCATTCGATCGGCTTGGCCTTGGCGAGACCGTTGACGGCGGTGGGGTTGATGCGCGTATCGATCGGTCCGCCCATCAGCGTCATGGAAGCGGGTGCAAACGCATCACCATCCGCCTCCATTAGCGAAACGGCGGCCAAAACCGGCACGGATGGCTGACAGACAGCAACCACATGTGCGCCCGGCCCGATCTCGTGCAGCATCTCGATGATATAGCTGATATAATCGTCGAGATCGAAAGTTCCTTCGCTCACCGGCACCGTACGGGCATCGGCCCAATCGGTGATATAGATATCCGCAGATGGCAGCAGGGCCTCCACTGTCCCCCGCAACAGGGTGGCGTAGTGACCGGACATCGGAGCCACCAGCAGTATCTTCGGATCGGACTGACGGGGCGTATCGAACTCTCTTTCGAAATGAAGAAGATTGCAAAACGGACGAGACCAGACGACCTCTTGAGCAACATTTATGCTCTGGCCATCGACAATCGTGTTGCCGAGACCGAATTCCGGCTTCGCATAACGGCGCGTCAGCCGTTCGAAAACCTCGAAACCGGCATCGAGGCTTCTGCCGAAGGCCGTACTGGACAGCGGATTAAGAGGATTGTTGCAGGCCTGGCGCATCATATCGGCACCGGCACGCAGCGGCGCCATGGCCGCATGGTTCATTTCATAGAGATGGTAGAACACTGATGACGCCTCCCTCGCGATCACGCTCTTTTTTTCAACCATAGCAGCTTTTCGCAGGTGCACAAAATCGAAGGCGCCGGCGGTTTCCCGCCAGCGCCTCACTTTCCGTTGAACGCCGTATAATCAGATGTCGGCGACGAAGGTCTGCTTCTGGGAACCGAGACCCTCGATACCGAGTTCCACGACATCGCCAGCCTTCAGGTAACGCGGCGGCTTCAGGCCCATGCCGACGCCGGGAGGCGTGCCGGTGGAAATGACATCGCCGGGGTGCAGCGACATGAACTGGCTGAGATAGGAGACAACGTGGGCCACGCCGTAAACCATGGTCTTGCTGGAACCGTCCTGCATGGTCTGGCCGTTGACCTTCAGCCACATTCCGAGGTTCTGCGGATCGGTGATTTCGTCCTTCGTCACCAGCCACGGGCCGATGGGGCCGAAAGTGTCGCAGGACTTGCCCTTGGTCCACTGGCCCGCGCGCTCCGTCTGGAAGGCGCGCTCGGAAACATCGTGCGAAACGCAATAACCGGCGACATAATCGAGAGCATCCGCTTCGGAGACATATTTGGCGGTCTTGCCGATGACGACGCCAAGCTCGACTTCCCAGTCGGTCTTTTCCGAACCGCGCGGGATGACGACATTGTCATTCGGACCAACGATGGCCGAGGTGGCCTTCATGAAAATGACCGGTTCCGGCGGTACGGTGGCACCCGTTTCAGCGGCATGGTCGGAGAAGTTAAGGCCGATGCAGATGAATTTCCCGGTTCCCGCAACGCAGGCGCCGATGCGCTCTTCGTTCAGCACCGGAAGTGTGCCGACATCGATCGCGGCGATCTTCTTGAGGCCCTCGGGAGAAATGGCTTCGCCGCCGATATCTTTGACATGGGCGGACAGATCGCGGACTTTTCCTTCCGCGTCGAGGATTGCAGGTTTTTCCTGGCCGGGCTGGCCGACACGCATCAATTTCATGGAACTCTCTCCCGGTTGTCAGACAAGGTGATGCATATATGAACGATGCATTCATACTTGTCACCCCTTGACTGTGCCAAGTTTCGAAAAATACCTTTTCCTTCCCGTCAATCAAAAGGACATGGCCCGTGACGAACAGCAATAACCGGCAATCAGAATATCCCGTTGATCCCCTCTTCCTCGATCGCTGGTCTCCGCGCGCCTTCGATGGTCACGCCATGCCGGCGCAGCATCTGATGACCATTCTGGACGCGGCGCACTGGGCGCCCTCCGCCTCCAATCATCAGCCGTGGCGGTTTGTCTATGCACACAAGGATAGTAAAGACTGGCCGCTCTTCGTGGAACTGCTGATGGAGGGAAACCAGCGCTGGGCAAAAAACGCCTCCGTGCTGCTTTTCGTCATTTCCCGAGACCACAATATCTCGCACGACGGCGAGAAGAAACCGTCAGCAACCCATTCCTTCGATGCCGGCGCCGCCTGGTTTTCACTTGCCATGCAGGCGCACCTGCTCGGTTACCACGCGCACGGCATGGCCGGCATATTCAAGGACAAGATCGTCGAAAAACTGAATATACCGGAAGGCTACAAGGTGGAGGCAGGGGTCGCCATCGGCACGCTCACCGACAAGTCCGTTCTTCCTGATGATCTGGCGGAACGGGAGGTGCCAAGCAAACGCCTGCCCCTTTCCGATGTTGCCTTTGAAGGTCGCTTCACCGGCAAGGCTGACTGATCACCATTATCCGTAAAGGCCCGGCGGAGATTACCGCCGGGCCTTTTGTTAAAGTTTCGTTTCACGTGAATCGTTACGCGAAACATTCCCCAAATTTAAATATCCAGATTGGCGACGCTGAGTGCATTTTCCTGGATGAAGTCGCGGCGTGGTTCGACTTCGTCACCCATGAGGCGGGCAAACAGGCCGTCGGCATCAGTCGCGTCACTTACCCTTACCTGCAGCAGCGAGCGAACGTTGGCATCGAGTGTGGTTTCCCAAAGCTGCTCGGCATTCATTTCGCCAAGACCCTTGTAGCGCTGCATGGAGAGACCCTTGCGTCCGGCAGCGAAAATCGCATCCAGAAGCGCGCGCGGGCCGGCCAGCTCCATCGTGCCATCCTTGCGTTGCAGAACCGGCGGCGTGGCGTAGATATCACGCGTGCGGGCCGCAAGCTGGTCGATGTGCCGGGCATCGGCAGAACCGAGCAGGCCCATATCCAGCGTCGAGACTTCCTTGACGCCGCGCACCATGCGTTCGAAGCGCAGACCGCCGTCTTGCAGCACAGTGCCGGACCAGCCGCGTTCGGTCTCTTCAGCAATCATATCGAGACGCCGGGCCACTTCGGCAACAGTTTCCTCCGCACGCGCCGCGTCGGCGGAAAGCTCGGGGTTGAGTGCGCCGGCAATGGCCGCCTGCTCCACGATGGAGCGGCTGTAACGGGAATGCAGCCCGTCGATCAGCGAGCGCATGCGCAGCGCATCCAGAATGACTTCACGAAGATCGGCGCCAACACGCACTTCGCCAGAGCCGAGCGTCAAAGATGCTTCCTCGATACCCATGGAAATCAGATACTCTTCCAGCGCTTTTTCGTCCTTCAGGTACTGAACGGATTTACCGCGCGTCACCTTATAAAGCGGCGGCTGGGCGATATAGAGATGGCCGCGTTCGATCAGTTCCGGCATCTGGCGGAAGAAGAAGGTCAACAGCAGTGTACGGATGTGGGCGCCATCGACGTCAGCATCCGTCATGATGATGATCTTATGGTAACGCAGCTTATCGGCGTTGAATTCGTCCTTGCCGATGGAGGTGCCGAGCGCCGTAATCAGCGTGCCGATTTCCTGGCTGGACAACATCTTGTCGAAGCGGGCGCGTTCCACGTTCAGGATCTTGCCGCGCAGTGGCAGGATCGCCTGGGTTTCGCGCGAGCGGCCCTGCTTGGCCGAACCGCCGGCGGAGTCACCCTCGACGAGGAACAGTTCTGATTTTGCCGGATCGCGCTCGGAGCAGTCGGCGAGCTTGCCGGGCAGAGAGGCAATATCGAGCGCACCTTTGCGGCGTGTCAATTCGCGCGCCTTGCGGGCGGCTTCTCGGGCGACAGCGGCTTCAACCACCTTGCCGACGAGGATTCTCGCATCGGATGGATGTTCTTCGAGCCAGGTGGAGAGCGCTTCGTTGACGAGGCTTTCGACAACCGGACGCACTTCAGACGACACAAGCTTGTCTTTCGTCTGCGACGAAAACTTGGGATCTGGCACCTTGACGGAAAGGATGGCCGTCAGACCTTCACGGCAGTCCTCGCCCTGAAGGCTTACCTTTTCCTTTTTCAGGATGCCGGAGGTTTCGGCATAGGAGGTGACCTGGCGGGTCAGAGCCGCGCGGAAACCTGCCATATGGGTGCCACCATCGCGCTGCGGAATGTTGTTGGTGAAGCAAAGCACGTTCTCGTGGTAGCTATCGTTCCACCAGAGTGCGACCTCGACCGTAATGCCATCCTTTTCACCCTTGATGGCGACCGGCTTATCAACCAGCGGCTTCTTGGCGCGGTCGAGATAACGGACGAAGGCCTCGAGGCCACCATCATACAGCAGTTCTTCCTGCTTGACGTCGGAATGGCGCTTGTCGGTAAGCAGGATGCGCACGCCGGAGTTCAGGAATGCGAGTTCGCGCAGGCGATGCTCCAGCGTTCCATAATCATAGTCGGTCATGGTGAAGGTTTCAGGGCTTGCCAGGAAGGTGACTTCCGTGCCCGAACGGCCTTCATATTCGCCGATAACGGAAAGCGGCGCGTCGGCGACACCATGGGTAAAGCCAATCTCGTGCACCTTGCCATTGCGGCGAATGCGGAGCTTCAGCCAGACGGAGAGCGCGTTGACCACCGAAACGCCGACACCGTGCAGACCGCCCGACACCTTGTAAGAATTCTGGTCGAACTTCCCGCCCGCATGCAGCTGGGTCATGATGACCTCGGCGGCAGAAACGCCCTCGGAGGAATGGATGTCAGTCGGAATGCCGCGTCCGTTATCGGTCACCGTCACGGAGCCGTCGGCATTCAGGGTCACCGTCACCAGGTCGGCGTGGCCCGCAAGCGCCTCATCGATGGCGTTGTCGACGACTTCGTAGACCATGTGATGCAGGCCGGAACCGTCATCGGTATCGCCGATATACATGCCGGGCCGTTTGCGCACGGCATCAAGGCCCTTGAGGACCTTGATCGAATCGGCTCCATATTCCGCGTTCGCGCCGACTTCGCTTGACGATGTTTCGGTCATAAGTACTCTTTCCAAAGTTTTCCTGGCCAGGTTTCCAGTGAGAGGGCCTGAAGCCAGCGAATCACTCAAATCCGACATGCGACTATAGAAATTCTATACCCAATCCCAAAGGCCGCATGCTTCAGGATGCTGCATAAAGCAGGGGATAGAGGGGTTTCAATCGCAAGAACGGCTTTTTTGCAGCACGGCTGACAGTTCCTCTACCACACTCGGCGGCAGCTTGCGAATATCCCGTGCCAGCCGGTTGGCGAAAGCCGTATATTGCGGCGGCAGGCCGACTGTGTCGATCACCACCTTCGGGTCGGATGAGCCGGCAAGGAAGAACAGTTCCTCGGCCTCGTCCCAGATGATGTTGAAATATCCGGCAATGCGCTGGAGGAGATCGAAGCTCGGCTTGCCGCGCTTGCCATGCTCAAGCGCTGAAAGGTATGCCGGCGAGACGCCGATGGCGGCGGCCATTTGCTTCTGCGTCACACCCTTGCGCTCACGAAGCTGCCGCACGGCCAGCGCAAAGGGCGTCATGACTTTTCGCCTCGCCGGCGCGAAAGCCGCACATAAAGCGCGCCATCGCCGCCGTGATTGGCCGACGCATCCTCATAGGAGGAAATCAGGTGGCGATATTCGGGTTTGGAAAACCACATGGGCACCGCCCTTTTCAAAGCCCCGTCACTGCCAATCGATCGACCTTTGCCGGTAATGACCAGCACATGTCTTAGACCCCGCTCATGTGCGCGCAACAGAAAATCGAGCAGTACGGCGTGGGCCTCACTCTGGAACATGCCGTGCAGATCGATCCGTCCTTCCAATGGCAGGCGGCCGCGGGTCAGCTTACGCTTGACCGGTTTTTCCATCGGCTGGTGGATTTTCGGCTTTTTATCCGGAGCTGGAGGGGGCGGCTCAGCCGGCTCCGCAAGCATGCGCGGAAAGGTGCTTTTACCGGTCAGAGAAACATCTGGTTCCCCCGCAGGGTCCTCCACGTCATCGAAAGCCAGCAAGTCTTCGAGCCTGCCGGAGATCGGCCGTGTGGTTTTTGCGACCTTTCCCCACAGAACGCGTTCTTCCTTGCCGAGCTTGCGACTGTTCTTCATCGCCGATACCTCTGCGCAGCAACCCGCGGTACCAGTATATAAAAATCTGCCTCATTGCGCACCGTGCCGGCAAGTTCTCCGGCTTCGAAACCCGAACCGGTAAAGATATCGCCGCGGGCGGGGCCAATGATGGCCGACCCGGTATCGAGCGCCAGCATCAGCCGCGCAAAAGGCTTTCCATCATCGAGATGGGTAAGCGACGGCGAATGGATGAAGAAGGGAAGCCCGAACGTGTGGATGAGCCTGTCCACAGCAAGCGAGCGCCCAGCGACGAGCGGTACTTTTGCGGCGGCGACCGGTCCCATATCCTCGTCGGCAACATCCGCCTCCCGGAAAAAAATGTAGGAGCGGTTATGCCATAGTACTCCATCCACCTGATCGGGATGGTCAGCGAGCCACTTGCGGATCGTCTGCATCGACACGGTTTTCGGATCGAGTTCTCCGCGATCGAGAAGCAGACGTCCGATCGGTGAAAAAGCATGGCCTGCCTTGGCCGCATAGGTAATGCGCTTTATCGCACCATCGGGAAAAACCAGACGTGCCGCGCCCTGCACATGGGCAAAAAACAGATCGACCTTCGATTTCGCCCAGGCGATCTCAAGCCCCCTGCCCTCCAGATAGCCTTCATCGATCGCGCGGCGATCGGGGAAACAGGAAATCCCGTCTTCATCCTGCCTGCCGAAAGCATAGGATGTATCGAAGCCGACGGGCCGATTGGTATCGTCGATATCCACCAATTCGGGTGGTCGGCGGTAAATGGGATAACGCCAGATGTCGTCAGGTTCAGACGAGACTTCCAGTTCAGGCTCGTAGAAGGCGGTCACAAAACCGCTTTTTCCCTGCGACGGAAAAATCCTGAAAGGAACACAGTTGGTTTCAAAGAACCGGCGTGCCTGTTCGGGACTGTCTGTCTCGCATTTCTCAGCGACCTCCAGCAGCGAAACCAGTTCCGCCGCCGTGACGCCGAGTGCGCCGGTGCGATAGGGTTTTGCGCTCCGAAGATGCGACAGAATTGCGGTCATCGCCGGAAAAAGGCTAGCGGGATCGTCTTGCCGCCACCCGGGCAGGTCGCTGAAAGAAACTTCTTCGATCGAAAAGGGCGCGGTCATTGCTCGGATTCGGTGGCGATCAGCTTCCAGTTCGGATCGCGTGAGCGGATATCGCGCGAGAAGGTCCAGATGTCATCCACCTCCGCAACCGCATCCGGATCACCATCGACCAGCTTGCCATCCTTGTCATAGGTCGCCGAGATGAGCTGGCTGACGATCCGGAGCGTTATCTGCACCTCGGAATCGCGAATACCCGCCTGGGTGATATCGGCTTTCTCTATGCCAACAAAAGTCGATTTCACGACCTCGCCGCGGCCTTCCCTTTCGGAAATCGCTGCGTCGAAACCTTCAAACACCTCTTTGGATAGCAGGTTCTTGAGCGTCTTGCGGTCGCCATCGGCAAAACCCATCACGATCATCTCGTAGGCCATGCGGGCGCCGTTCAGGAATTCCTTCGGGCGGAAGGACGGATCCTTCGTCATCACCTCACGCAGGGAGGCATTGAGTGCGCTGTCTGCAGGCGCCAGTGCATCCACCTCGGCGAAGCGGTTTTCATCTTCCGCCTCGGCGCGCTTCGGCAGTGTCACGACCTTGTTATCATCCGTGACGGGACCCTTCGCGACATCGCGCGGGCTATAAGGATCAAAAGGCGGCTTTTCATTGCCCGTGCGACGGCCAAGGACGCTGCGCAGCTGAAAGAAGATCAGCACCGCTGCAACGAGAAAAAACAATGTGATAAAGTCGCTGAAGCCCATCTTTTACCAAAACCGCCATTTAAATTCGAAAACCACACCATCATATAGTCTGCATCTTACCATCATTCAAATATGCAGATTCAATCATCGGTGTCCCGGGAACCGGCAATCTGCCAGAGATGCACACGCAAGGCTAGAAGATGCGTTTTTCCTTTCTCCCCATCATCGTGCTGATGATGCCCATCCTTGAAATTGCCGGTTTCATTATTGTCGGCAAGGCAATAGGCCTGTGGCTGACACTGGCTCTCGTCCTGTTCACGTCTTTCCTGGGATTGCTCATATTGCGCCTGGGCGGTCTCGGCATGGTGAGAAATCTTCAGGATGCGGGCCGCACGGGCGCACAGCCTGCGGACGAACTCGTCAATGGCGCGATGCGCGTCGTGGCGGGCATCCTGTTGTTCATTCCGGGTTTCATCACCGACATTCTCGGCCTCCTGCTTCTGTCGCCGGCCATTCGCCGGTTTTTCTGGAAAGCCTTCGGACCGCGCGTCGTCGTGACTGGTTCATTCAGACAGCCCGGCGCCCGGCCGGGCGATTATTCCGGTTTCAGCAATGGCCCGGGATCTCATGGCAATTCGAAGGTGGTGGATCTGGATGAAGAGGAGTTTCACCGCGACGGGCCGAAAGACTCTCCCTGGTCGAACAGGCCCGATGATCGCGACCTGCCCAAGCCCTGACGCCGCGTCGAACGCATGTCGACGACCCGATTACGAAGGGTTGTAAGCCCGGAGTCGAAATGATAGACCGCCTTCCACGAATTCACGCCGCGAGGAACCGTAATGACCGCTGAAAATGGCGCACAGGGCGCAGCTAGCCCTTCTCTCAACATTCTTGCCCAGTACATCAAGGACCTTTCCTTTGAAAATCCGGGTGCTCCTCGTTCGCTGCAGGCCCGTGAGAATGCGCCGTCGATCAACATCAATGTCAACGTCAATGCTAATCCGATTTCCGGTTCGGATTTTGATGTCGTGCTGACACTGAATGCCGAAGCCAAGGATGGCGATAAGGTTCTGTTTGCGGCCGAGCTGGTCTATGGCGGTGTCTTCCGCATCGCCGGCTTCCCGCAGGAACACATGCTGCCGGTGCTCTTCATCGAGTGCCCGCGCCTGCTCTTCCCCTTCGCCCGCCAGATCATTGCCGACGTTACCCGCAACGGCGGTTTCCCGCCGCTCATGATCGATCCGATCGATTTTGCGCAGATGTTTGCGCAGCGCGTTGCCGAGGAACAGGCAAAAGCTCAGGTTCAGGCTGTCCCGAACTAAGCAGCGGCCATCTTCCATTACAGACAAACAAAACCCGGGTTCTTGGCCCGGGTTTTTCTTTACGCAGATTTGCGATTTAAGTATCTGAGCAGGCTTCAGTTCTGGTACCGGTTCCAGATCGCCTTGTCCCCCATGCCGAGAACGAGTTTGCCGTGGGCGGCGACCGTCTCCGCATCCAGCCGCGACGGCAGGGGGCGGGGCCGTCGCAGGGGCTCCAGCGGAATGTCTTCCTCAATGACAATGGTTTCCTGCCTGGCGGCAGAGCCGAAGCCGAGCGCGGTCTGGCGGCCGCCGATCATTTCGATATAGACTTCGGCCAGAAGCTCGGAGTCAAGAAGCGCGCCATGCTTGGTGCGATGGGAATTGTCTATTCCATAACGGCGGCAAAGCGCGTCCAGCGAATTCGGTCCCATCGGGTGCTTGCGGCGGGCAAGCGACAGCGTATCCGTCACCAGATCAGCGGCGACCGGTTCGATCCCGAGACGGGCGAATTCCGCGTTGATGAACCCCATATCGAATGTTGCATTGTGCGCCACCCAGCGCGCACCTTCGAAGAAATCCCGAATCTGGTCGACAACTTCAGCGAATTTGGGCTTATCCTGCAGGAACTCGTCGGTAATGCCGTGAACGGCAAGCGCATCGGGATGAACCTTGCGATCTTCGGGATTGATATAAAGATGCAGGGTGCGGCCAGTCGGGAAGTGGTTGATCAGTTCCACGCCGCCGATTTCGATGATCCGGTCCAGCTTCGACTCCAGACCTGTGGTTTCCGTATCGAAAATGATCTCACGCATGCATCTCTCCACGGCGCGACTCAACGGTCAGCTTCTGCAAAATGTCTCTTACCTGATCCCGGGCCGCTTCGACACCATTTCCGGAATCGATGATAAAATCGGCACGTCTACGCTTCTCCGCATCGGGCATCTGCCGGGCAAGGATCATTTCCAATTTTTCTTCGGTCATTCCTGGTCGTGACAGGACTCTCTCGCGCTGGATCTCTGGTGCACAACTCACCACCACGACTTTGTCGACACGGCTTTCCGCACCCGTTTCGAACAGCAGCGGAATATCCAGAAGCGCAAATTTCCGGCTGTTTTTCCTTGCTTCGGACAGAAAGGTTTCCTGTTTTTTCCGAACCAGTGGATGGACGATTTCTTCAAGCCTTCTGAAATTAGCCGGATTCTTTCTCAAGATGTCACCGAGTTTTTCCCGGTCTACGACGCCGGAAACGGTGGTGCCCGGAAAAGCTGCCTCGATCTGGCCTACGGCCTCCGCCCGATAAAGACCGTGAACGACCTCGTCCGAATCCAGAACCGGAACGCCTTCTTCGGCAAACAATTTCGCGGTTGTCGTTTTTCCCATTCCAATCGAGCCGGTGAGACCGATGACAATCATCAATGTTTCTCCATGTCCGCGATGATCAGAGCACGCAGGGTCTCATCCACCTCCGGCATTTTGCCGAACCATCGCCTGAACCCCGGTTTTGCCTGATGAAGCAACATGCCGAGACCATCGACGGTCGTGATACCTTGCTCTTCCGCCATCTTAAGGATCGGTGTTCGTAATGGCACGTAGACGATATCGGTCACCACCGCCTTGGCAGCGAGTTGCGAAAAATCGAGATGCGGCGCCTCAGCGCCATCCATACCGAGCGATGTCGTATTCACGAACAGCCCGGCGCCCTGCATGACCTCCTGCAGCGCTGCCTGGGGATGGGAAAAGACGCGTGGGCCAAAACGATCAGCCAGTTCGCGAGCACGTTCGAGCGTCCTGTTCAGGACGTGAATTTCCGCGATGCCCCGGTCGCGCAGCGACTGAATGACGGCACGGCTTGCGCCGCCGGCACCAAAAACCACCGCCCGGTCCGTTTTGTCCCAGCCGGGATGCCGCTCATCCAGGTTAGACACGAACCCGTAACCATCGGTATTGGTGGCATGGAGTTTACCCTCCTCCATCCAGATGGTGTTGGCGGCACCCAGTTCTTCCGCCAGAGCATCAGGACGATCCGCCAACCGGTAAGCGGCCTCCTTGTGCGGGATGGTGACGTTGCCGCCCACGGCCGTACCGGGCTTACCTTCCTTCACGGTTGCAATGAAATTCGCAAAATTGTCCGATACGACCTCGACTGCCTCATAGTTACCGGTAATACCGAATTTCTTGAGCCAGTAAGAATGAATGATCGGCGACCGGGAATGCTTGATCGGGTAACCAACAACGAAAGCGTTTATGGTTAATGTTTCACGTGAATCAGCCATCGATGACACCCAGGTCGCGCAGTTTCGATAAAAGCGGCAGAAGCGGCAGGCCGAGGATCGTGAAATAATCGCCTTCAATCGAAGTGAATAGCTGGATTCCCTCTCCCTCGAGTTGATAGGCGCCCACGCTGCTTAGAGCTTTTTCACCCACCCTCTGCAGGTGACGGGAGACAAATTCGGGGCTCAATGTTCGCACGGCAAGTTCAGCACTGGAAACCACCTTCCATATCACCTCCCCGCCGCGAACGAGGACAGCCGCGCTGTTCAAGCGGTGAACCTTACCGGACAATGACAGCAGATGTGCTTCGGCCTCGGACATGGTCTTCGGCTTGTGATAGACCCGCGCACCGAGTGCCATGGTCTGATCGCAGCCCAGAACCAGTGCGTCCGGATGAAGCGAACCGACGGCAAGAGCCTTGGCAGTCGCGAGTTCTTGTGCAACTTCCTCCGGGCTGGCGCCCGTACGTTCCAGCCGCTCATCGAGCGCGCGCTCATCAATATCCGCTGGTATCGCCGAGAATGTCAGCCCCGCATTGCGCATCAGCATCTGGCGGGATGCGCTGGACGAGGCGAGGATCAACTCTTGTTTCATCGACTGTCTGCTCCTGATGGTGCGATCCGGATTATCGCGTCCTCGGGCGAAGGGCAAGGATGGCAGCAGCCGTTTCCTCAATGGAACGGCGTGTGACGTCAATCAGAGGCCAATTGTTGCGGGCGCAGAGCGCACGCGCATATTTCAGCTCTTCCATGATCGTGGCGCGATCCGTGTAACGGCGGCTGTCAAATCCGCCGGTTGCGCCCAGTTCGCGGTTCTCGCGAACCTGCGATATTCGATCCGACGTCGCCACGAGGCCGACGATCAGAGGCCGGGTGGCGGCATAGAGGCTTTCGGGCAAAGGCACGTTGGGAACAACCGGAATGTTTGCGGTCTTTATACCCCTGTTGGCGAGATAGATGCTGGTCGGAGTTTTCGACGTGCGGCTGATGCCGATGATAACGACATCCGCCTCGTCATAGGTCTCCGGCATCTGTCCGTCATCGTGATCCATTGCAAAATTGAGCGCTTCGATGCGCGCGAAATAATCCGCATTGAGGACGTGTTGCGCACCGACCCGCCGTCTTGATGGCGCGCCTAGATAAGTCTGAAAGATGCCGATAATGGGTTCAAGCACGTTGACACAGGGCACGCCGATCGCGTGACAGCGCAAATCCAGGAATTCTGCCAGTTGCTGATCGACGATGGTGTAAAGGACAATGCCCGGTTCCTTGTCGATGAGGTCAATGACCTGCGCGAGCTGCTTCTGGTTGCGGATCATCGGATAGACGTGTTCCACCGGCATGGATGCGTGAAACTGTGCCGAGACCGCGCGGCCGGCAGACATGAGAGTCTCACCTGTTGAGTCCGAAATCAGGTGCAGATGGAAGAAGCTTTTTTTGTTCTCCACGCTGTTTTTCTCCCGCTGTTGATAACCCGGGACAAATGTCCGAACGAGCCTGCGGGTCGAACCGCGCCGTGAATAAAGTGGTGTTTTTCCACAATCCGCAAGTGGCTTTCACCATGCTCCGGGCAGCCTGTGAATTGCTGGAAGAGTTGACACTTGTCCAACCCGATTCACAGCCTGTCCACAGGTCAAGAACTTTCCAATAAGAATATAATCCATTGAAAATTCGAGATAAATTACGATTTTTTCAGGTTTTTCAAGATCGCTGCCGAAATTTATCCTACCACCGTGCTGAAAAGATGCGGCTGCGGCATTTCGACTGGAATGATTTTAATCCTTGCTACCCACAGACTCTAAGAAATAGAAAATCTTTTAAATCTCTTTGATTTTATTTTTTTAGAAGTTGGGTGTGATGAGCGAACGCAAGGTTATGACTGTTTTGAACGGGAAGACGGTCACGCCGCCGCCCATATGGCTGATGCGTCAGGCTGGACGCTATCTTCCGGAGTACCGGGAAACGCGGAAGAGCGCCGGAAGTTTCCTGGATCTCTGTTATAATCCCGAGTTGGCAACCGAGGTGACGCTTCAGCCTATTCGCAGGTTCGGGCTGGATGCAGCGATTCTTTTTTCCGACATTCTGGTGATACCCGACGCGCTTCACCGCAATGTGTCCTTCACCGAAGGCAGGGGCCCCGCCATGGACCCGATCGATGTCAGCGGTATTGAAGAACTCGATGCGTCTGATGTCATGGCGCATCTTTCGCCTGTCTTCGAAACGGTGTCGCGTCTTCGCAGTTCATTGCCGGATGAAACGACGCTTCTTGGCTTTTGTGGCGCACCGTGGACGGTCGCGACCTATATGATTGCCGGTCACGGAACGCCCGACCAGGCGCCGGCGCGGCTATTCGGTTATAGGGAGCCCGCCGCGATGGAAAAGCTTTTGGCTTTTCTCGCCGAGGTTTCCGCGGATTATCTCGTGGCGCAGATCGATGCAGGGGCCGATGCCGTGCAGATTTTCGATTCCTGGGCGGGCGTGCTCGGCGAAAAGGAGTTCGAGAATTACGCGATAAAACCGGTTGCCCGTATTATTGCTTCGGTGCGCGCGCGGCGTCCCTCCGCGAAAATAATCGCTTTCGCGAAGGGGGCGGGTTATCTTCTCAAGGACTACCGTCGTAAGACCGGTGCAGACGCGATCGGGCTGGATTGGTCCGTGCCGCTCAGCTTCGCCAAGGATTTGCAGAAGGAAGGGCCCGTGCAGGGCAATCTCGACCCAATGCTGATGGTGGCGGGCGGGAGGGCTCTGCAGGATAGTATCGACGCCGTGCTGCAGGCCCTTGGGCAGGGTCCGTTGATCTTCAATCTCGGTCACGGCATCACGCCGCAGGCTGATCCGGACAATGTGACCCGGCTGGTCGAGCGGGTGCGTGCGGGTGGGACCGTGCCATGAATGACGAAAAACAGACTTCTGCGCGATCAGGAAACAGGGCCGCCCTGCGGGCTGGCGTCGGGCTGGGCGTTTTCATCGCAGTCGTCGCCCTGTTCTTTTACGTGGATCCTGCCGATCTCTATCTCTGGATCAAGGCGTTTCACATTATTGCTGTGATCTCATGGATGGCGGCGATCTTTTATCTGCCAAGGCTCTTCATCTATCATACCGATGCGCCGGCAGGTTCGCAGCAATCCGAAACTTTCAAGGTAATGGAGCAGCGGCTGATCAAGGTCATCATGAACCCGGCGATGATGATAAGCTGGGTGCTCGGACTTTATCTCGCCTGGTCGGCCTACGGTTTTTCTGGTGGCTGGCTGCACGCAAAAATCGCTATGGTCGTGCTTCTGACTGCGACCCATGTTTATTTCACGCGTAGTGCGAAACGTTTCGCCCGAGATGAAAATACCAGGCCTGCCCGTCACTGGCGGTTGATGAATGAGGTTCCAACGTTGCTGATGATCCTCATCGTCATACTTGTGGTTGTGAAACCCTTCGGTTAGAGCGGTGTAACGATAAATTTCGCGGAATTCGTGCTTTCCTCTTGCAGCAGCGATGTTCAATCGCTATTTTCGGACCACTCATCTTCGTGGCATGTGAATTATTCAGTCATCTGCGGTCTTTCCCACAGCATCTGATTCGCGAACACGCCCTCCCCCGACATTACATTATTAAACGGTCTTCTCTTCATGGCTGAAATGAAGCTTCAGGAACTTAAGAGCAAATCGCCTACCGACTTGCTGACTTTTGCCGAATCCCTGGAAGTTGAAAATGCGAGCACCATGCGCAAGCAGGAGCTCATGTTCGCAATCCTCAAGGTTCTCGCGAGCCAGGACATCGAAATCATCGGCGAAGGCGTCGTTGAAGTCCTGCAGGACGGTTTCGGGTTCCTGCGATCCGCAAACGCAAACTATCTGCCGGGTCCGGACGATATTTACATCTCTCCCTCGCAGATCCGTCGGTTTTCGCTGAAGACCGGCGATACGGTTGAAGGACCTATCCGCGGTCCCAAGGAAGGTGAGCGCTACTTCGCCCTTCTAAAGGTCAACACGATCAATTTCGACGATCCCGAAAAGATCCGCCACAAGGTCCATTTCGATAATCTGACGCCGCTCTATCCGAACGAGCGGTTTAAGATGGAGCTTGATGTTCCGACATCCAAGGATCTGTCGTCGCGGGTTATCGATCTCGTCGCACCGCTCGGCAAGGGCCAGCGTGGCTTGATCGTTGCACCGCCACGTACCGGTAAAACGGTGCTGCTGCAGAACATTGCCCATTCAATCACGGCAAATCACCCGGAATGTTACCTCATCGTTCTTTTGATCGATGAGCGTCCGGAAGAAGTCACCGACATGCAGCGTTCGGTCAAGGGAGAGGTCGTTTCCTCCACCTTCGATGAACCAGCGGTACGCCACGTACAAGTCGCTGAAATGGTCATCGAAAAGGCGAAGCGCCTCGTTGAACATGGCCGCGACGTCGTCATTCTGCTCGATTCCATCACCCGTCTTGGTCGCGCCTATAACACCGTCGTTCCCTCTTCCGGCAAGGTTCTGACAGGTGGTGTGGACGCCAACGCCCTGCAGCGGCCGAAGCGCTTCTTTGGTGCCGCCCGCAATATCGAAGAAGGCGGCTCGCTGACGATCATTGCAACGGCGCTGATCGACACCGGCAGCCGTATGGATGAAGTCATCTTCGAAGAGTTCAAGGGTACGGGTAACTCGGAAATCGTGCTTGACCGGAAGGTAGCAGACAAGCGTATCTTCCCGGCGCTGGATATTCTGAAATCTGGTACCCGTAAGGAAGACCTTCTGGTGCCGCGCCAGGATTTGCAGAAGATTTTTGTTCTTCGCCGTATTCTCGCGCCGATGGGAACGATGGACGCCATCGAGTTCCTCATCGATAAGCTGAAGCAGACTAAAAACAATTCGGATTTCTTCGAATCGATGAACACCTGAACCGGAAATTAGCCGGATTCATCTGAGGTCGTTAAAGCCGCATTCGTTTATTCGAATGCGGCTTGACTGTTTTGATCGAGGTGCGCCATGCCTTCCCCTGATACGATATATGCACTTTCGAGCGGCGCCCTCCCGGCGGGGGTGGCCGTCGTGAGGATCAGCGGACCCATGTCTTTCGCGATGCTGACAGCATTGACCGGACGAGAGCTTCCGGCACCACGAAAAGCCAGGCTGAGTTTGATTCGGAATCGAAACAATGAAACCATCGACCAGGCGCTCGTAATGTCTTTCCCGGCACCGCATTCCTTCACAGGTGAGGACTGCGTTGAAATCCAATGCCATGGAAGCCGGGCAGTCATTGCCTCGATTTTTGCTGAGTTCGAGCGGTTCCCGGATGTACGTCCCGCGGAGGCCGGGGAGTTTTCGCGCAGAGCCTTCGAGAATGGCAAGATGGACCTGCTTGAAGTCGAAGGTTTGGCCGACCTGCTTCAGGCTGAAACGGAGATGCAGCGTCGCCTGGCGGTTGAACAGAGTACAGGCAATCTTTCGGCTCTTTATGACGGATGGGCTCAGCGCCTGACGCGTGCGCGTGCGCTGATCGAGGCGGAGCTCGACTTCGCCGACGAGGAGGACGTTCCGGATTCCGTATCTGGACAGGTATGGGAGGCGATGAGACAGCTGGGAGCGGAAATTGCCTCCCATCTGGAGGCCGGCGGAAACGGCGAGATTATTCGGGATGGTTTTAAGGTGGCGCTCATCGGAGAACCCAATGCCGGGAAATCCACCCTGCTGAATTCGTTAGCTGGCCGGGATATCGCCATCGTCACCGACATTGCCGGTACGACCAGGGACGTATTGAGCGTGGACATTAACCTTGAGGGCTATCTGGTACGAATATTCGACACGGCAGGCCTGAGGGAAACGTATGATGTGGTGGAACAGGAGGGTGTGCGGCGCGCTGTTTTGACAGCGGAGACTGCGGATCTCATTCTGGTGCTGCAGGATAACGATTCGTTTCTGAAACAAACCATCGCATCACTGTCTGCCAGGCCGCATTTGCGCGTCAGGACCAAGGCGGCGTTGTCGTCTTCGACGCCTGGAGCTGAGTTCGATCTGGCGATCTCGGTGAAAGAAGGAATTGGTCTCGATGAATTGCGGTTATTGATAAAACGGGAAATTGAATCGCGATTGCAGGGGGTCCAGACTTTGATGCCAGCCCGGGCTCGCCATAAAAAACGACTTGAAGAGACGCTCAACTATGTTAGTGATGCGCTCGATTCTGAAGCCATGGATCTTGCTATAAGGTCGGAATATTTGCGGCTCGCAGCGACATCGCTTGGTCGTATTACAGGACGCGTCGATGTTGAAGATTTGCTGGGCGTCATCTTTTCAGAATTCTGCATAGGAAAATGATTCACGTGAAACATGGGCCGCGGACGCGCGGCTAGATCAGAACAGGGCGCAGATAGATGCACCAGTCATTTGATGTCGTTATTATAGGTGGTGGACATGCCGGCAGTGAAGCGGCCGCGGCTGCGGCTCGCCATGGTGCAAAAACCGCGCTCGTGACCCATAAACGCGACACCATTGGTGTCATGTCCTGCAATCCAGCAATTGGCGGGCTTGGAAAGGGTCATCTCGTTCGCGAGATCGACGCCCTGGATGGTTTGATGGGTAGGGTAGCTGACGCTGCCGGTATTCAGTTTCGCATGCTCAATCGCAAAAAGGGTCCGGCAGTGCGCGGTCCCCGCACCCAGGCGGATCGCCGTCTTTACCGTGAAGCGATGCAGGGTGAAATTGCAAATATCGAGAATCTTACCATTATTGAGGGCGACGCTTTTGATATTGAGATGACGAATGAGCGAGTGGCTGCTGTCGTCATGGCGAATGGTAGCCGGATTCCCTGCGGTGCTGTGGTACTGACAAGTGGTACTTTCTTGCGTGGCCTTATTCATATCGGCTCCGAAAAGGTACCGGCCGGCCGTGTGGGCGAAGAACCGTCAATCGGCCTTTCCAACACTCTATCGCGGCTTGGTCTTCGCATGGGCAGACTTAAGACCGGCACGCCTGCCCGTCTGGACGGGCGAACAATCGACTGGAGCGGTGTTGATCGACAAGGCGCAGACGAAGATCCTGTGCCCTTCTCCTTCATGACCGACAATATCGTGAATCCGCAAATCGAATGTGGAGTTACCAGAACCACATCAGCCGGACACAGGGTCATTCAAGAGAATATCCATCTTTCAGCAATGTATTCGGGTCAGATCGAAGGCGTCGGTCCACGTTATTGTCCGTCGATTGAAGACAAGATCACTCGGTTTGGCGAGCGTGATGGTCATCAGATATTTCTGGAGCCCGAGGGACTGGATGATCATACGATCTACCCTAACGGAATTTCCACGTCACTTCCGGCGTCTGTTCAGGAACAGTTCATCCACACCATACCCGGTCTCGAGCGGGTTGCGATCTTGCAGCCGGGTTATGCGATCGAATATGACTATGTCGACCCGCGAGAACTCAAGCCCTCACTCGAGTGTCGCAAGATTGCTGGTCTATTCCTCGCGGGGCAGATCAACGGCACAACCGGTTATGAAGAAGCAGCTGCTCAGGGGCTCGTCGCCGGCCTCAATGCCTCTCTTTATGCAAGCAACAGCGATCCGCATTATTTCAGCCGGACGGAATCCTACGTCGGCGTCATGATCGATGATCTGACATCCAAGGGTGTCAGCGAACCCTACCGAATGTTTACGTCAAGAGCGGAATATAGGCTGTCGTTACGAGTCGATAATGCCGATCTGCGGCTAACGCCAGTCGGTCAGCGGGCGGGAATCATCGGTTATCACCGTCAAAAGCGATTCGATAATTTTATAGAAGAACTTGGTTCGGGTCGTGACCTGCTGAAGACCCTCACGATCAGCCCTTCGCAGGCAGCAAAACAGGGATTAAAGCTCAATCAGGACGGACAACGCCGCTCCGTTTATGAATTGCTTGCCTATCCTGATATGTCGCTTGATGTCCTCAAACAGCACTGGCCCGAGTTAGGTGGGCTTCCCGAGAAAATTGCGGATGTGCTGCAAATCGAGGCTGGTTACGCTGTGTATATGCAGCGCCAGAGCGCCGACATCGTGGACATCAAACGCGACGAAGAGCGAAAGATTCCTGACGATTTCGATTTTCAAAGCCTGTCCGGCCTTTCCAATGAGTTGAAACAAAAGTTGGAAAAGGCCCGTCCAGAAAACATTGCCCAAGCCGCACGTGTTGACGGTATGACGCCGGCTGCGATATCGCTGCTTCTCGCCCTTCTGCGGAAAAGCTCTCCATCGCAGAATGAAAAATTGCGTCTGCACCAATAGCGAGTCGGATTATGAAGATAAACGGCCAGAGTGTTTCACGTGAAACACAGGAGAAGCTCGAGCATTTTGTCGAGCTCTTCAAGAAGTGGAATAAGACCACCAATCTGGTGGCCCCCTCCACTCTTACAGAACTCTGGAGCCGTCACATTGCCGACAGTGCCCAGATATTTCATCTCTCTCCTTATCCGCAAAGATGGGTTGATCTGGGCAGCGGTGGGGGTTTTCCCGGTGTCGTCACTGCCATATTCCTCTCTGAAATTGGCGGCGGCTGGGTCGATCTGGTGGAAAGTAACAATAAGAAGGCCGCATTTCTCCGGATAGCGTTAAAGGAAACTGGCGCGCGTGGAGCGGTTCATCCCGTGCGAATTGAGAAAGCACCTGCCATTCTCAATTCGTGCGATTCTGTGTCGGCCCGCGCACTGGCGGAGCTGGATTTGCTTTTCGACTATATTCATCCCTGGGCCACAAAAAATCCGGATCTCAAGGCATATTTCAATAAAGGCCGGGATTATGAATCCGAAGTGCAGAAAGCACATGGTCGCTGGCAATTTGATCTGGTAAAACATCGGAGTGCCATTGAGGCAGATTCTGTTGTTCTTGAAATCAGCAACCTCGCTCTGAGGCGCTGACAAGCTGGCCAGGTGCGGCATGACTTTGGAAAAAAACCGGATTATCGCAGTAGCAAACCAGAAGGGTGGGGTCGGCAAAACAACGACTGCTATCAATCTGGCCACAGCGCTGGCAGCCATCGGTGAGCGGGTATTGATAGTTGATCTGGACCCGCAGGGTAACGCCAGTACCGGGCTGGGGATTGACCGACGAGAGCGGAAGCTCTCCTCTTATGATCTCCTAATCGGTGATCACAATATTGCGGAAGTCGCTGTCCCAACCGCTGTTCCAAATCTCGATATTGTGCCATCGACGATGGATCTGCTTGGTTTCGAGATGCAAGTTGCTACCGTTGCCAATCGAGTCTTTCTTCTGCGTGAAGCGATGGAGACGACAGAGGCTAGAGGTTATTCATATATCCTTGTCGACTGCCCCCCGTCCTTCAACCTCCTGACGATGAACGCAATGACGGCCGCGCATTCCGTGCTGGTGCCATTGCAATGCGAGTTTTTTGCGCTGGAAGGCCTTAGCCAGTTGCTCGATACGGTCAGCCAGATAAGAGGGTCGGTCAATCCGCAGCTCGATATCCAAGGGATTGTTCTAACGATGTTCGATGCACGCAATAATCTGGCGCAACAGGTTGTCTCGGATGTCAGAACGCATCTCGGAGAAAAGGTTTACCATACGCTCATTCCGCGCAATGTTCGCGTTTCCGAGGCCCCATCTTATGGTAAGCCGGCAATTCTTTATGATTTGAAATGTGCTGGTAGTCAGGCCTATCTGCAGCTCGCATCGGAAGTGATCCAGAGAGAGCGTTTGCGTAAAGCCGCCTGACGTCTGCCGCAATCTACGGAGTGATATCTTATGAGTGATGATCTTTCCAAGCGCCGGCTGGGACGTGGTCTCGCGGCCTTGATCGGTGAAATGGACCAGCCTGTGCCCGTGGGTGAACCCCAGCGTACTGTCAGCGCTGATCGCACCATTCCGATAGAGTTCATTGCTCGTAGCCAACGGAACCCACGTCGTCATTTCGATGAAAATGAGCTGCAGGATTTGGCCGCGTCCATCCGGCAGCATGGCATTGTTCAGCCTGTGGTGGTACGGACGGTCGGAGTCAATCGATACGAGATTATTGCCGGTGAAAGGCGCTGGCGCGCTGCGCAGCTGGCCGGCTTCACCGACGTGCCTGTTATCGTTCGTGATGTGGATGATCGGACGGCGCTCGAGTTGGCCATCGTCGAGAACGTCCAGCGCTCAGACCTCAATCCGCTGGAAGAGGCGATGGGTTATGAGCAGCTGATCGCGGAACACGGTTACACTCAGAACGATCTCGGTGAGATTATCGGCAAGAGCCGAAGCCACGTCGCCAACAGCCTTCGGCTATTGAAACTTCCGGACCCGGTACGCGACATGCTCGCGGATGGTTCGCTTTCCGCAGGTCACGCGCGGGCGCTCGTTTCCACTTCCGATCCGGCGAATCTCGCACGCATGATCGTTTCCAAGGGCTTGTCGGTCCGTGATGCCGAGCGATTGGCTCAGAACGACATCAAATCGCAGGGCGAAGCTACGGAAAAGCGCCCTGCCGCGGAAAAAGATTCAGATACGGTCGCACTGGAGCGCAGTCTTTCTGATGCCCTCGGTCTTGACGTAAAGATTAACCACAAGGGGGGATCGGGGCAAATCCGTATCGCTTACCGGACGCTCGAGCAACTAGAGGCAGTGTGTCGCTTGTTGGAAAATAAACAATAAGTACTTGTTTTAATTGAAAAATACCCGCCGTTGGCGGGTATTATCGTTATGGCGACCGCCTAAAAATCTATTGCGCGGCCCTTTATTTCGTAGTCGCCGAAACGAACCGGTTCGGCGCCGCCGCGGCCACCGGTTTCCGGCGGTAACTGTAGATCTGCCTGTTGTTTGCGCCGTTCTTCTGCTTCTTTCAGGGCCCGCTCAGCCGCGGGCGATAGCCGCCTCCGCTGCTCCGCGCCGTTGTCGTTATCCGCATCCTGCATGAGAAACCCTCCCTATAACGGGATATTGAAATATGTTTGCCGTTTCCCAGATTATATACCCATAGGGATTTTTTAAACCCCGGAATAATCCGGCGATGAGAATTCCGGCCACGACAGGGAGATTTCAGCGGATGAACATGATGCGCACGGCAATGCTTCTGGCCTTCATGACGGCATTGTTCATGGGCGTCGGTTTTCTGATCGGGGGCAAGGGCGGCATGATGATTGCTCTCGTCATGGCTGCCGGCATGAATCTTTTTTCCTACTGGAATTCAGATAAGATGGTTCTCTCGGCCTATCATGCCCGGGAAATCGATGAGGCGAATGCGCCTGAGTTCTTCCACATGATCCGCGATCTCTCACACAATGCCGGCCTGCCCATGCCGAAGGTCTATATTTATGACAGCCCGCAGCCAAACGCCTTTGCGACGGGAAGGAACCCGCAAAACGCCGCTGTTGCTGCTTCAACGGGTCTGCTGGAGCGTTTGACGCCCGAGGAAGTGGCCGGTGTGATGGCGCATGAACTGGCGCATGTGCAAAACCGGGATACGCTGACAATGACAATTACCGCTACGCTGGCGGGTGCGATTTCCATGCTCGGCAATTTCGCGTTCTTCTTTGGCGGCAATCGGGAAAACAATAATAACCCTCTCGGATTCATCGGCGTCCTGGTTGCGATGATCGTCGCACCGCTTGCCGCAATGCTGGTCCAGATGGCGATCAGCCGGACACGCGAATATTCCGCCGACCGGCGTGGCGCTGAAATCTGTGGCAATCCTCTCTGGCTTGCATCGGCGTTGCAAAAAATTTCCGGCATGGCGCAGCGTATCCACAATGACGACGCGGAGCGCAATCCCGCAACAGCGCATATGTTCATCATCAACCCGCTCTCGGGTGAACGTATGGACAATCTTTTCTCCACGCACCCGAATACGGAAAACCGGGTGGCGGCATTGCATGCGATGGCACAGGAGTTTTCCCCGCGAGGATCGACGCCGCCGCCATCGGGTGATAGACCTCAGCGCAAATCGGGTTCGGTTCCCAAGACAGGCTGGGGACGGGGCAATGAAAATGAGCGCAAGGGACCTTGGTCTTGACATCAGATATTCAAAATAAGCCGTCACGGTCCAAAAAACCGAGGTTGGCGCAAGGCAGGGGCCGTGAAGACGGCCCTTCGTCTTTCCAAGACAAACCCGGTCTTCCTGCGCGCATAGCTGCCGCCCGCATATTGGCCGCCGTTCTGGAAAAGAAAACCTCGCTGGACGGTATGCTGGACAGCGAAAATGGCAATTCCGTTTATCGTGCGCTGTCGCCCGCGGACAGAGCGCTGGTGAGAGCCATCGTCAATAGCGCGCTTCGTCACCTCCCTCGGATTGAAACGGCGCTGTCAATGCTGCTGGATGGCCCGTTGCCACAGGGTGCGCGGTCATTGCACCACATTCTCGTCGTTGGCGCGGCGCAGATGCTCTACCTTGATGTCCCGGATCACTCGGCCGTCGATCTCGCTGTCGAGCAGGCGCATCGTGATCCACGCAACCGGCGCTTCGTAAAGCTGGTCAACGCGGTTCTGCGACGGCTGGGTCGTGAGAAGGCCGAAATCGAAAAGGCCGTCGCCGGTGTGTCGGTCCTGCCGGACTGGTTCTACGCAAGGCTGGTTTCGGCCTATGGGCATGAGGTGGCGCAACGCATCTCTGACGCGCAGCTCACACCTTCTTCCATCGACCTCACCGTCAAGGCCGATCCTGCCCTCTGGGCTGAGAAGCTGGGCGGAACCGTCATGCCGAATGGCAGCGTGCGCCTGGGTGAATTTGAAGGCCAGATACCTTCTCTTGAAGGTTTTGCGGAAGGTGCCTGGTGGGTGCAGGATCTTGCGGCCAGCATGCCCGTGCGATTACTCGGAGATATCTCAGGCAAGCGTGTTGCCGATCTCTGCGCCGCTCCGGGCGGCAAGACGGCCCAGCTTGCACTTGCGGGTGCGAAAGTGACGGCGCTGGATCAGTCTGGCAATCGTCTTCGTCGCCTGAGGGAAAATCTCGACCGGCTTGGCCTTCAGGCTGAAACGGTTGAGGTCAATATGTTGAAATATCAGCCGGAGCAGCTTTTTGACGCCGTTCTACTCGACGCACCCTGCTCTTCAACCGGGACATTGCGCAAACATCCCGATGTTTGCTGGACGAAGGACGAGGCCGATATTGCCAAGCTGGCTGCTCTGCAGGGCCAGATGTTGCGGCACGCGCTGACGCTGGTTGCACCAGGCGGTATCGTGGTGTTTTCCAATTGCTCGCTCGATCCTTCCGAAGGTGAGGCGATGATTGCCGAAGTCCTGGCGGAAAATCCCGATGTAGAACGTGTCGCCGTCCACAGTGAGGATTGGCCGGGAATGGAAGCGGCGATCAACGCCGAGGGTGATCTTCGCACCACGCCCGACATGTTCGGGGGGGTCGATGGGTTTTTTAGCAGTGTCTTGCGTAAGAAGTAGAAAAAAGCCAAGCTTTCGCGAATCATTGGATAATTGTCGATAACGTTCCGGTCATCACGGTTCACTGATAAAAACAAAACATGTGAAACGGGAAACACAGCTTGTTAGGGTCCTTTGCAGGCAGCATGAATGCCGCCGGTCTTCTTTCGCGGATGGCGTATCGCCATCTGTGTGTCGGCCTCACGCCGTTACGTCTGCATGTTTCACGTTTTGCCAATCGTGCGCCGGAGGGGCTTGTTGCGGCACCGACGGATCTTCGGGCAATCGATCCCTATTTTGCCGAGGAGTTGCTGCGCGGCCGTATCGCGCTTGCCGGCCGTGTCATGGAAACCGGTGGCCACTCGCCTTTTCAGGTGGAATATCCTTCGCTTGTTTTTGAAGAGCGGCTGCATGCGTTTAGCTGGCTGCGCCACATCCGTTCCGACAGATCGAGCGAGGCATGCAGGAAGGCCCGCCGTATCGTCGCCGAATGGATGGCCATCCATGGCAAAAAGCTTGCGGGGGTTGCGTGGGCTCCGGAAATCGCAGCGCAGAGATTGATCGCCTGGCTTTCCCACTCGCCCGTGGTCCTATACGAAGCAGATGCGGGGTTTTATCGCCGGTTTCTGAAAAGCCTCGTCTTTCACGTGCGCTACCTCGAGAAAATCGTCAGGCACGCGCCGGATGGGGAGGTGAGACTGCGGATCAGGATCGCGCTTGCCATGGCTTCTATCGCCATGCCCACCCGGATGTCGCGGATCGCGCGGCACGGAATGAAGCTGGCTCAGGAAATGGAGCGGCAGATCCTGCCCGATGGCGGGCATGTCTCCCGCAATCCGCGCGTGATGCTGGATCTGCTGCTCGACCTTCTGCCCCTTCGACAAAGCTATATCAATCTCGGCCATGACCTGCCGTCCGGGCTGGTTCCTGCGATAGACCGCATGTTTCCGGCGATACGGTTTTTTCGGCACCAGGGCGGCGATCTCGCCTTGTTCAACGGCGCAACAGCCACGCTCGCCAATGAGCTTGTTTCGGTGCTCCGTTATGATGAGACAGCGGGCCGGCCTTCCAAGGTGTTGCCGGATGTGAATTATCACCGCCTTGCCGCGGGCGAGACGGTGGTTATCGTGGATACGGGCTATCCTGGCTCGGCCGAGCTTTCACGTAACGCGCATTCGGGCTGCCTCTCCTTCGAGATGTCATGCGGAAAAAACCGCTTCATCGTCAATTCCGGGTTTCCGCGAAACGCGGCGCCTGAATATCAACGGGCTAGCCGGTCGACCGCTGCTCATTCCACCGTCACGCTCGCCGACACGTCTTCATGCAGACTGTCGCGATCCAGATTGCTCGGACCGATCATGGTTTCCGGTGTCAGCCAGGTCGATAGCCGGCGCGAAACGGGTGCAAACGGCAATGATGTCCTGTGGGCGTCGCATGACGGATATCTTCACAACTTCGGCTGTTATCACGAACGGGAGATGGAGCTGAATGCCGCTGGCACCAAGATAAAGGGTCGTGACCTGCTAAGGGCCGATCACAATGCCGCAAACGCGCAGACCCAGTCGGTCTCGGCGGTTTCGCGTTTCCACATCCACCCCCATATCCAGCTGCACCAGCGGGATGATGAGTCAATTTATCTTGAGGCCGCGGACGGAACCATTTGGCTGCTGACGGCACCGGGGTTGGAGCTTTTCGTGACCGAGGACGTGTTCATGGCCGATGCGTCCGGAATGCGGCCATCGCAGCAGATCGAGCTACCGTTCAATCTCGCCAACACGCGGGAGATTCGTTGGCTCATTGAGCGTCAGGCCTGAGCCTTTCCCCCTGGAATTCGGCAAAAATACCCTAGTTTTTATCCTTCGACGTCCCCGCTGTTTATTCTTGCGGTAAGCTGTGTTAACGCGGCGGCAATTGCTGGAAAACCCGTTCCAGCCTGTCCTCCCCGTTTAACGGAGTATATTCGATGGCCGTCGTATCCAAAAAAATTCCCGCTCCCGACAAGGTCAAAATTCGCACGGCGCTGCTCTCCGTGTCCGACAAGACCGACATTATCGAGCTGGCGACAGTTCTGTCCAAACTCGGCGTCAAGCTGCTCTCGACGGGCGGAACGGCAAAGGCTATTGCCGATGCGGGTCTGCCGGTGACGGATGTCTCCGAGGTCACGAATTTTCCCGAGATCATGGATGGCCGCGTCAAGACCCTGCATCCCAACGTCCATGGTGGGCTTCTGGCAATCCGGGATGATGCCGAACATGTGGATGCGATGAAGGCTCACGGTATTGAGGCGATCGATCTTTCTGTCATCAATCTTTATCCGTTCGAGGACGTTCGCGCCAAGGGCGGCGATTATCCGACCACGGTGGAAAACATTGATATTGGTGGTCCGGCCATGATCCGGGCATCGGCGAAGAATCATGCCTATGTGACCGTGGTGACCGATCCGTCCGATTATCCTGATCTGGTTGAAGCCCTGCAGGCCGATGACGGACAGACAAGCTATGCGCTGCGCCAGCGCTTCGCCGCCAAGGCCTATGCCCGCACGGCTGCTTATGACGCAATGATTTCCAACTGGTTTGCCGAGGCGCTCGCTATCGAAACCCCTGACTACCGCGCCATTGGCGGCGTGCTGAAGGAAAAGATGCGTTATGGCGAAAACCCGCACCAGAGCGCCGGTTTTTATCTGACCGGAGAAAAGCGGCCTGGCGTTGCAACAGCGACGCTTCTTCAGGGCAAGCAACTGTCCTACAATAATATCAACGACACCGACGCCGCCTACGAACTGGTTGCGGAGTTCCTGCCGGAAAATGCGCCGGCCGTTGCAATCATCAAGCACGCCAATCCCTGTGGCGTCGCGACCGGTCCGACGCTTGCAGAAGCCTACCGGCGAGCGCTGGCATGCGATTCCGTCTCGGCCTTCGGCGGCGTCATCGCTCTCAACCGCACGCTTGATGCGGAAACGGCGGAAGAGATCGTCAAGCTTTTCACTGAAGTCATCATCGCGCCTGATGTTACAGAAGAAGCAAAATCGATCATTGCCCGCAAACCTAACCTGCGACTTCTGGCAGCCGGCGGCCTGCCTGACCCGCGCGCGGCCGGCATTACCGCAAAGACGGTTTCGGGCGGCCTTCTGGTCCAAAGTCGCGATAATGGCATGGTCGAAGATCTGGATCTCAAGGTCGTCACCAAGCGCGCGCCGACGGCGCAGGAACTTGAAGACATGAAGTTTGCCTTCAAGATCGCCAAGCACGTGAAATCCAACGCCGTCATCTACGCCAAGGACGGCCAGACAGCGGGTATCGGCGCCGGCCAGATGAGCCGTGTCGACTCAGCCCGTATCGCGGCTCAGAAGGCCGAAGATGCCGCCAGGGCTCTCGGTCTGGCTGAACCGCTGACCCGTGGCTCTGCCGTCGCTTCGGAAGCCTTTTATCCCTTTGCCGATGGCCTGCTTGCGGCGATTGCCGCTGGTGCGACTGCCGTTATTCAGCCCGGCGGTTCCATGCGCGATCAGGAAGTGATCGACGCAGCCAATGAGCACGATGTTGCGATGGTCTTTACTGGCATGCGTCACTTCCGCCATTAAGCGCGATATGATCAGAAATAAATAAGGCCCGAAGAATCGCTCTTCGGGCCTTTTTTGTTTCACGTGGGACAGTGGCGTGAGGGGCTCAGGTCACTGCGCCGACCTGCCAGGGCACGAATTCATTATCGCCATAGTCGTAGATCTCGCTGACAGTCTTGTTGCCGGAGGCCACCGCTATGATGTGTTCGAAAATTCTTTCGCCGGATTCTTCGATTGTTTCGTTCCCGGTAACGATCTCGCCGCAGTTCAAATCCATATCTTCCTTCATGTGTTCATACATTTCGGAATTTGTGGCGATCTTGATGCATGGCGCAGGCTTGAAGCCGGAAACCGAGCCGCGGCCGGTGGTGAAACAGATGACGTTACAGCCGCCGGCAACCTGCCCTGTCACGGCGACAGGGTCGTAACCGGGTGTGTCCATGAAGACGAAACCCTGCTCCGTTACTGTCTCCGCAAATTCGTACACCGCCTTCAACGGCATGGATCCGCCCTTGGCGACCGCGCCCAGCGATTTCTCCAGAATGGTTGTCAGGCCGCCAAGCTTGTTGCCGTGAGAGGGGTTGTTGTTGAGTTCATCGCCGTTACGAGCCGTGTAATCCCGCCACCAGTCGATACGCTGCAAAAGCTTTTCGGCGACGGCAGGGGTGATGGCGCGCTTGGTCAAAAGATGTTCGGCGCCGTAAATCTCTGGCGTTTCGGAGAGAACTGTGGTGCCGCCATTGCGGACGATGAGGTCGGAGGCATATCCGAGGGCCGGGTTGGCGGAAATGCCAGAGTATCCGTCGGAACCGCCGCATTCCAGCGCCACTTTCAGCTTTGAAAGAGGCTGTTCCGTACGGCGTGCGGCATTGACCATCGGCAGCATGGCCTTAATCTCGGCAATTGCCGCGTCGATCGTTTTGCGGGTGCCGCCATGCTGCTGGATTGTCATGGTGCGCAGCCGGTCGCCCTCCTCCATCTTGTAATGTTCGAGGATAGGCGCGATCTGGTTGGTCTCACAGCCCAAGCCGATCAACAGGATGCCACCAAAATTAGGATGGCGGGCATAGCCCTGGATGGTGCGGATCAGCAGACGGTAGCCTTCCGATTTTGTATTCAGCGCGCAGCCCCCGCCGTGGGTCAGCGCCACGACGCCATCGACGTTGTCGAAACCATCAAGGCCGCCCTGCTTGTTGAAATAATCGGCGATATAGCGTGACACCGTGGCGGAACAGTTCACAGAAGCGATGACGCCGATATAGTTTCTCGTTCCGACACCGCCGAGGCCACGGTCATATCCCATGAAGGTACGGCGCTCGGCTTCCGGCACCATGCCCTTCTCCTCAATGTCGACGCTGAACTGATGCGCGTGTTCGGAAGGCACCATGGCAAGATTGTGCAGGTGCACGTGCCGGCCAGGTTCGATGTCCTGGGTGGCGATGCCAATCACCTGCCCGTATTTCAGCACCTCATCTCCGGATCTGATGAATTTAAGGGCCACCTTGTGCCCGCGCCCAATCAACTCCAGCGCCGCCAGATCGCCCCTGCCCGTCGCGCCGCCCGCCGGGATGGACCGACGCGCCACCGCAACGTTGTCGTTGGCGTTCAGCAAAATGGTTGCCTCGGAATTCTCACTCACGGATGCTCCTCCTCCCGGTATATTGCCTGCTATGTTCCTGGGTCAGTTTTCGACCCAGCGTCTCTTAGAACCTTCCAGATGGGTATGCATGGCGGCCTGCGCCAACAGCGGGTCTTTCAGTTCAAGCGCGGCGAGAATGGCCTCGTGTTCCTGAAGAGCATGGGTCCAGGTATCGCGGTCTTCAAACTTCACGCGGAGCTGGGCCGAAATGGGGCTATGGCGCTCATCGAAAAGGTTGGCCACCATTCGGGCTAAAACGCTGTTACCGGATTGCTCCGCTATTGTGACGTGAAACAGCCGGTCCTGGTCCAGCGGCTTGCGACCGGCCTCTATTTCCCTCTGCATGGTATTGAGTATCTGGCGCAGGGTCGCGATCGCTTCATCGGTCATCCGGCTTGCCGCCAGCACGATGGTGGCACCCTCCAATGCGGCGCGCGCCTGCATCAGTTCGGAGGGGCTGTCGCCAAGCGATTTGGTATGGTGGGTCGTCTGCAGCGCTTCCGCCGAAACATAGACGCCGGAACCCATACGGATTTCCACTGTGTTGTCGATCTCAAGCGCAATCAGGGCCTCGCGCAACGAAGGCCTCGATACACCGAGCTTCTGAGCCAGTTCCCGCTCGGCGGGAAGCCGCGTACCGGGCAGGAATTCACCCAGATCGATGAGTTCGCGTATCTGGTCCGCAATCTGCTGATAAAGCCTGCGCGGCTCCGCTATTTTGGCCTGACCACTCATGAGTTTTACGACAAGTCCTGTCCGAAGTTCATATTTGGCCTTACCGTAGCGCCAAGCGTATCAATACGCAAGAAATTACTTAAATATGTGAAATTACATGTTTTTTACCGAAGCAGTTTAGATATGAAATTTTCGCTATGAGTCCGGATTCGCAAATTGTCAGCTAATTGGCTTGACCATTTAAAAAAACCGGCCTAACCATTTGACCTGTTCATGACCCCGGTGGAGCGGGGATACGGGTGGGAGGTTTCCAGATGTCGCAGGGCGCATCGACAATTCGGGGCGAGTACTCGCCTGAGGAGATGGCGCGCGCGGAGCGTTCGGCCCTTCTGCGTCTCGAAAATATCAGCAAGGAGTTCCCGGGCGTCAAAGCCTTGTCGAATGTGCATTTCGATCTGCGCAGCGGCGAGGTGCATGCTGTCTGTGGTGAGAACGGGGCGGGAAAATCGACGCTGATGAAAATCATCAGCGGTGTGTACCAGCCAAGTGATGGCACCATCCTGCACAAGGGCGTGAAGGTGCAATACGCCTCCCCGCTCGAGTCCGAAGCTGCCGGCATCGCCATCATCCACCAGGAACTCAATCTCGTTCCGCATCTTTCCGTCGCCGAAAACATCTATCTTGCGCGCGAACCGCGTCGCGGTTTCCTGGTTGACCGCAAGAAGCTGCGCCTCGATGCCAAGCGCTGTCTCGACCGGCTGGGTGTCGATATCGATACGGATCAGATCGTCCGCGGCCTCTCCGTCGCCCAATGCCAGATGGTGGAAATCGCCAAGGCGCTCTCTCTTGATGCTGAAGTGCTCATCATGGATGAGCCGACCTCTTCTCTGACGGAGCAGGAAACCCGCCTTCTCTTCAAGGTCATCAGAGACCTCAAGGCTTCCGGCGTCGGTATCGTCTATATTTCTCACCGTCTCGACGAAATGGCCGAGATCGTCGATCGTGTGACGGTCTTGCGCGACGGACGTTATATTTCGACCGACGACTTCGCCTCCATCACCGTTGATGACATCGTCACGCGTATGGTCGGGCGTTCGCTGGAGGATAAATTCCCCGAGCGCACATCGCGCCCGACGGACGATATCATCTTCTCCGTCGATGGGCTGACCCGCAACGGCGTGTTCAGCGATGTCAGTTTTTCGCTTCGGCGCGGCGAAATCCTGGGTTTTGCCGGCCTTATGGGTGCAGGTCGAACGGAAGTCGCGCGGGCGATTTTTGGGGCGGACCCGCTCGATGCCGGCAAGATCACCTTCAATGGTCGCGAGCTTTCGATCAGCTCACCGCAGGATGCGATTGAAGAAGGCATCGCCTATCTCTCGGAAGACCGGAAAAGCGACGGCCTCGCCATCAAGATGTCGGTAGCGGCCAATACGACGCTCGCCAATCTCGGCGAACTTTCCAACCGTTTTGGGCTGATCGACTTCAGGAAACACGACGAGGTCACCAAGCGATACGTCGACCTCTTGAATATCCGCACGCCTTCCATCGAGCAGACGGTGCGCCTGCTATCGGGGGGGAATCAGCAAAAGATCATCATCGGCAAGTGGTTGTTCCGCCAATCCCGTATCCTGTTCTTCGATGAGCCTACACGTGGCATCGATGTCGGTGCGAAATTCGCGATCTACAAGATCATGGATGAGCTGGCCGCTCAGGGCATCGGTGTCATTCTCATCAGTTCGGAACTGCCGGAAATTCTGGGGCTGACGGACCGCATCGCGGTTTTCCACCAGGGCCGGATCACGGGCGTGCTCGAAACCGCCAAGACCAATCAGGAAGAAATCATGCGGTATGCGTCCGGTTACGGCCGGGCCGCGCAGTGAGGAACGACATGGCCAATATTGCAGAACCCAAAAAGGGCTTCGCTGTCAGCGATCGCCAGAAGGACATCATCCAGAAATTTGCCGCGCTCGGCAGCCTGTTCGCCCTTGTCGCGGTGTTCTCCGCCACCAGCAGCGCCTTTTTTACCGTCAATAACGGCATGACGATCGCGTTGCAGGTCACGTCCATCGCTCTGCTCGGCATTGGCGCCACCTGTGTCATCATCACCGGCGGCATCGACCTTTCCGTCGGTTCGGTGCTGGCTCTTGCAGGGGTTGTTGCCGCTCTTGCGGTGAAGGAACTCGGCATGCCGGTGCCGGTCGGCATGTTGCTCGGCATTCTGACGGGTTCGCTCTGCGGGCTGATCAACGGGCTGCTGGTCACGCGCTTCAAGCTGCCGCCCTTCATCGCCACGCTCGGCATGATGCTGATTGCCCGCGGTGTGGCGTTGCAGATCACCGGTGCGCGCGCCGTGTCCGGCCTCGGCGAATCCTTCGGCGAACTTGGCAACGGCGCCCTTTTCCGCATCGTCAATATCGGTGATGACGGCTTTCCGAATGTCGTATTTCCAGGCATCCCCTACCCTGTCATCCTGATGGTGGTGATTGCGCTTGCGGTGTCCTTCATGCTCAACCGCTCGATCCTCGGCCGCCACATCTATGCCGTGGGCTCCAATGCAGATGCCGCACGTCTTTCCGGCGTCAACGTCGCCCGCGTCACCAACTTCACATACATCCTCTCCGGTACGCTTGCCGGGTTGACGGGCTGCGTTTTGATGTCGCGCCTCGTTACCGCCCAGCCCAACGAAGGTGTGATGTATGAGCTGGATGCCATTGCCAGCGCGGTTATCGGCGGCACATCGCTGATCGGCGGCGTGGGCACGATTTCAGGCACGGCCATCGGCGCCTTCGTCATCGGCATCCTGCGCAACGGTCTTAATATGAATGGCGTCTCTGCCTTCACGCAACAGATCATCATCGGCCTCGTCATTCTGGTCACCGTCTGGATAGACCAGTTGCGCAACCGCCGCTGATCAAAGGGCTGCGGACCCTTTCCGCAAAAAAGATCGGCAGGGGAGGCCCGGTATGCCGACATCACGGAGGAAGAAATGAAGAAAATTGCGACTGCCCTTCTGACATCCGCAATCGCGCTGTGGAGCGTCTCCACCGTGCAGGCCGGTGAAATCGCCGTCATCGTCAAGACCGTCAATTCGACCTTCTGGCAGAACGTCCAGAAGGGCGCCGATGCGGCCATGAAGAATTCTTCAGGCAACACCATGACCTTCCAGGGTCCGGCTGCGGAATCGGCCATTGCCGACCAGGTTAACATGGTTGAGAACGCCATCAACCGTAAGGTCGCCGGCATCGTGCTTGCACCTTCCGATCCGGACGCGCTGGTGCCTGCTGTCAAGAAGGCCTGGGAAGCCCGTATCCCCGTCGTTCTCATCGACTCGCAGCTCGCCAAGGGCTCTGAGCAATATTACCAGTCGTTCCTCGCGACCGATAACAAGAAAGCCGGCGAACTGGCAGCGCAGGCGTTGATCGACAAGGTGGGCAAGGAAGGCAAGATCGCCGTCATGTCCTATGTCGCCGGGGCTGGTTCTGAAATCGGCCGTGTCGGCGGTTTCACCGATTACATCCAGATGAACTCAAACCTGAAGATCGTCGGCCCGTTCTACTCGCAGTCGCAGATGGCGACCGCGCTGAACCAGACGACCGACGTTCTGGCCGCCAATTCGGACCTGAAGGGCATTTTCGGCGCCAATGAGCCGACGGCCATCGGCGTTGGCCGTGCGCTCGCCCAGTCAGGCAAGGCCGGCAAGGTCGTCGCCATCGGCTTCGACGGCAACCAGGATCTGCAGAACTTCGTGAAGGACGGCACGCTCGCCGGAATCGTGGTTCAGGGCTCCTATCAGATGGGTGAAAAGGGCGTCGAAACCGTCACCAAGCTCATCAACAAGGAAAAGGTCGAGAAGTTCGTCGACACCGGCGTCGTTGTTGTCACCAAGGACAATATCGAAAAGCCGGAAGCAAAGAACGTTCTTTACTGATCAAGCGATGACGCGCCGCTTCACCGGCGGCGCGTCTTTCCAAAGGCAAGCTGGAAAGTCTCCGCGATGAAAGTCTCCGATACACGTAAATTGCCGCGCCGCGCCGTCGACGTTACCGTCATGGGTCTCGGTTGCGCCCAGATGGGCAATCTCTACCGCGTTACGCCCTATGAAGAGTCCAAGGGTGCGTTTGACAAGGCATGGGAAAGCGGCATGCGTTATTTCGATACCGCGCCGTTTTATGGATATACGCGGTCGGAGCGTCGCCTGGGGACCATGGTGACGGAGCATGACCGGAGCGAATATTCGCTGAGCACCAAGGTCGGTCGCGTCATGGTTCCCGATGAGACCGTCGGCCCGGAAGAGGATGCCTATATTGCGCCGCTACCCTTCCGCCCGCTCTATGATTATTCCTATGATGGCATTCTACGCTCTTTCGAGGCCAGCCAGCAGAGGCTCGGCGTTCTGAAGCCGGATATTCTTTATGTGCACGATATCGGCTCCTACACCCATGGCGAAAAGCACCAGCATTACTGGGAGCAGCTGACCGCTGGCGGCGGCTTCCGGGCGCTTGGCAAGCTGCGTGAGGAAGGTTCAACTGGCGCTATCGGCCTTGGCGTCAACGAGTGGGAAATTGTCAACGACGCCATGGATGTCTTTGACATCGACGTCGCCATGCTTGCCGGCCGCTATACGCTGCTGGAGCAGCAGAGCCTTGCTTTCATGAACCGCTGCGCCGAAAGCGGTGTCGGCATCGTTGTCGCCGGTGCTTTCAATTCCGGCATTCTCGCGGGCAACCGCAAATTCAATTATGCCGATGCGCCTGCCGATATCCTTACGCGGGTTGATGCGCTGCAGGGTATCTGCGAAGAAGTCGGTGTGTCGCTGCAGGCGGCTGCATTGCAATTTCCGCTGGCCCATCCGGCTTCGGTCACCGTCGTCTCGGGCGCGCGGAATGCGCAGCAGCTCGCTTCCAATATCGAATGGTTCGAACAATCTATTCCGGATGAGTTCTGGGCGGAACTGCACAGACGCGGTCTGATCGCCGAAGGTGCGCCGGTGCCGGGCGGAAAGGCCTGAGGCAATGCTTATCGACGCCCACCAGCATTTCTGGTTAATGAAGGACCGTGCCGGCCAGTGGCCGCCGCCGTCGCTCGCCGCCATCTACCGGGATTTTCTTCCAGCGGATTTGTCGCCATTGCTGGCCGCGGCCGGAATTTCCGGCACCGTGCTGGTTCAGACGATGGAGACGGCTGCCGATACGGATTTCATGCTGGCGCGGGCGGAAGAGACAGATTTCATCAAAGGTGTGGTCGGCTGGGTGGACATGAAGTCTCCAGATGCTGCAACTGAAATCGCCCGCCGGGCAAAACATCTGGCGTTCAAAGCCGTGCGCCCGATGCTGCAGGGCATGGAAGACGTGGCATGGATCGATGATCCGCTGCTCGATCCCGCCGTGGCGGCGTTGGTGAACCACGGCCTGGCGTTCGATGCGCTGGTCCTGCCGCCCAATCTGCCGCATCTCCTCGCCTTTGCCCGGCGTCACCCGCAATTGCCTGTCGTCATCGACCATGGTGCCAAGCCGCTGATTGCGACCGGCCACTACAGCGCCTGGCGCAAGGATATGGGCGCTTTGGCGGCTCTTCCCAATGTCCATTGCAAGCTCTCCGGCCTCCTGACCGAGCGCGGCGATCAGCGACCGGAAGCAGTGCGGCCCTATGCCGAAACCATTCTGGAGCTGTTCGGCGCAGACCGGGTGATTTTCGGCAGCGACTGGCCGGTTTTGCGACTGGCGGGCGATTATCAGGAATGGCTGGACTTCTGTCGCGATATCGTGCCGGCAGCGGACCATGCGGCAGTCTTCGGCGGTAACGCCATTCGTTTTTACTCCCTTTCCCACAGGTGATCCATGCTGGCGATTTTCTGCGACACTCCCGGTCAACTCAGCGCCAAGGATCTGCCTAAACCTGTGCGTGGCGAAGGTGAGGTGCTGGTGCGCGTCCGTCGCATCGGGGTTTGCGGTACGGATCTCCACATCTTCACCGGCAATCAGCCTTACCTCTCTTATCCGCGGATCATGGGCCATGAGCTCTCCGGTACGGTTGAAGAGGTGCCGCAAGGCAGCCATCTGTCGGCCGGCGACGTTGTTACCATCATTCCGTATATTTCTTGCGGGAAATGCAGCGCCTGCCTGAAGGGCAAGAGCAATTGCTGCCGCAATATCGGCGTGCTCGGCGTTCATCGTGATGGCGGCATGGTGGAATATCTGAACGTGCCGCAGCAATTCGTGTTGAAGGCTGAAGGGCTGAGCCTCGACCAGGCGGCGATGACCGAATTTCTGGCTATCGGCGCGCATGCGGTGCGCCGTGGCAATGTCGAGAAAGGACAGAAGGTTCTGATCGTCGGCGCCGGACCGATCGGCATGGCGGTAGCGGTTTTCGCGGTTCTCGATGGCGGCGAAGTCACGATGATCGATGGCCGCACCGACCGGCTGGATTTCTGCAAGGAGCATCTCGGCGTCGCCCATACAGTGTCGCTTGGGGACGGCGACAAAGATCGTCTTTCCGAGATTACCAACGGTGATTTCTTCGATGCGGTCTTCGATGCGACCGGTAATCCTAAAGCCATGGAGCGCGGCTTTTCCTTCGTCGGCCATGGCGGTTCGTATGTGCTTGTTTCCATCGTCGCGAGCGATATCAGCTTCAACGATCCGGAGTTCCACAAACGTGAAACGACGCTGCTCGGCAGCCGAAATGCGACGCCGGAGGATTTCGAACGCGTGTTGCAGGCATTGCGGAAAGGGAAAGTACCTGAGGCGCTGATTACGCACCGTATGACGCTTGCCGACGTGCCATCGCAGTTCGCAGGGCTGACAGATCCGAAAGCCGGAGTCATCAAAGGCATGGTGGAGGTCGCATGACGCCCGAGACGCCCATCCTGCAATTCGGTACCAGCCGCTTTCTTCTGGCGCATGCGGACCTCTTTGTCTCGCAAGCGCTGGAGAAGGACGAGGCTATCGGTCGCATCGCGATTGTCCAGACAACCGGCAATGCGGAAAGCCTGAAGCGTGTCGCGGCGCTGAATAGTGGCGCGCCCTACCCCGTGCGCATTCGCGGCATCCGTGACGGGCGGAACGTGGATGAGGAAATTGAGGGCAAGGCTGTCGCGCGGGCCCTGACCTCGGCAACCGAATGGGAGGAAGTACGCCGCCTCGCCTGCGAAGCTGCTGTCATCTTGTCCAATACCGGAGACCGCGGTTATGAGCTTGATTCTGCGGATGGCGCAGATCTCGCGGCGGATTTTACGGCCGTCCCGAGGAGCTTTCCGGCGAAACTCTGCATTTTGCTGCTCGAACGTTTTCAGCGCAATCCGGAAGCGCCCGTGTCCATCTTTCCTTGTGAACTTGTGCCGCGTAATGGCGAAAAGCTGAAAGAGGTCATTCGCCGGCTTGCCGATGAATGGCAATTGCCGGCGGGTTTTGCCTTTTACCTGAACGAAAAGTGCCGTTTCGCCAATAGCCTGGTCGATCGCATCGTTTCCGAGCCTATCGATCCGGTAGGTGCAGTGGCGGAGCCTTACGCGCTCTGGGCGATCGAAAAGCAGGACGGGCTTGTCCTGCCCTGCAATCACCCTGCCGTGGTGCTGACGGACGATCTCGACCACTATGAAAAGCTGAAGCTTTTCCTGCTCAATCTCGGCCATTCCTATCTGGCGGAACGCTGGCTGCAGGATGCGCGGGCAAAGGACGAGACGGTGCGCCAGGCAATGGACGACAGTGCACTCGTCGCGGATCTGGAAACGTTATGGCGCGACGAGGTTCTGCCGGTCTTTATTGCTGAAGGCATGGGAAATGATGCGCAGGCCTATATCGGCGTGCTGCGGGAGCGTTTGCGCAATCCCTTCCTTGCCCATCGACTGGCCGATATCGCCGGTAATCACGATGAGAAGAAGCGCCGACGCTTTGCTCCGGTCATTGCCGCAGCGGACCGGCTGGGATTGAGCCTGCCGCAATCAAAGCTGCGCGCGGCGCTTGCCACAATCAGAAAGTAACGGAGTTTTTCATGCAGCGTATGGGAATGGTCATAGGCGTCAAGCCGGAGATGATCGCGGAGTATAAAAGGCTGCATGCCGCCGTCTGGCCGGAAGTTCTGGCGCTGATCAGCGATTGCAATATCCGTAACTACACGATTTTCCTGCGGGAGCCGGAAAACCTGCTGTTTGGCTATTGGGAATATCATGGCACCGATTTCAGCGCCGATATGGCGAAGATGGCGGCCAGCCCCAAGAACCAGGAATGGTGGTCTTTTACGATTCCCTGCCAGAAACCGCTCGAAACCCGCAGGGACGGCGAGTGGTGGGCTATGATGGAAGAGACCTTCCACCACGACTGAACGATTTCCATAGGCACTGACCGCGAGTAAACGGCCATGACAAAAATTACTGATCTGCGTGTTTTCGACCTGCGTTTCCCCACATCCCAGAGCCTGGACGGCTCCGATGCGATGAACCCCGACCCGGATTATTCGGCGGCTTATGTCATTCTCGACACGGATGAGCCGGGTCTTAAAGGCCACGGCCTGACCTTCACCATCGGCCGGGGTAACGATATTTGCTGCATGGCCATCGAAGCGATGCGTCACCTCGTCGTCGGCACCGATCTTGCCACGGTCACTGAGAACCCCGGCAAATATTGGCGGCATCTGACCAGCGACAGCCAGCTGCGCTGGATCGGCCCCGACAAGGGTGCGATGCATCTCGCCACCGGCGCCGTTGTCAACGCAGTGTGGGATTTGCTGGCCAAGAAAGCCGGCAAGCCGGTGTGGCAGCTGGTGGCTGATATGAGCGCCGAAGAAATCGCCGATATCGTTGATTACCGTTATCTTACTGACGTGCTGACCCGGGACGAGGCGCTCGCAATTCTCAAGAAAGCCGAAAGCGGCAAAAAGGAACGCATCGAGACGCTGAAGAGCGAAGGTTACGCCTGCTATACGACTTCCGCAGGCTGGCTCGGTTATGACGACGCCAAGCTGCGCCGTCTTTGCCAGGAAGCCATCGATGCCGGTTTCAACCATGTGAAGATGAAGGTTGGACGTGATCTGGAGGATGACATTCGCCGTCTCACCATTGCCCGCGAAGTGATCGGCCCAGACCGTTATCTGATGATCGATGCCAATCAGGTGTGGGAAGTGGACCAGGCAATCGAGTGGGTGAATAAGCTCGCCTTTTCCAAGCCCTTCTTCATCGAAGAACCGACCAGCCCGGATGATGTCGCCGGCCATCGCAAGATTCGCGCAGCCATTGGTTCCGTGAAGGTGGCGACGGGCGAAATGTGCCAGAACCGCATCATGTTCAAGCAGTTCATCGCTGAAGGCGCGATCGATGTGGTGCAGATCGACAGCTGCCGTATGGGTGGCCTCAACGAAGTGCTGGCGGTGCTGTTGATTGCCGCCAAATACAATCTGCCGGTCTGGCCGCATGCCGGCGGCGTCGGGCTTTGCGAATATGTGCAGCACCTGTCGATGATCGACTATCTGGTGGTTTCAGGCACCAAGGAAGGTCGCGTCATCGAATATGTGGATCACCTACACGAGCATTTCATCGAGCCCTGCGATATCAGAAACGCCGCTTATATGCCGCCGAAACTGCCGGGTTTCTCCATCGAAATGAAGCCGGAGTCGATTGAAACCTACACTTTCGAGGGATGATCGAAAGAGAGCAGCGCCGCTTGAAGGCGCTGCCACTCAGCGTCGTTACCCGGAAGGCCGAAACGGATGTCGTGCGGCCTTTCATCGAAAATGCGCACGAGTATTCCGAGACGGCCGAGATGATCGAACAGGGCCTTGGAACGCTCGTCCCGCACCAGTGTGAACAGAGGCGTGCCGCCAACCCCGTTCAGCCCCGCTTTTTCCAAAAGGCAATTCATGCGCCGTGCTTCATCCGCGAGACGCAGCCGCATCGCAGATTGCCACGTTCCATCCGCCAGGGCTTCCGTTGCAATGTGCAGCGCCGGGCCGGAAACCGCCCATGGGCCGAGCCTCGCCTCCAACCCCGCAGCGATATCAGGGTGCGCAATTGCAAAACCAAGCCGGATTCCCGCCAGGCCATAAAATTTGCCGAAGGAACGAAGGACGACTAGAGCATGCCGATCAACGCTATCCGCAAGGCTCTCGGCGCCTCCTGTTTCGATGAAGGCTTCATCCACCACCAGCAGGCCGCCGTTTCGATGCATTGAATCGGCGAGCCGCAAAAGAGTTTCGCGATCGATGATACGTCCGTCGGGGTTGTTGGGATTGACCACCACCACGTAGTCGTGAGCGATCAGGTCGCTGATATGCTCCACTTCCATCATGGTCAGCCCGGCCATGCGTGCGGTGCGGGCATGTTCCGCGTAGGCAGGTGACAGCACCGCGCCGCTCTTGGCGCCCCGGGCAAGTGCGGTTTGAGCCAGCAGCGGCATGAGCATCTGGGTGCCGGGCGATAGCGTGACATGTCGGGCGGAGGGTGCGCCGAAATGGAGTGCGGCCAGCCGTTTCAGATAGTCGGCCGTCTCGGGCTCCGGCAGGCGAGCGAATGCGCTGGCGGGAATGGCAGAATACGGATAGGGATGCGGGTTGATTCCGGTCGAAAGGTCGATCCACGGTTCAGACGCGTCTGGAAACATCAGGCGCGCTCTGCCGAGATTGCCGCCGTGGCGGATCGCAGCCTGTGCCATTTCTGATATTGTCTCGCCCATGTTCCTCGCTCTCGCTTTCCTGTCGCTCGTGATCGAACGCCTGACCGGTTATCCGGACTGGCTGTTCAAACATATCGGCCATCCTGTCACCTGGGTCGGTTCGCTTATCGCGCTGCTGGACCAAAAATGGAACCGGGGCAGCGCGTCATTTTCACGGCGCAAGGCCGCGGGTGTTGTGGCGCTGGTTGTTTTTGTCGGGCTGACGGTGATCCTTGCATGGTTTGCGCAATCTGTTCTGCTTTTCCTGCCCTTCGGACTTCTGGCGGTCGCCATCCTCGGTGCTTCGCTTCCGGCACAGAAAAGTCTGGAGCAGCATGTGGAGGCGGTTGCGACTGCGCTGGAGCGTGAAGGAGTTGAGGGTGGCCGCAAGGCTGTCTCGATGATCGTCGGCCGCGACCCGCAAAAGCTGGATGAGGCGGCGATCTGCCGGGCGGCGATCGAAAGTCTCGCCGAGAACTTTTCCGATGGCATCGTCGCCCCTGCCGTCTGGATGGGGCTTCTGGGCCTGCCAGGTGGCGCGGCTTATAAGGCGGTCAATACGGCCGACAGCATGATCGGTCATCGTTCGCCTCGCCATGAAGCGTTCGGCTGGGCTTCGGCCCGGCTTGACGATCTCATCAATCTGCCCGCTTCGAGATTGAGCGGCAGCCTGTTTGTCGTCGCCGCATTTTTTGTCGAGGGCGCGTCGCCAAAAGCGGCCATTGCCGCGATCCGTCGCGATGCGCGCCACCACCGCTCTCCCAATGCAGGCTGGCCGGAGGCGGCGCTGGCCGGCGCGCTGGGTTTTGCGCTTGCCGGACCGCGTTCTTACGGCGGACAGATGATCGAAGCGCGTTTCATGGGGGACGGCGGAAGGTCTGCGCTGGTCGCCGGCGATATTCGCACGGCGTTGCGGCTGGCACGGATTGCGGACCTGTTGCTGATCGGCCTATTCGGGCTTCTGGCGATCCTTATCGCGCTATAGCCAGCAGCCCGTCGAGATCGAGGTGCTGTTCCATATGCGCAGCCAGACGGTCGAGAACCGCATCCACCTGCGCATCATAGTTCAGGTCGGTGCCGCACCCGCCGAGACGCTCCAACCATGCGCCGCGCTGGCTATCATGAGCAAAGAGGCCGTGAATATAGGTGCCGAAGACACGGCCGTCGGGTGAGATGCTTCCATCGTGATGCCCGTCGATCGTCGAAAACACCAGATTGCCTGCTGCTCCCGTGGTTTCCCCGACATGCATTTCGTAGCCGGATAAACCAACACCATCAAAGCTCGCGCCTTGAACAGAAACGAGTCGCTTGTCACCCGTCAAAACCGTGTCGACATCAAGCAGACCGAGTCCGTCGACAGTCGCAGGTGATCCCTCGATACCGTCAGGATCCGCAACGGTTTTTCCGAGCATCTGGTAGCCACCGCAAAGGCCGAGAACGTAGCCGCCGCGGCGCACATGCGCCTTTATGTCGATGTCCAGACCCGCATCTTTCAGCACGGCGAGATCGGCAATGGTGGATTTCGAACCGCACAGCAAAACCAGCTGGCAATCGGCGGGAATGGTCTCGCCCGGCCGCACGCGGATCAGTTCAACGTCCGGCTCCATGTCCAGAGGGTCGAGATCATCGAAATTGGAAATGTGCGGCAGGATCGGCACGGCGATGCGGATCTTTGCGCCGGGTTTTCGCTCAGCCGGGCCGGAAAGACCGAGCGCGTCTTCAGCCGGCAGTTTCGTGGCATCGGAGAAATGCGGCAGAAGGCCTATCGAGGCCCAGCCTGTCCTTTTCTGGATTATCCGCATGCCGTCCGAAAACAACGCGGGATCACCGCGAAAGCGGTTGACGATGAAACCTTCGATCATCGCCGCATCGTCAGGTTCGAGTACGGCTTTGGTACCGACAAGGCTGGCGATGACGCCGCCGCGGTCAATATCGCCGATGAGGATCACAGGCGCGTCAGCAGCTCTCGCAAACCCCATATTGGCGATATCATTGGCACGCAGATTGATTTCGGATGCGCTGCCCGCCCCCTCCACCAGCACCAGATCGGCCTGTTGTTTCAGGCGGTTGAAGCTATCCAGCACGCGCGGCATCAACCCGGCTTTCAGGTGCTGGTAATCGGCTGCCCTGGCATTGCCGGCGATTTTGCCCTGAACCACCACCTGTGCCCCGGTCTCGCTCTGCGGTTTCAGAAGAACCGGATTCATGTGGACAGAGAGGGGTACGCCAGCGGCCCGCGCCTGCAGCGCCTGTGCTCGGCCGATCTCGCCGCCGTCGGCGGTAACGGCCGCATTATTCGACATGTTCTGTGGTTTGAACGGCATGACGGACAGGCCGCGCCTGACGAAGGCGCGGGCTAGACCGGCCACCATCAGCGATTTGCCGACATCCGAGCCGGTTCCCTGAAACATCAGAACCCGTGCGGCCATGTCAGAATTCTATCCCTGGCTGTGCTTTCACGCCCGCCTTGAAATGATGTTTTACCAGCGTCATCTCCGTCACCATGTCGGCGGCGTCGATCAGCGGTTGCTTGGCATTGCGGCCGGTGACGATGATGTGCAGATCGGGCCGGCGGCTGGCCAGCGTCGTCACGACCTCGTCAAGCGGCAGGTAATCATAACGCAATGCGATATTCAGTTCGTCGAGTATCAGCAGGCCGATCGTCTGGTCAGCCATCAGTGTCACGGCTTCTTCCCACGCCTTCGCGGCAGCGGCAACATCGCGTTTCAGATCCTGCGTATCCCAGGTGAAGCCTTCACCCATGGTACGCCACACCACCTTGTCACCGAACAGAGCCAGCGCCTGCTGTTCGCCGGTCGACCATGCACCCTTGATGAATTGCACGACGCCGACCCTGCGCCCGATGCCGAGCATACGCAACGCAAGGCCGAAGGCGGCCGTGGACTTGCCCTTGCCGGGGCCGGTATTGATCATCAGCAGACCTTTTTCGATGGTCTTTGCCGCGACTTCGGCATCCTGCACCGTCTTGCGGTTGACCATTTTCTGCCGATGGCGCTCGGCTTCGTTGTCGCTGATGTCGCGTGTCATCGCATATTCCTTCTTCACTCCAGCAGCCGGGAACTTATCCCTGCCCTTCGGAGCGGCGACTATACCCAATTTGCCGCACCCGGCAATGCGCGAGCCACAGGGGCGGCATTGACCCCAAAGCCCGTTCGGCCTAAGGGTAAGGAACTGACGGTCTTTCCCCGGCAACGGGAAAAGCTAAGAGGGAACACGGTTCCACCCTGAAACGGGTCATTCCGTGGCTGCCCCCGCAACTGTAAGCGGCAAGCCCGCACCGTAAAGCCACTGGACCAGAGAGACGGTTCGGGAAGGCGGTGTCCGGGCGCTCATCGAGCCGCAAGCCAGGAGACCTGCCGCTTCAGGAAAAACGTCTACCGGGCGGGGTGCTCCGGTCAGTCGATGACGTCGAACAGCCGGTCTGTGCCTGTGCGCATACCGTTTTCGATATCCGCACCCCAAAGAATTTGACTTGGCGCGGGAACGATACGGTTTGGATATTTCAGCGACATCTTCATTTGCTGGTGGAAACGCGCAGGATGAAACGGCGTCCGGTGTGGTCGTTTTCGTTTGCCGAAGCTGTCGCGACGAAGCTGATCCCAGCGCCGAGCCACGTGCCGGCTCACGTCTTGCCGAGGCCGTCACCGCAGAGGCGGAAGCGTCCGGCATCGCGGTCCGTTCCGTCAATTGTCTCGCCAACTGCAAACGTGGCCTCAGTGCCGTGCTGCGCAGCGCCAATGGCTGGTCCTATGTGTTTGGCGGGCTGACACCCGACGATGCAGGGGACCTGCTGACCGGCGCGCGGCTTCTTTCTGCGTCTTCAGATGGCCTGATGCCCTGGCGCGGCCGCCCCGAACCATTAAAGCGCGGCATGGTGGCGCGCATTCCCCCATTCGATTTTACCGAGGAGAGATCATGAGTAACCATCTGGACCGCGTTCCCTGCACCATCGTCACCGGTTTTCTAGGGGCGGGAAAAACGACGCTGTTGCGTGGTCTTCTGGAAAAGCTGGACGGCAAGCGGCTCGCAATCATCGTCAATGAATTCGGCGATATCGGTATCGACGGCGAAATCCTGAAAGGCTGCGGCATTGAAAGCTGCCCGGAAGAAAACATCGTCGAACTGGCCAACGGCTGTATCTGCTGCACGGTGGCTGACGATTTCCAGCCCGCGATCGAACAAATTCTCAGCCGCCAGCCGAAGGTGGAGCATATCCTGATCGAGACCTCTGGTCTTGCCCTGCCTAAGCCGCTGGTCCAGGCTTTCCAATGGCCGGCCATCAAGAGCCGCGTGACCGTGGACGCCGTCGTGGCCGTGGTGGATGGCGCCGCCCTTGCTGAAGGAAAGGTCGCGCACGACATGGAGGCGCTCGCTGCTCAGAGGGCCAATGACGAGGCGCTTGATCACGATGATCCGGTTGAGGAAGTTTTCGAGGACCAGGTCGCCTGCGCCGATCTCATCGTTCTCACCAAGGCCGATCTCCTTGATGAAGCCGGTCTCGACAAGGCGAGGGCGCATGTGCTCGAACATCTGCCGAAGGCGGCGAAGATCGTTGTGGCCTCCAATGGCGCCATCGACCCCGCCGTGCTGATCGGTCTTGGTCTTGCCGTTGAAGAGGATATCGAAAACCGCCGCACCCACCATGACGGTGAACTCGACCATGAACACGACGATTTCGACAGCTTCGTCATCGACCTGCCGGCTGTGGCCGATCCGGAAGCACTGGCGGCGCGCATTGCCGAAACGGCTGCGGCTGAAAACGTCCTGCGCATCAAGGGCTTCGTCGAAGTTTCCGCCAAGCCCATGCGTCTGCAGGTGCAGGCGGTCGGAAGCCGGGTCAATCATTATTACGACCGCCCCTGGGCAGCGGGCGAGCAGCGCCGCAGCCGACTGGTCATTATCGGCGAAAAGGGCATCAATCGCGAAAAGATCGAACAGATGCTGGCCGCCTGACGATGCATATTCTTGCCACCACATCCTCGTCTCTTGACGATCTGATCGAGCCGGTTGACCTCAACCAGCCTCGATCGGATGTGGTGATGCTGTCGTTTTCGACAAGCGATCTTGCCGGGCTTGAGCAGGCGTGGCGACAGGCGGACAGTGTGCTCCCCAGCCTGTCCGCCGCAAACCTCGCCGAGCTTCGCCATCCCATGTCGGTTGACCTGTGGATCGAAAAGACGGCGGAGCATGCCACGGTCATCCTTGTCCGAATCCTCGGTGGAGCGGAACGCTGGCGTTATGGAGTTGATCAGCTTTCCAGCATGGCGCGCCGACGTGGCATAAAGCTTCTGCTTCTGCCCGGCGAATGCAGTGAAAGGGACGAAAAGCTCGAAGCGGCGTCGACCGTGGACACGCACATCCTGGCATCCGTCCTTTCCTTTTTCCGCGAAGGCGGAAGAGAGAATATGGGTCGCCTTGCCGGTGGCCTCGCCGCTCTGGCAAGAGATGACGCATGGCCGATGATAGAAGCTGAGCCATTGCCGAAAGCCGGCTTTTATCGGCCGGGGTTGGGGGTGTTAGGGCAAATGGAGGCCTGCTCTGGCTTCCCGGCTGCCGCGCCCGTTCTGCCTATTGTCTTTTATCGCTCCATGTTGCTGGCTGCGGATGCAGCGCCGGTGGATGCGCTCTTTCACGCGCTTTGCGAGCGCGGTTTCTCCCCGGTGCCGATTTTTGTCAGCGGCCTGAAGGATGGCGACGCCCTTCGCTTTCTCGAAAAGGCGCTGAGAGATATTCAGCCCGCTGCCATCCTTGCTGCGACGGCCTTTGCGAGTCAGAGCGATGCCGATGGCCATACGCTGTTCGATCGGCTTGGCGTTCCCGTTTTCCAGGTCGCAATGGCGACGACCCGCCGCGACGGCTGGGCGGCGAATGCGCGTGGACTAAACCCGTCCGATCTTGCCATGCATATTGTGCTGCCTGAACTGGATGGCCGGATTTTCGCAGGCGTGATTTCCTTCAAGCAGCCTCGGACCGATGGCGGTATCAGTCTCGTAAACATGCCGGAGGCGGATCGTGTCGAACAGGTGGCAAGCCGCATCGCGGCCTTCCTGCGTCTGAAAAATACCTCGCCGGAGGAGCGGCGCATTGTCGTTCTGATGCCGGATTATCCGGGTGCAGCCCCGGGGCGAACCGGTTATGCCGTTGGTCTGGATGTGCCGCAAAGCGTGCTCGAAATGCTGCGAGATCTTGCTGATGCCGGCTATTGCGTCGAAGATATTCCTGAAACAGCAAGGGCGCTGCTCGATCGCCTTGAGCAGCAGGAAGCGACGATCGACCTTGCGGACTATCGAGGTTTTCTTTCGGGTTTGCCTGATGATGCCGCGGCCTCCTTGAGTGCGACATGGGGAGCTGCGGAAAGTGATGAAGCTTTTGCCGATGGCGGGTTTCGTTTTCGCGTCGCGCGTTTCGGCCAGGTCTTCGTGGCGCTTGCGCCGGACAGGGGGCGCAATGAGGACCGCCGGGTTGACTATCACGATCCCGCCCTGCCTCCGCGCCACGCGCTTGTTGCCTTCGGCGCATGGATGCAGCGCGTGGCATCCGCCCATGCCATCGTGCATGTGGGCGCGCACGGTACGCTGGAATGGCTGCCGGGCAAGACAGTGGCGCTTTCCCGCAAGTGCTTTCCGGAAATTGTCACTGGTCCGCTGCCGGTGATTTATCCGTTTATCGTTTCCAATCCCGGTGAGGCGGCGGTGGCGAAACGGCGTATTGCAGCCGTCACCATCGGCCATATTCCGCCGGTGCTGGTTAATGCCGGGCTTTCGCCGGAACAACTGGCGCTTGAACAGCTGGTCGACGAATATGCGCAGGCCGATGGGCTCGATCGGCGCCGGCGCGACAGGCTGGCGAAGCTGATCATTGAAAAAGCGCAGGAAACCGGGCTTGCAACCGAGGCCGGCGTGAATACGAAAGACGATGCCGACGCCGCCCTCTCACGCATCGACGCCTTTCTCTGTGATCTCAAGGATTTTGCGATCAAGGACGGCCAACACATTTTCGGCCGCTGCGCCCAAGGTGAGGCTGATCCTCTGAGACTTCAAAGCGCCCGGGCCGAGAAGGCGGCCTTGCTTGCCGCACTCGATGGCCGGCACGTTGCTCCCGGTCCTTCCGGCGCACCGGCACGGGGCCGGATCGATGTCCTTCCCACGGGCCGCAATCTTTATGCAGCGGATCCGCGCACGATGCCGACGCCCACCGCTTTTGAACTAGGGCGCATGGCCGGCGAAGAGGTGCTCCGTCATCATCTGCAGAGCCACGGGGATTGGCCGAAACATCTGGTGTTCGATCTCTGGGGAAGTGCCAGTCTTCGCAACGGCGGCGAGGATGTGGCGCAGGCGCTGCACCTGATGGGAGCGCGGCCGATTTACGACGCCGGCACCGGCCGCGTTACCGGCATCGAGGTGCTGCCGCCGGCCAGCCTCGGCCGTCCACGCGTTGATGTGACGTTCCGCATTTCCGGCCTGTTTCGGGATATGTTTCCTGCGCTGATCGCGCTTCTCGATGCTGCCGCCAAGGCCGTGGCGCGGCGTGAAGAAGCGCCGGGCGACAATCCGCTTGCGGAAGAGGCGGCTCTGCTCGGTCATATACCACCGCGGATTTTCGGCTCTGCGCCCGGCACCTATGGTGCTGGTATTGAGGAGAAGCTCGCCAGCGGCAAATGGGACGAACGCGAGGAACTGGGTAAAGCCTACTTAGATTCGGCAAGTTACGCATTCGGAGGTGCGGACGGGCTGGAGATTTTCGAGGATGCCGGATTTGCGCAGGCGGTGCGCCGGGCTGATCTTCTGGTTCACACCGGCGATGATCCCGGCCGCGATCTTCTGGACGGTTCTTCCGATGTCGCTTTCATTGGCGGCTTTTCCGCTGCCAAGGCTGCACTTGGAGGCGTTGCCGATATCGTGGCGCTGGATACGACCGATCCGGCGCGCCCACGGGCAAGATCGATGACACAGGCCCTGACGCGGGTGGTGCGGGCCCGTGCCGTCAATCCGCGCTTCATCGAAGGCCAGATGCGACACGGCCCACGCGGTGCGGCGGAGTTTGCCGAGACGGTGGACCGGCTGGTCGGCTTTGCCGAAACCACCAATGCGGTGTCGTCATCGTTGATTGAAGCCCTTTACGATGCCTATTTCGGCAATGAAGCGGTGCGCGATTTCATCCTGCGCGAAAACCCGAAGGCAGCGCGGGTGATGGCGGAACGTTTCTTGTCCGCCCGCCGCCGCGGCCTGTGGCACAGTCGCCGAAACGCGGTGGATGCGGAGCTTGAAATGCTGCTTTTGCCCCGTCCGGAAAGGGTCGGCGCGTGATGACGGCCTTATTCAATCCCGTTCAGCCAGTCAGCCGCCGCGGCGCATGCCCGGCTCTCTCTGCACCCATGCCCACCGGCGATGGTCTCCTGTCACGGATCGCATTCGAAGAGGATATCACGCCCCTTGAGATGAAGAGGCTTTGCGATCTTTCGGATTTCCATGGCAATGGCTTGATGGACATTACCGCCCGGGGCAGCCTGCAATTTCGCGGTCTGTCGCCCGAGAGCGCGCGCTTTCTGGAAAAAGAGGTTCTGGCGCTTGGTCTACCGCTTCGCGATGGGCTGGCGGTTGAGGTGTCGCCCTTATCCGGTCGTGACGAGACGGAAATTGCCGATGGCCGTTCTCTTGCAGACGAGATTCGCCGGGAGGCAAAAGCGCTGGGGCTTGCTGAAAAACTCGCCGTCAAAATGTCTGTGGTGATCGACGGTGGCGGATATGTCTCCATGGGAGATTTGCTCGCTGACATCCGCCTGAAAGCACAGCGTCTGGAAGGGCAGGTCTTCTGGCGCCTGTTTGTGGGCGGTCCGGAAAGCAGCTCGGTGGATGCGGGGCTGGTTGGCGCCGGCGCCGCAGCTGGTGTCGTCCTTGAATTGCTTGCGCTTCTGGCAAAAAAAGGTCCGCTCGCCCGCGGTCGCGATCTGGACCGGAAGATGATTGAAGCGATCTGCGGTGATCATCTGGTGGATCTGGCCGGAAGCGAGGCATCCCCGTCCTTCGTGCCTTTGGGTTTGATGGCCGCAGGCGGGGCCGGTTTTGCTGCAGGCGTCGCGCCTGCCTTCAGTCAGATCAAAGCCGCTGATATAGCGCGTCTCTGCGAAGCGGCCGCCGTGCTCGGTATTCAGTCTCTTCGGCCAGCGATAAATCATAGCCTGCTGTTTTTCGGTTCCCAGCGCGCGTGCGGCGCACTACTTGCAAGTGCCGGAACATCGGGTTTCGTCACGGCTGCCGGCGACGGGCGATCTTCCATAGCAGTCTGTCCCGGCGCTCCCGGTTGCGCGTCGGCCTTTTATCCTACTCACGAACTGGCTTCCTTTGCGGCAGGCGCTTGCGCCCCGCTGCTCGACGGTTCCGTGACCCTGCATATTTCCGGATGCGGCAAAGGCTGCGCCCACCCTGCGCCGTCGCTTCTGACCTTTTCAGGTTCTGATAATGGCATGGCTTTTTCGATTTTTGGCCGCGCCGGCGGTTCTCCGGACGGCATTTTACCCTTTGCACAACAAAGAGCGGCGCTTTCGCGGCTTGCCCGTCTTTATGAAAAAGAACATAAGCCCGGGGAAAACGCCGCTGGCCTGTTTGCCCGTCTGGGCAGGCAGGCAATTGTCGCGGCGCTTCGACAGGATGACCGATGACCGACTATGACTATATTCGCGATGGCAATGCGATCTATGAGCGCTCCTTCGCCATAATACGCGAGGAAGCGGATTTATCCGCTTTTGCCGAGGATCAGGCGGACATCGCCATTCGCATGATTCATGCCTGCGGGCTGGTTGAGGCCGCCGCCCATTTCCGTTTCTCCCCGGATTTTGTCTCTGCCGCGCGTGGCGCACTCCTTGCGGGCAAGCCCATCCTTTGCGATGCGGAAATGGTCGCCCATGGTGTGACGCGCGCGCGCCTGCCAGCCGCCAATGCGGTCATCTGCACACTTCGTGATGCGCGCACGCCCGACATTGCGAGGTCCATCGGCAATACACGTTCGGCCGCCGCGCTTGATCTCTGGGCGGAGCACATGGACGGTGCTCTGGTGGCGATCGGCAACGCGCCAACAGCCCTGTTCTATCTTCTGGAGATGCTCGAAAAGGGCGCGCCTCGCCCCGCCGCCATCATCGGCATGCCGGTCGGTTTCGTCGGCGCAGCGGAATCGAAGGATGCGTTGGAAGTCAGTACGCTCGGCATTCCCTACGCCATCGTCAAGGGACGCATGGGCGGCTCGGCCATGACGGCTGCCGCCGTCAACGCGGTTGCGAGGGCGGGCCTGTGAGCGCGGCTCTTTTTGAACATCGTAAGGGGAAACTCGTCGGCGTCGGCACCGGTCCCGGCGATCCTGAACTGCTGACGCTGAAAGCGGTGCGCGCCATCGAGGCAGCCGACGTTCTGGCTTTCTTCTGCAAAAAGGGCAGCAGCGGCAACGGCCGTGGTATCGTCGAGGCCTTTATCCGTCCGGGCACGCTTGAAATGCCGTTGGTTTACCCCGTCACGGTTGAAAGCGACAAGAACGGTGAGGAATATCGCGATGCGATCGCCCTATTTTTCGATCAGTCGGCGAAGGACATTGCAGCACATCTCGAAGCCGGCAGGAATGTTGCCGTGCTCTCGGAAGGCGATCCGCTGTTCTATGGCTCCTATATGCATCTGCACCTGCGGCTTGCGCCGTCCTATCACGCGGAAGTCGTAGCCGGCATCACCGCCATGTCCGGCTGCTGGTCCATGGCTGGACTGCCGCTGGTGCAGGGAGACGATATTCTGAGCGTGCTTCCTGGAACGCTTGCAGAAGATGTTCTTTCTGACCGTCTTTCCGGCACGGACGGGGCGGTCATCATGAAAGTCGGGCGCAACCTGCCCAAAATCCGCCGTGCACTGGAAAAGGCCGGCAAGCTCGAACAGGCGCTTTATGTCGAGCGCGGCACCATGGCCAACAGCCATGCAGTGCGGCTCATCGAGCGGGATGCTTCGCCTGCACCCTACTTTTCGCTGGTTCTTGTACCTGGCTGGAAAACGAGGCCCGGCCCGGGTGAAGCACCATGACCGGCAAGCTCGTCGTCGTCGGACTGGGACCCGGTAATGCTGCACAGATGACGCCGGAGGCGCTCGCCGCTGTCGCGGCATCCGACGATTTTTTCGGCTATATTCCTTATCTCGACCGGCTGTCGCTTGGTCCCCATCAGCGCCGTCATGCCTCCGACAATCGCGAGGAGATCTCCCGCGCTGAACAGGCCCTTCGGCTTGCGGCCGAAGGCGGCAGGGTCTGCGTGGTTTCCGGTGGTGATCCCGGTGTTTTCGCCATGGCGGCGGCCATCTGCGAGGCAATCGAAAATGGTCCATCCGAATGGCGCGACATCGATGTTTCCGTCGTGCCCGGCGTGACGGCGATGCTGGCGGTGGCGGCAAGAGCTGGTGCGCCGCTCGGGCATGATTTTTGCGCCATTTCACTGTCGGACAATCTCAAACCCTGGGGAATCATCGAGAAACGACTGATCGCAGCGGCGCAGGCGGGTTTCGTGATGGCCTTCTATAATCCTGTCAGCAAGGCGCGGCCGCATCAGCTCGGCACGGCGTTTGACCTGCTGCGGGTGCATCTGCCCGGATCGGTGCCGGTGATCTTCGGCAGGGCGGCAGGCCGCCTGGATGAGCGCATACGGGTCGTGCCGCTATCGGAGGCGTCGAGCGACATGGCAGACATGGCGACCTGTGTCATTGTCGGTTCGGAAGAAACGCGTTTGATCGAACGTCCCGGAAAAGAACCGATCGTTTATTCGCCTCGTTTTTCGAAAAGAGAAAACTGATGGTGGATGGCGGTGAGCGCAGTCGCTATATCCGGCACCGTTACGCTTGTGGCGGCCGTGTCGTGCGACTGCCTCGGCCGCTCGATCATGATAACCGGCAGATGGAGTTGTCTGGCCGCTTCGATCTTGCCGTAACTTGCTGCGCCACCCGAGTTCTTCGATATCACGACCTCAATGCGGTTTTCTTCCAGCATACGGATTTCGTCCTCCGTTGCGAAAGGACCGCGTGCAGTGATGTAACGCGCATCCGGCAACTTCAGCGGCGGTTCCACGGGATCGACGCTGCGGATGAGATAGTTGTGCTGGGGCGCGGCCTCAAAAGGAAGAAGCTCCTGTCGACCGAGCGCCAGAAAAACGCATCTGCCTTGGCCGCCAAGCGCGACGACCGCCTGATCGATGCTCTCGACACTTTGCCAGTTATCGCCCGGCTGACGCTGCCAGGCGGGACGCGAAAGCCTGATGAGCGGAACGCCGGCGCGCTTCGACGCCTCCACGGCATTGGCGGAAATTCTGGCGGCATAGGGATGGGTCGCATCCACCAGAATATCGAAATTCCCGGCGCGGATGAAATCCGCCAGCCCCGCCGCACCGCCGAAGCCGCCACTGCGCATGGGTACGGGCTGTTCCACCGGGGAGATCGTGCGGCCCGCCATGGAGAGCAGGACGCGATAGGTGGAATCTTCGCCCAGCCGGCCGGCCAGGAGGCGGGCATCGGTCGTGCCGCCAAGAATGAGTATGGAGCGTGTCATGACCTCTGAATATTCCGGAAGGGGCAAGGCTTCCACCGAAAAGGAAGCAACGCGCTGGCTTTCCATCGTCGGCATCGGCGAGGACGGGCTTGACGGGCTCGGTAAAAATGCGCTGCGGGCAATTGAGGCCGCTGAAGTTGTCTTTGGCGGCAAACGTCATCTGGACCTGGCCGCTGCGGCCATTCAGGGCGAAGCACGGGCCTGGCCCGTGCCATTCGACGTGGAGATGAGGGACGTTCTGGCGCTGCGCGGCAGGAGGGTTTGCGTGCTGGCATCCGGTGATCCATTCTTCTATGGTGTGGGCGTCACGCTTCTGAGAAGCGTCCCTGTCCAGGAGGCTGTCTCGTATCCTTCGCCTTCGGCCTTTTCTCTCGCGGCTTCCCGGCTCGGCTGGCCGCTGCAATCGGTCGAGTGCGTTTCACTGCACGGCCGACCCATCGACCTTTTGCGGCCGCATCTCCATCCCGGCACCCGCATCATAGCGCTGACGTCGGACGAGCGTGACCCGGTTTTGATCGCAAAATTGCTGTCTGCCTGCGGTTTCGGCCGGTCGGAATTCACTCTGCTCGAGGCTTTGGGAGGAGAGCGGGAAAGATCGCGCTGCGTCCCGGCAAGCGATTTCGCCGTTGAGGACGTCAATGCGCTGAATGTCGTGGCAATTGACGTTGTTGCGGATCAAGGCGCACGTGTCCTGCCCTTTGCGCACGGACTCGACGATGGCCTGTTCGAACATGACGGTCAGATCACCAAACGCGAAATCCGGGCTGTGACCCTGTCCTCGCTGGCGCCACGCCGCGGCGAACTGCTGTGGGATATCGGTGCGGGTTCCGGTTCGATCGGCATTGAATGGATGCTGTCGCACCCTTCGCTCCGCGCCATTGCCATAGAGCAGCACCCGGCAAGGGCGGAACGCATAACGTTTAATGCCGACGTCTGCGGTGTTCCCGGGCTTGAGGTCATGATCGGTTCCGCTCCCGACGCTTTTGAAGGGTTACCCCGTCCGGACGCAATCTTCATTGGCGGCGGCGGCAGTGAGGCGGGTGTATTCGATGGGGCCGTGGAGGCATTGAAATCCGGGGGGCGTCTGGTCGCCAATGCCGTGACGTTGGAAATGGAGGCAGTTCTGCTGGCCGCGCATGCGAGACTCGGCGGTTCGATTGTAAGGCTGGATGTGTCGCGGGCGGCTGCTGTCGGTTCAATGTCGGGGTGGCGTCCGGCCATGCCGGTGACCCAGTGGAGCTGGGTGAAGCCATGGTGATCGTGGCTGGCATAGGCTGCCGCAAGGGAGCAACGGCGGGGATGATCATCGCTGCCTTGCGGGCTGCCGAGCAGGATTTTGGCGTCAAGGCCGACCGCCTGGCAACTGCGCCACTTAAATCGCGGGAAGCCGGCCTTGCGGAAGCGGCGAAAACTCTTTCCCTGTCGCTCGAAATCGTCGCGCAGCATCGGCTTGACGCCGTTATCTCGAAAACGCTGACGTTTTCACGCGCAAGTTTCGAGCGGTCCGGTTTGCCGAGCGTGAGCGAAACCGCGGCGCTTGCGGCAGCGGGAGAGAATGCAAGACTGGTCGCGCCGCGGCTCGTACACGGCGATGTGACGGTGGCCATCGCAACCGCTGACGGTGCCGCCCCAGAGGATGGCGGCTGCGCGATCGAACATGGAGAACACGAATGACGGTTCATTTCATCGGTGCCGGTCCGGGCGCCGCCGATCTCATTACGGTGCGCGGGCGCGATCTTATCGCGGCGTGCCCGGTCTGCCTTTATGCCGGCTCGCTGGTTCCGAAGGCGCTGATCGACTATTGCCCGCCGGGCGCGCGTATTGTCGATACGGCCGCACTTTCGCTGGATGAGATCGAGGCGGAATTCATCGCGGCAGCAAGGGAAGGCAAGGACGTTGCACGGTTGCACTCCGGCGACCTTTCCGTCTGGAGCGCAATGGGCGAACAGATCCGCCGGCTGGAGCAGCTGGGGCTCGATTACAGCGTGACGCCCGGGGTTCCTTCCTTCGCCGCCGCCGCCGCCGCCTTGCAACGCGAACTGACGGTGCCGGAAGTGGCGCAGAGCCTTGTGCTGACGCGGATTTCCGGGCGTGCATCGAAGATGCCTGATGGTGAGACGCTGCAGGCTTTCGGTGCGACGGGCGCGACGCTTGCCATCCATCTTGCCATTCATGCCATCGGCAGGGTCGTGGAAGAATTGACGCCGCTTTATGGTTCCGATTGCCCCGTCGCCATTGTCGTGCGGGCGTCCTGGCCGGATGAGCGGGTCATTCGCGGTAGCCTGTTCGATATCGAAGGCAAGCTTGCGGCCGAGCCTGTCGAGCGCACGGCGCTGATCTTTGTCGGCCGTGGTTTGGCCTCGACGGATTTTCGTGAAAGCGCACTCTACAGTGCAGACTATGTACGCCGCTTCCGGTCTCCAAAGGAGGATGCGGCGGGCTGATGCGACGGGGTGGAGGCGGTGCGTCCCTTCAACGCGCCCTGACGATCGAAAACAAGGATATCCAGTGCTATGGCCGGCGTCCTCAGCGCCGCCGCCGCGGTCACCCAGGCTTTTTCCGCAACGATCGCGCCAAGATCGATAGCGTTGCGATCGGCCAGCTGGAAAGCATGGGCGACGGTGTTGGCGCTGCGAATGGCGTCAGCGAGTTCCCCATCGCCACCTGCCTCCCCTGCCAGCGCCGCCAGCGCATCGAGATCGGCAAGACCTTTTTTGGAGTGCACGTCGAGCATCCCCTGGGCGAGCTTCGTCATCTTGGCGACGCCACCAGCAATCGTTACCCGTTCGACCGGGTGGCTGCGCAGATATTTCAACATGCCGCCGATGAAATCCCCCATGTCGATCAACGCGGTCTCGGGCAGTTCATACAGCGCCTGTCCCGCTTTTTCAGAGGTGTTCCCGGTAGCGCCGAGCACATGAGTGCAGCCGGTCGCACGCGCCACGTCAATGCCTCGCCAGATGGAGTGGATCCAGGCCGAGCAGGAAAAAGGGATAACGACGCCCGTGGTGCCGAGAATGGAGATACCCCCGAGAATGCCGAGTCTGCCGTTGAGGGTTTTTTCCGCAAGTTTCTCGCCGTCTCGAACGGAAATTTCAACTTCGAAATCAGTCTCCGCACCAGCCACCTCGTGAATGGCGGTTTCGATCATCTTGCGTGGCACGGGATTGATGGCGGGTTCTCCTGGCGGCAGGGGCAGTCCGGGCCGCGTGACGGTGCCGACGCCCGTGCCGGCCTTGAAGGTGATACCGCTTCCCGGCTGACCGCGCCGCACCGTGCTTTCGATCAGTGCGCCGTGGGTAACATCAGGGTCATCGCCCGCATCCTTGATGACACCTGCGCGGGCGAAGTTTTCACCCTTTTCCTCGGTCGCGAGGGAAAATGCGGGCCTCGCGCCGCTTGGAAGTTCGACCTCGACAGGGTAAGGAAACTCGCCGGTCAGAAGGGCGGCGCAGGCCGCCTTCGTGGCGGCTGCCGCGCAGGTGCCCGTGGTCCAGCCGCGGCGAAGGGTCTTTCCATCCGTTTCCATATGAATTCCTATAGCCGGGACGGCTTTTTCCGTCATCGTTAAAAAGCAGCCGAGAAGAATGTCGATACCGCAGATTTTGAACAGTATTGCCGCAAAAAGTCCGGCCTTCGAAGCGGGGCACGTCTGGCTCGCGGGCGCAGGGCCGGGCGATGTGCGTTATCTGACGCTCGAAGTGGCGCTGGCACTCTCCCAGGCCGAGATCATCGTGCGTGATGCGCTGGTGAGTGACGATGTCGTGGCGCTCGGTCCCCAGGCAGAGATCGTCTTTGCCGGCAAGCGCGGTGGCAAGCCCTCTGCGACGCAGGACGATATTACCGCCTCGCTGATCGATTTCGCCCGGCAGGGAAAAAAGGTGCTGCGGCTGAAGGGCGGCGATCCCTTCATTTTTGGCCGTGGCGGCGAAGAAGCGGAGGCGCTGGTCCGTGCCGGCGTTCCGTTTCGCATATTGCCGGGCATGACATCTTCGCTGGCTGCGCTGGCTTCTGCGCGTATTCCAGCCACGATGCGTGGGATCAGTCGCGCCGTGACGCTCGCCACCGGTCATGCGGCTGGCACGGAGGAGGACCTGGACTGGCTGGCGCTGGCAAAAACACAGGAGCCCATCGTCGTTTATATGGGTCTGAAGAATATCGGCGCGATCGCAAAGCTTCTGATGCAGGGCGGACGTGCGGCAACGACGCCGGTCGCTGTCATCATGTCGGCGACAACTGAACAAGAGCGCATCTTTATTAGCAAGCTGGAAAGTATAGCTGGCGATGCAATGCGGGAAAATTTCGAAGCGCCGGCCTTGATCGTCATCGGAGAGATTGTGTCGATGCGCGAGCGGCTGGGAGTTTCGCAGGCATGACGGCGCGGGCGATCATCATCGGCGCAGCGCGCTCGGGATCCGGCAAGACCAGCGTGACTATCGGCCTGCTGCGGGCTTTCGCCAGACGCGGCATCAAGGTACGCGGCATCAAGACGGGACCCGATTACATAGACCCGGGTTTCCATGCCTTCGCCACCGGCTCATCAGGTCTTAATCTGGATAGCTGGGCAATGAGGCCAGAGCTGCTGCGGCACCTGTTTTCACAGCACACGCAGGATGCCGATCTCATTCTGATCGAGAGCGCGATGGGCCTGTTCGACGGCATTCCGGTGGCGGAAAACCGTACCGGTTCGGCTGCGGATCTGGCACGGCTATTCGGCATTCCCGTGTTGCTGGTCCTCGATGTGTCCGGTCAGTCGCAGACCGCCGCCGCCGTTGCTCACGGTTTTGCCCATTACGATCCCGCCGTAACCATGGCGGCGGTGGTGCTGAACCGGGCCGGCAGCGAAAGGCACAGGCTCCTGTGTACGGAAGCCATCGAAAAAATCGGATTGCCGGTTGCCGGATGCGTGCTGCGCGATCCCTCCCTCATCCTCCCGGAACGTCACCTGGGTCTCGTGCAGGCGAGCGAACATCCGGAAATCGATGCACATATCGAAAGGCTCGCGGACGCGATGGAAAAATCCATCGATCTCGATGCCGTGTTGTCACTTGCTGCACCGGTCGAGCTGCCTCCGGGTTCCAAAGCAGCAGCCATCGCGCCGCCCGGCCAGCGCATTGCGCTGGCGGAAGATGCAGCTTTCACCTTCCTTTACCCGCATCTCAAGAAGCACTGGCATGCATCCGGCGCCGAAATCGTGCCTTTTTCTCCGCTCGCCGATGAGGCTCCGGATGGGAGCTGTGATATCTGCTGGCTGCCCGGCGGGTATCCCGAGCTTTTTGCCGGAAAACTCGCGAATGCCGCTGTTTTCAAGGCCGGCATTACCCGCTTTGCCGCGACAAAGCCCGTGCATGGCGAGTGTGGCGGTTACATGGTGATGGGGGCGGCGCTGGAGGATGCCGATGGGGTGACCCATGCCATGACAGGTCTGTTGTCGCATGCCACCAGCTTTGCCACGCGCAAGATGAATCTCGGCTACCGGCAGGCAACAATTGCGGTGAATGGTCCGCTCGGATCAGCAGGGGAAGTTCTGCGCGGCCATGAATTCCATTATGCGCGGGTCATCGACCCCGGCCAAGACGCGCCTTTTGCTGAGATAGCCGACGGGCAGGGTCGCCCGCTCGGGCCATCGGGCGGCAGGCGAGGCCTCGTTTCGGGCACGTTTTTCCACGCCATTGCCCGGGGCGTTTGATCCCGGTGCGGCAAAGTGGAGCAAGCTGTGAAAGTTTGTAGGCTCCGACCGTTAGAAAGTGTTATAGGGTCCTCTCAGAGGGCATGGAAAGACGGAAATACTTCCGGCGCTCCATGTTCCGTGAAGTCCGGGCCGGAAGCCGTTCTGTCTGCCGCGGCCCGGATCTGCTATCGCGCATTTATCTCGAGCGTGCCTACCGATGATGAAACCCGGATTTTTTCTCTCCGCTGCTCTGGCTGCATCCGTTCTGCTCGCTCCTTTCGGTGTCGGGTTCGATGGCGTGGCTGCTCATGGCGGCGAAGATTATGCGACGCTGGAAAAGCTCGGTGCGGCGCTCTTTGACGATCCCAATCTTTCCATGAACCGGACGATGGCCTGTTCCACCTGCCATATGCAGGCGGCCGGTTTTTCCGATGGACGGGAAAACGATAAGGTTGGGCGCGATGTTTCGCTCGGCGATGACGGTTTCTCACTGGGCGACCGCAACGCGCCGACCGCGGCCTACGCCCGGTTCTCACCGCCTTTCGGCAGGAATGCGGCGGGAGAGTATGTGGGTGGCCAGTTCTGGGACGGCCGCGCCTCGCTGCTGGAGGATCAGGCAGGTGGACCGCCGCTCAACCCCGTCGAAATGGGTATGCCGGACAAGCCCTCGGTCGTGAAGCGACTCAAGGAGAATCCGGATTATGTCGCGGCGTTCGGTGCGCAGTTCGGCAAGGATGTTTTTGAGAACGACGACACCGCCTATGCCGCAATGACGAAGGCGCTGGCGAGCTTTGAGCGATCGGACGAGTTCTCGACCTTCGATTCCAGATATGACCGCTTCCTGCGTGGCGAGGAAAAGCTGACTGATCAGGAAGAGCTGGGGCGGGTTCTTATCTCCTCGACGCAATTCACCAATTGCAATACCTGCCACGAAATCCGGGGCGCCAAGGGTCTGGAAGACGGCCTCTTCACCAACCACAAATATTTCAACATCGGTGTGCCCGCCAATACACCTGTCCGGGCCGTAAATGGCTCGAAGCCGGACGCAGTCGATCTCGGTCTTGCGCAGAATCCGATCGTCGCCGGTGATCCGGCCGAGCGCGGCAAATTCAAGGTGCCGACGCTGCGCAACGTCGCCGTGACCGGCCCTTACATGCACAATGGCGTGTTCAAGGATCTGCGCACGGTCGTGCTGTTTTACGTGAAATATAAGAGCAAGAAGCCGAGCCGTCAGATCAATCCTGAAACCGGCAGGGCCTGGGACGCGCCTGAGGTGCCTGAGAATATCGCCATGGCGGAACTGACATCAGCGCCGGCGCTGGACGACAAGCGGGTCGACGCCATTGTCGCGTTTCTGAAGACACTGACCGACAGGCGCTACGAGCATCTTCTTACGAAGGAAAACGGGCAGACGGCTATGCCGCCTGCCCAGCCTGTATCAAGCCTTACGCCGAAAGCGCCTTGAATTCGGCAAGAACCGCATCACCCATTTCGGACGTGCCGACCTGGCGGCTGCCTTCTGCCATGATGTCGGCGGTGCGGATGCCCTTGTCGAGCACGTTTGCAATTGCTGTCTCGAGTTTCGTTGCCTCATCCACCATGTTGAACGAGTAGCGAAGGCACATGGCGAAGGACGCGATCATGGCGATGGGGTTAGCGATGCCCTTGCCGGCAATGTCAGGCGCCGAGCCGTGGACCGGCTCGTACATCGCCTTGCGTTTGCCGGTCTTGGCGTCCGGTGCGCCAAGCGAGGCAGAAGGCAGCATGCCAAGCGAGCCAGTGAGCATGGCGGCGACGTCGGAAAGCATGTCGCCGAAGAGATTGTCGGTGACGATAACGTCGAACTGCTTGGGTTTGCGCACCAGCTGCATGCCGCCGGCATCCGCCAGCATATGCTCCAGCTGAACATCCCTGTACTTTGCGGCATGGGTTTCGGTGACCACCTGGTTCCACAGCACGCCCGACTTCATTACGTTGCGCTTTTCCATCGAGCAGACGCGGTTGTCGCGGGTGCGGGCCAGCTCGAAAGCGACACTGGCGATACGCTCGATCTCGAAGGTGTCATAGATCTGGGTGTCGATACCGCGCTTCTGGCCGTTGCCGAGGTCGATGATCTGCTTTGGTTCACCGAAATAAACGCCGCCCGTCAGCTCGCGAACGATGAGGATATCGAGACCTTCGACAAGTTCCGGCTTCAGGGAGGAAGCGGCGGCGAGTGCCGGGTAGCAGATGGCGGGGCGCAGATTGGCGAAAAGTTCAAGATCCTTGCGCAGGCGAAGAAGGCCGGCTTCCGGGCGATGCTCATAGGGAACGCCATCCCATTTCGGGCCGCCGACGGCGCCGAACAGGATAGCATCGGCAGCGAGCGCCTTTTCCATGTCCGCATCGGAAATCGCAACGCCATGGGCGTCATAGGCGGAACCCCCGACCAAGCCTTCGGAGACTGTGAAACCGGCGCCTTTAGCGCTGTTCATATAGTCGATCAGCTTGCGGACTTCGGCCATGGCCTCAGGGCCGATACCATCACCGGGCAGAAGGAAAAGCGAACGAACTGTCATAGGAACCCTCCTTGGGCGGCGCGCCGGAAAACATCCAGAAGGGTTTTCGATGGCGGCGAGCGCGGCGTCAAACTCGTTCCGTCCTGCATCTGCAAAGTCTTATTGCAGCCGGACGGGATCGTGGGCTTCTTATCTTTGCCTCAGGGGCTTTTCAAGCAAAGCAAAAGCCGATCCGGTACGGTTTTGTACGGGATCGGCTTTTTAGTCTTTCACCTTGACGCATTTTCCTGACGGGCCCGCTTGTGCGAATGCACGACGTAGAAAGTGGGATCAGGCCCAGGGCCGCGCGGAGGCGTTGGTCTTTTCGAAGGTATCGATTGCGCCGCGATGTTCCAGCGTCAGGCCAATGTCGTCGAGGCCGTTCAGCATGCAGTGACGCTTGAACTCATCGATCTCAAAACTGATCGTACCGCCGTCGGGACCGCTGATCTCCTGACGTTCAAGATCGATGGAAAGAACGGCGTTTGATCCGCGCGATGCGTCGTCCAGCAGCTTTTCCAGGTTCTCCGGGCTGACGACAACCGGAAGAATGCCGTTCTTGAAACAGTTATTGTAAAAAATATCCGCAAAGCTGGTGGAGATCACGCAGCGGATGCCAAAATCGAGCAGCGCCCAGGGTGCGTGTTCGCGCGATGAGCCGCAGCCGAAATTATCGCCGGCGACGAGGATCTGGGCGTTCTGGTAGGCGGGCTTGTTCAGCACGAAATCGGGATTGGGCGAACCGTCTTCGAGATACCGGGATTCAGCAAAAAGGCCCTTGCCAAGACCGGTGCGTTTGATGGTCTTCAGATAATCTTTCGGAATGATCATATCGGTGTCGATATTGACGACCGGCATGGGCGCGGCAACGCCTGTCAGCTTGGTGAATTTTTCCATCTGTCGCTTCCCGTGTTTCCCTGAACAAAATCTGGCGCTGGCTAAAGCCGGCCGGAGTTAACTGGGGAAATACTGCAAAAAGGGTCGCTTTAGAAGCGCAAACCCGCATTCATCGGTACGCCTTGCGCGCACCGCCGGTGCTTTTTCCGAATTCATCGACCTCAGAGATCGATAATCGTACCCTTGCCGTCGTTCCAGACGCGCATGTCGCGCTGGCTGCGGGGCTTCACAGGGATCGGAGCCGGCTTCAGACGCGCGGACAGGAGGCGGGCTGCGCTAAGAACCGCGAGCACGCCAATGAAAGCGACCGTAAGCGACGCCGTGAAAAGAGCGGCCATGGCCAGAATTGCAATGCCGGATGCGGCGATGAAAAACGAACGTATGCCTTGCATGATCCAAACCTTTCTTTCCAGACGAATGTGGGCCTTCTTCTTCCGGCTTGCAAGAGGATTCAGTGGATTGTCGGCTTGCAGATGTCACAAAAGCTTGACACAAGTGCGGCATGGTCAGTTTTTCCGAAAATATTCCTGTCCAACCGCGCCGTTCGCTGCTGTCCGTCCCCGCGATCAACGTCCGGGCACTGGAGAAAATTCGCGATCTCGATTGTGACGGGGTGATCCTCGATCTGGAAGATTCGGTAGCGCCCGACATGAAGGGCAAGGCGCGGGAGAATCTGAAAACCTTGTTTTCGGAAGCCCCTTTTTTCGGCGGCGAGACCATTATTCGCATCAATCCCCTCTCCACGTCTGAGGGGAGGGCGGATCTGCAGCTTGTTCTTTCCTGTCGGCCGAACGCAGTCTTGCTGCCGAAGGTGGAACAGCCGGCGGATATCAATGACGTGGCTGATCTTCTGGCCGAAGCAGATGCGCCCGAAGCCCTGAAAATCTGGGCGATGATCGAGACGCCGCTCGGTGTCCTGAACGCCGCCTCGATTGCAGACGCGGCCCACACGCCGGATGCACGGCTGGCGGCTTTTGTCATCGGACTGAACGACCTCCGCAAGGAAACGCGCGTTCCAGCGCTGACAGACCGCATGTATCTCGTACCCTGGATGATGCAGGTTGTGCTTGCCGCCCGTGCGTACCGTCTGGAAGTCATCGACAGCGTTTCAAACGACTTTCGTGACATCGAGGCCTTCGAAGCTGAATGCGAACAGGGGCGCGCCATGGGGTTCGATGGCAAGATGTTGATCCATCCTGCTCAGATCGAGCCGGCTAACCGGCGTTTCGCCCCGGACGAGACTGCGGTCGCGGAAGCGCGTGAGATCATTGCGGCTTTCGCAAAACCGGAATATGCGAAATTGAATGTCATCAACATGAATGGTCGGATGATAGAACGGCTGCATGTAAACCAGGCCGAAAGGCTGGTCGCCATGGCCGATATCATCGCACAAAGAAAGGCAAATAAGACGTGAAGGTCTATCGTTTCATCACCGGACCGGACGACGCGAAATTCTGTCACCGGGTTACCGAGGCGCTGAACAAAGGCTGGGAACTCGCCGGTTCGCCAAGCTATGCCTTTAATGCGGCAAGTGGCGTCATGCATTGCGGCCAGGCCGTGACCAAGGTGGTCGAGGGCAAGGAATACCATCCCGACATGAAGCTCGGCGAGCAGTAAGCAGTAATGGCCGCCCCGATCAGCGACCGGCGGCGGCCTCGTCGGCGCTTTCTTCGATCCGCTCCATGTCGTCATCAGACAGGCCGAAATGATGGCCAATCTCGTGGATGAGGACATGAGTGATGATATCACCCAGTGTTTCCTCGTTCTCGGCCCAGTAGTCTAAAATGGGACGTCGATAAAGCGTGATACGGTTTACCATCTCGCCCGTTTCCATGGTGAAACGTTCGGAGATGCCCCGGCCCTCGAAAAGCCCCAGGAGATCGAAAGGGGTTTCGAGCGCCATGTCTTCGAAGACATCGTCGGTCGGGAAATCGGCGATCTCGATGATGAGATCTTTCGTCAGTGCGCGAAATTCTTCCGGCAGGTGGCCATAGGCCTCGATCGCAAGCGATTCGAAGGCGGAAAGTGTCGGCGCATGGCGGTCCCGCCAATCGTCGGTCTGGTCTATGCGGGCCATTTCTGCTCCTTGTTGGAAGGCCCATATAAACACTTGCTGGGCAAATTTCGAGACCTGACTGCCGCGCCTGCCGAAAAAGCATGAAATTCTTGGCGTTACAGTTACTTTTCAAGCCGTCTTCATCTTGACATAAACCGGCGTCTCGCGTAATCGGCACCCAAATTGATGGCGTAGTGCGCCTTCTTTTAAATACCGCCCTCAAAAAGGCGGCTTCACCGGCAGACATTCAAAGGGACATCCTGTCCCGACGGGTTTCTACCAAATTCCGACTGATAAAAAGACGGCCAGCTTGCTTAGGCGGGCAGAGCCGGAACGAACATGAAAGGATAAAAAATGTTCGCAGTCATCAAGACCGGCGGTAAGCAGTACCGCGTAGCGGCCGACGCCGTGCTGACCATCGAAAAGCTGGAAGCAGAGGCAGGCGCAACTGTAGAATTCACCGAAGTTCTCGTTGTTGGCGAAGGTGCCGACGCCAAGTTCGGTGCTCCCTTCGTCAAGGGTGCCATCGTCAAGGCGGAAGTTGTCGAGCACAACCGCGGCAAGAAGGTCATCGCCTTCAAGAAGCGTCGTCGTCAGAACTCCAAGCGTTCGCGCGGCCATCGTCAGCATCACACTGTCGTCCGCATCACGGACATCGTTGCTGCCTGATCGGCGCGACACGGGAAACAAGGTTTAAAGGAGAACTCCAATGGCACACAAAAAAGCTGGCGGTTCCTCGCGTAACGGTCGCGATTCCGAATCCAAGCGCCTTGGCGTAAAGAAGTTCGGCGGCGAAGCTGTCATTCCAGGCAACATTATTCTGCGTCAGCGCGGCACGCAGTGGCATCCCGGCGCCAATGTTGGCATGGGCAAGGACCACACGATTTTCGCACTGACCGCAGGTAACGTGAACTTCCGTACGAAGGCCAATGGCCGCGTATTCGTATCCGTGGCACCGAAAGCGGAAGCCGCAGAATAAGCCGGTAAGCGTCATATGCAGCCGGTGTCCCATCGACCCGGCTGAGGCGTATCAGGTTCAGTCAAGAAAACAGGGGAGATGGGGCACCACCCAACTCCCCTTTTTCTTTAACCTCATGGAGGGACTGAACCATGCAAGCTGAATTGTTGAGGGTTGACCAATCACGGTCACCCGAGGAACGGCCGAGGCCCGATCGGTCGAGGAGCGATTGCCCCGTTTTACTGTCGCAGAGGCTGGTTTTGCGCAAGCCTCACGAAGAAGACATCGACGCCCTTGCCCATCTTGCCAACAATGCCAATATCGCGACCATGGTATCGCGTATGCCGCACCCCTACACGGCCAAAGACGCCGCGGATTTTGTGCGACGCTCCAAAGCTGGCGAGATTGGCAAGTGCGTCTATGCGATTACCCGCATGGACAATGGCGAGTTTCTGGGCTGCTGCGCGCTCGAACCCCAGGAAGACGAAAAGACGCTGGAGATCGGGTACTGGCTGGGGGAACCCTACTGGAACCGGGGATACATGACCGAAGCGGCGCATGCGCTGATCGACATGGCCTTTCGTACGCGTGAGATCGACCAGATCGATGCCCGTTGCCGGGTCACCAACATCCCGTCGCGCCGTGTCATCCAGAAGTGCGGTTTCCAGTTCCAGGGCTCCGGCATGGTCGGTTCGCTGGCGCTCGGTGGCATGGTGCCGGTCGAATGGTACAGGCTGGACCGCAAGACCTGGGTTTCGCTGAAGAGCTGGGGGGACATGGGATGAGCACGCTCGAACTGAGCCGCCGCCGGGCGGCCCCTGCGATAGCGCCGCCAGGCCCCTGCCCCGTCATCGAGACATCGCGTCTGGTGCTGCGCCCGCAGCGCCTTTCCGATGCCGGCAGCATTGCGGAATCGCTTGGCGATTTTGCGGTAACGAAAATGCTGGCCCGCGTTCCCGCGCCTTACCACAAGCAGGATGCGCTGGAGTGGCTGGTGTTGCGCACCTCCGGCACCCTGCCTGACTGGGATTTCGCCATCACCAGCGGTGACGACACGCTGATTGGCGTCGTCTCGGTGGAATTGCGGCATGGCGAGTGGCATTTGGGCTACTGGCTCAACCGCTTCTACTGGGGCAAGGGCTACATGACCGAGGCGGTGGCCGCCGTCGTCGAGCGGTTCTTTCGCCGCATGCCGGGAGTGACCCTTCACTCCGGCGTGTTTGCGGATAACCCCGCCTCGCTGCGTGTGCAGGAGAAGCTCGGCTTCCGGGTGACCGGTTGTCACCAGATCTACGCCACGGCGCGTGCCGCCATGGTGGCGCATATCGACACGATGGTCACGGCTGAAGATTTCATTAAGCCGCATCGCATTTGAGGAGCATTACAGGGCCGGTTTGATCCAGACCGGCCTTGTCTCGCGCATGAGCTTCCCGCACGATAGTCTTTGACCTTGTGAAGAAGCGCTTGTATTCGAAACGACGATATTTTTGTTTGGCGCAGCACGATTGGTTGTTGTGCCCGCAAACCGACAGAACGGCAGTCCGATGAAATTTCTCGATGAAGCAAAAGTCTATATCAAGTCCGGTGATGGCGGCGCTGGTGCCGTGTCGTTCCGGCGTGAAAAATTCATCGAATTCGGCGGCCCCGATGGTGGCGATGGCGGACGCGGCGGCGACGTCTGGGTTGAGGTGGTCAACGGTCTCAACACGCTGATCGACTTCCGTTTCCAGCAGCATTTCAAGGCCTCGATCGGCCAGCACGGCATGGGCAAGACCCGCACCGGCGCCAAGGGTTCCGACGTGGTGCTGCGGGTGCCTGTTGGCACGCAGATTTTTGAGGAAGACAACGAGACGCTGATCGTCGACCTCACCAAGGAGGGCCAGCGCTTTCGCCTGGCCACGGGCGGCAATGGCGGTTTCGGCAATGCCTATTTCAAGTCATCCACCAATCAGGCGCCCACCCACGCCAATCCGGGTCTTCCGGGTGAAGAAAAGACGGTCTGGCTTCGTTTGAAGCTGATTGCAGACGCTGGTCTCGTTGGCCTGCCTAATGCGGGCAAGTCTACATTCCTTGCAACCGTGACGCGTGCGCGACCAAAGATTGCCAACTATCCGTTCACGACGCTGCATCCGAACCTTGGTGTCGCGACCATCGATGGCCGTGAATTCGTGCTGGCGGATATTCCCGGGTTGATTGAAGGCGCGCATGAGGGGGTCGGCATCGGTGACCGTTTCCTCGGCCATGTCGAGCGCACCCGCGTGCTTCTGCATCTCGTTTCCGCGCAGGAAGAGAAGGTCGGCAAGGCCTACAAGACCGTCAAAGCTGAACTCGATGCCTATGGTGGCGGACTGACAGACAAGCCGGAAATCGTCGCGCTGTCACAGATCGACGTGCTGGATGAAAAGGAACTGAAAAAGAAGGCCAAGGAACTGGAAAAGGCCTGCGGCCGTCCGCCGCTTCTTCTGTCCGCTGCCGCGCATATCGGCATGACGGAAGCCCTTCGCGCCCTTCGCGACATCATCGTGTCGGCAAGCAATGGCGGCGAAACCGCCCTTCCCGATCGGTCCATGCCGCATGAGAGCGAGGTCGAGGAAGAGGACGACCGCCTATGAGCCTGACGCGCAAGCCGCTGGGCAGCCACCACCAGATCGTCATCAAGATCGGATCGGCGCTTCTGGTGGACCGCAAAAGCGGCCTGAAGAAAGACTGGTTGGATGCCATCTGCGAGGACATCGCGGCGCTGAAGAAAAACGGTGCGGATGTTCAGGTGGTGTCTTCGGGCGCTATCGCTCTTGGCCGCACCGTGCTCGGCCTGCCTTCGGGCGCGTTGAAGCTGGAGGAAAGCCAGGCGGCGGCGGCTGTCGGCCAGATTGCGCTGGCGCGGGCATGGTCGGAGAGCCTGTCGCGGCATGACATTGTTGCCGGCCAGATTTTGCTGACGCTCTCCGACACGGAAGAGCGTCGCCGTTATCTCAATGCGCGCGCCACCATCAACCAGCTTCTGAAGATCGGCGCTATTCCGATCATCAATGAAAACGACACGGTTGCGACTACCGAAATTCGTTATGGCGATAATGATCGCCTCGCTGCGCGAGTGGCGACCATGACGGGCGCCGATTTGCTGGTTCTGCTGTCGGATATTGACGGCTTGTACACAGCTCCGCCGCATCTCGATCCGGACGCCAAATTCCTTGACACGATTGCGGACATCACCCCCGAAATCGAAGCCATGGCGGGCGGCGCAGCTTCCGAGCTTTCGCGCGGCGGCATGCGCACCAAGATCGATGCGGGCAAGATTGCCACCGCTGCCGGCTGTGGCATGATCATCGCGTCAGGCAAGACGCTCAATCCGCTCAAGGCCATCGAAAACGGTGCGCGCTCCTCATGGTTCGCGCCATCCGGAACCCCGGTGACGGCACGCAAGACCTGGATTGCCGGGCAGTTGCAGCCCGCTGGCGAAATCCATGTGGATGCCGGCGCGGAAAAGGCCCTTTATGCCGGTAAAAGCCTGCTTCCCGCTGGCGTGCGGCAGGTCAAGGGCAATTTCGGGCGCGGCGATGCCGTTGCCATCATCGGCTCGGAAGGCCGTGAGGTCGCGCGCGGTCTCGCGGGTTACGATGCGGAAGAGGCACGTCTCATCGTCGGCCACAAGTCCAATGAGATTGAAGCGATCCTTGGTTATGTCGGACGGGCGGCGATGATCCATCGCGACGACCTCGTCATGACCGGGGCCGCCGTGAAAGTTAAGAGTGCAGAGAAGGATGAGGTCCATGCCTGAACAGGCCGTGAAGCAGAGCCATGATATTGACGCGCTGATGATGACCATCGGCGCTCAGGCGAAAGCTGCTTCACGACCGTTGTCCATCGCTGGCGCGGACCAGAAGAACCGTGCGCTGCTTGCCATGGCCTCCGCCATTGAGGCCTCGAAAGAGGCGATCCTTGCTGCTAACCGCAAAGATCTAGCCGCGGCGGATCAGGCTGGTCTTGCGCCCTCCTTCATTGACAGGCTGACGCTCAATGATGACCGGATTGCCGGTATCGCTGAAGGCATTCGTTCCGTCGCGGCGCTGCCCGATCCGGTCGGTGAAGTCATCGCCGCATGGGACAGGCCCAATGGCCTGAAGATCGAGCGCGTGCGCACGCCGCTTGGCGTTATCGGTGTGATTTACGAAAGCCGCCCGAACGTGACGGCGGATGCCGGCGCGCTATGTCTCAAGGCGGGTAATGCCGTGATCCTGCGCGGCGGCTCGGATTCGCAACATTCATCGCGTGCTATCCATGCCTGCCTCGTGGAAGGTCTGAAGATCGCGGGTCTTCCCGAGCATGCCATTCAACTAGTACCGGTGACCGACCGCGCCGCCGTCGGCGCGCTTCTCAGCGGCCTGAATGGCACGGTTGACGTTATCGTGCCGCGCGGCGGCAAGAGCCTCGTGGCCCGGGTACAGTCGGAGGCCCGCGTGCCGGTTTTCGCGCATCTTGAGGGGATTTGCCACATCTACGTCGATAAATCCGCTGATCTCGACATGGCGAAACGCATCGTTGTCAACGCCAAAATGCGCCGTACCGGCATTTGCGGGGCGGCCGAAACGCTGCTGGTGGATGCTGCTGCCGTTTCCACGCATTTGGAGCCGCTCGTCAAGGCTCTGATGGAGGTTGGTTGTGAAGTGCGCGGTTCGCAGGCCGTACGCGAAGTGATGGCGGGTCTCGCGCCGGCAACGGAAGAGGACTGGCGCACCGAATATCTCGATGCAATCATTTCGGTCGCCGTGGTGGATGGCATTTCCGGTGCGATCGAACATATCGGCACCTACTCTTCCAACCATACCGAGGCCGTTATCGCCGAGGATGCCGAGGTGGTGGCGCGATTCTTCAACGAACTTGATTCAGCCATTCTGCTGCACAATGCCTCGACCCAATTTGCCGATGGCGGTGAATTCGGCATGGGCGCTGAAATCGGCATCGCCACCGGCAAGATGCATGCGCGAGGCCCCGTCGGCGTCGAGCAGCTTACCTCGTTCAAATACCGTGTGCATGGCACCGGCCAGACACGGACCTGATATTTGCCGGCCGATATGCGCCTCGACAGACGTTATCTCACCATGCCGCATGTGGAGCGCGGCATGGTTGTCGGGCTGTTCGGCGGTTCTTTTAATCCGCCGCATGCCGGTCACGCGCTTGTTGCAGAGATTGCGCTGCGCAGGCTCGGTCTCGATCAGCTGTGGTGGATGGTGACGCCAGGCAATCCGTTGAAAAGCCGCTCAGAGCTGGCCTCTCTCGAAGATCGCATCGCTGCCTGCGAAAAGCTCGTTCACGATCCTCGCATCAAGGTCACGGCTTTCGAAAAATCGCTGGGCATAAGCTATACCGCTAATACGCTCGCCAAGGTGAAGGCGAAAAATCCGCACGTGCGCTTCATCTGGGTTATGGGTGCCGATAATCTCAAGAGTTTCCATCACTGGCAGAAATGGCGCACGATTGCTGAGACTTTCCCGATTGCGGTGATCGACAGGCCGGGTTCGACGCTTTCCTACCTCTCCTCCACCATGGCGCAGGCCTTCAGCCAGGCGCGGATCGATGAGGACGATGCCGGTGTTTTATGGAAAAAACCAGCGCCCGCCTGGGTTTTCATTCATGGACCGCGTTCCACGCTCAGCTCCACTGCGCTACGTAACGGCCGCAAATGACACGGCTGATCACAAATGATGTATGTGGCCGCCGTCTAAGGCTCCATATCTTGAAAAGTTAATGCTTTGATGCCACCTTCATTGTGTGACGCAGAGAATCGCGTCGCATAGTGCCTGTTTTGTCATTCTTGGAAAGGAAAACCTCTGACAACAGTACACGCCAAGGGAAGAGCATTCGTTGCTATCCCGAAGGGCCAGGACAGTGGCGCCGATGCCGCCGGCTATGCCCTCGACACCGTCCTCGCGAGCCTCGAGGACTCCAAGGCTGAAGATATCGTCTCTCTCAACATTGCCGGAAAATCGGCGCTTGCGGACTACATGGTTGTGGTTTCCGGGCGGTCGAACAGGCATGTCTCGGCGATTTGCGAGCATCTTCTGAAAGACATGAAGGATGAAGGGTTCGGAAACGCCCGCGTCGAAGGTCTTGAGACCGGCGACTGGGTGCTCATCGATACCGGCGATATCATCGTTCATGTGTTCCGACCGGAAATCCGCGCTTTCTACAACATCGAAAAAATGTGGGCGACGCCGGACATGCCGGAAGAGACACTGCATTGATGCGGTGAGCCTTTGAGCGAAGGCATCGTTTTTGCCGAAGATCGCCTGTGACTTCGGAGCGATGCTTCTGGCCGGAAATCAGGTCGGCCGCATAGGAATCCGCGCGCTATGCTGTTAAGAGCGTGGCCCGTTGGGCTACGACACGTGCAGGTTTGCGATGCGGATTTCAATTTTTGCGGTGGGACGGCTGAAATCCGGCCCCGAAAAGGATCTTGCGACCCGTTATATCGAGCGCCTCGCCAAGACTGGCCCGGTGGTCGGGCTGGAATTTTCGCGGGTCATCGAAGTCGCGGAAAGTCGTGCATCAAACGCAGAAACCCGCAAGCGCGAAGAGGCGGCGATGCTGGAAAAGCATCTTTCCGATGGCGCAGTGCTCATCTTACTCGATGAGCGTGGCAAGGCGCTCGACAGCCCGGCCTTTGCGTCCTTTTTCGGTGATCTGCGCGACAGCGGCAAGCGCGAACTTGTTATCGCCATCGGCGGGGCCGATGGTCTCGATCCCGGCCTTTATGACAGGGCGACAGCCGTTCTCAATCTCGGCAAACTGACATGGCCGCATCAGATTGTCCGCATTCTGATTGCCGAGCAGCTTTACCGCGCCGTTACCATCCTATCCGGTCACCCCTATCACCGGGTATGACGCGGGTACGGATGCGGGTGCCGTCGCAATTTCAACATGAAGCTCGGCGACACGGCTGACATGGGCATGGTCGTCGGCCGCCCCTTACAGGCCTCTTGGAAGATCGCGGTAAAATCCCTAATATCGGCGCTCCCTGCTTCGGCATCAAAGAAAGTTCAGATGGACAAGAAGTCTCCAGGAAAACGGCACGCGGCCCTTGCGGGCGCGGTTCTCGCTGCTTTCGTTGTGGGGATCGGTCCGACCTATTCGCGCGATGATGCGGGCGCCATTCCCACCGAGAATGGCGATTTATCTCCAGATGAGTTGCAGTCGCTGGAGAAGCGTCGTGACCAGAACCGTCAGGATCTGGAGGAGTTGGTCGACAGTATCGGACTTTCCGAGGACAAAACAAGGAAGCTCGAGGAGAGCATTGCATCCCTCAATCAGGACAGCGCCCGTATCCGGGAAGAGCTGATTGCGTCGGCTGCGAGACGCAAGGCGCTGGAAACCAAGATCAGCGATGGTGAGGATCGCCTGGCCAAGCTTTCGGTGCGCGAGGACGGCGTCAAGGCGTCTCTACGGGAGAGGCGCGGTGTACTGGCTGAGGTTCTGGCCGCGTTGCAGCGCATGGGCAGAAATCCGCCGCCCGCCCTGCTCGTTTCGCCGGAGGATGCGCTTGCTTCCGTTCGCAGCGCCATTCTTCTTGGCGCCGTTGTGCCCGGCATTCGCGGTGAAACGGACAAGCTGGTCGCCGCTCTCAAAGAATTGACCGATCTCAGACAGGCAATCGCTCGCGAAAAGGACGATCTTACGGGTATGATGACGGCAAGTCTTGAAGAGGAAAAACGCCTCGACCTGCTGATTGCCGAAAACGACCGCAAGAACTCCCAGACGGCGGCGGAGCTGGAGGCGGAGCGCAAGCGGTCCGAAGAACTTGCGAGCAAGGCGACGAGCCTCGAAGGGCTGGTCAGTTCGCTTGAAGGCGAAATTACCTCGGTACGGGAGGCGATGGAAAAGGCGCGTGCGGAAGAGCAGCGTCTGGCCCGTCTTTCGGAGGCGGAACGCGAAAAGCAGCGCGCCGCGGCCGAGGCTGGAATGCCCGATAAAAACCGTATTGCGCCCGCATATCCCTTCGCGAGTTTGAAGGGAAAGCTGGAGTTTCCGGTGGCGGGCGAAGTGCTGCGGCGCTTCGGCGATGCGGATGGTACGGGCCATTTTTCCAAGGGAGTTGTCGTCGCGAGCGGCCCGGAGGCCATCGTGACGGCGCCTGCGGACGGATTCGTGGTATTTGCCGGCGATTTTCGCAGCTACGGTCGCATGGTCATCCTCAATACCGGCGATGGGTATCACGTGGTCATGACGGGCATGGATAATGTAAGAACCCGGCAGGGCATGTTCGTGTTCTCCGGAGAGCCGATCGCCTCCATGGGGGCAAAAAGAGTAGCGAGTGCAGCAGCATTGGCGCTGGAAACCGACAGGCCAACGCTCTACATTGAGTTCAGGAAAGATGGTGTACCGGTTGATTCCCAACCGTGGTGGACCGCAAAAAATACCGGAAGGGCGCACAATGATTCGTAAGGTTTCGCTTCTCCTTATCGGTGGGCTTATGGGCGCCACGGCGATGAGCGTGATTTATTCGGCGAGCATGCCGGCACAGGCGGCCGGGCCTTCGACCTATAAGGAGCTGTCGATCTTTGGCGACGTGTTCGAACGCGTGCGTGCGCAATATGTGACGCCGCCGGATGACGAGAAGCTGGTGGAAAATGCCATTAATGGCATGCTCAGCTCGCTCGACCCGCATTCAAGCTTCATGAATGCGAAGGACGCCAACGACATGCGCACCCAGACCAAGGGTGAGTTCGGCGGCCTCGGCATTGAAGTGACGATGGAAAACGAACTGGTCAAGGTCATCTCTCCGATGGATGATACGCCAGCCTCCCGCGCGGGCATTCTTGCCGGCGACTTCATCTCCGAAATCGATGGTACGCCGGTTCGCGGACTGAAGCTGGAGCAGGCGGTCGAAAAGATGCGCGGCGCAGTCAAGACGCCCATCAAGCTGACCGTCATCCGCCAGGGCGCCGACAAGCCGCTTGAAATTACCGTTGTGCGCGACGTGATTGCCGTTCGCGCGGTCAAGTCGCGTGTCGAGGGCGATAATGTCGGTTATCTGCGCGTCATCTCCTTTACCGAGAAGACCTACGACGATCTCGAAAAGGCGATCAAGAAGATCAAGGCGGATGTTCCTGCCGACAAGCTGAAGGGTTACGTGCTCGACCTGCGCCTCAACCCGGGCGGTCTGCTCGATCAGGCGATCAATGTCTCCGACGCCTTCCTTGAGCGTGGTGAGGTCGTTTCGACCCGTGGCCGTAACCCCGACGAGACCCGCCGCTTCAACGCAACGGCCGGCGATCTGACCGACGGCAAGCCGGTGATCGTGCTCGTCAACGGCGGTTCGGCTTCGGCGTCTGAGATCGTTGCCGGCGCTCTGCAGGATTTGCGTCGCGCGACCGTTGTCGGCACGCGCTCCTTCGGCAAGGGTTCGGTTCAGACGATCATTCCGCTCGGCGAGGCCGGTGCGCTGCGTCTGACCACCGCGCTCTATTACACGCCGTCTGGCAAATCGATCCAGGGAACAGGTATCGAGCCCGATATCAAGGTAGAGCAGCCTTTGCCGCCGGAATTGCAGGGTCGCGTCACGGCAGAGGGCGAATCCAGTCTCTCCGGGCACATCAAGGGTCAGAGCGAAACGGACGAAGGTTCGGGTTCTTCGGCCTATGTTCCGCCGGAGGCCAAGGACGACATCCAGCTTAACTATGCGCTTGACCTGTTGCGTGGCGTCAAGACGGATCCGTCTTTCCCGCCCAACCCGGAAAAGGCTGTGGTCAACAAGCAATAAGAGCGCTGTGCCGGTTTCCGGCACTCCATCTCGATTGACAAACCCTCTGGACGGATCGTTCATTGCCTTCGGACCTGCGAAAACCGCTTCTGGGTCGTCAGAAAAAAAGCGCCGGTATCAACCGGCGCTTTTCCGTCATTATGGTTCTGGCGGCGCTTGCGGTTCTTTCCATCGGCGGACTGTCCGTCTACACGGCGCTCTCGCCCGGCAATCTGCAGAGGACGGCGACCGGGCCGGATCTTGAACTGCAGCCTGCGCAAAACAAAGCTGAACCATCCGTACCGGCCGAGGAGGCCGAAACGGCTGGTCTGCAACCGGAAAGTGGCCGATCTGGCGCGAACATCAATCGTGCGACCATGCCCGATGGTAACGTTGTCTCAGTCTATTCTCCTCGGCCCCGTGATAATGACGGGCCTGTGTTGATGAGCGGCCAGACCTATGGCCAGGACCCGCGGATGGCCACGCGGCCCAACGAGGAATTGCTTGAGGATACGGCCTTTGGCAGGTTGCCAGTGGTGGGCGCCGACGGATTGCGGCCGATGGAGCAATATGCGCGGCCCTGGTCGGGAGCGCGGGGCACGCGGGTGGCGATCGTGGTCGGTGGTCTCGGCCTCAGCCAGACAGGCTCGCAAAAGGCGATACGGGAACTGCCGCCGGAGGTGACGCTTGGCTTTGCCGCCAGCGGCAACAGCCTGCAACGCTGGATGCAGGAAGCACGCCGTGAGGGGCACGAAATTCTTCTCCAGATACCGCTGGAGCCCTTTGGTTATCCCGGCACCAATCCCGGCCCGGATACATTGATTGCCGCCGATCCCGCCAAGGTAAACCTCGACCGGCTGCATCGATCCATGGCCAAAATCACCAATTATACCGGCATCATGAATTATCTCGGCGGGCGCTTTCTCGCCGAGCAGGCGGCGCTGGAGCCGGTGATGCGTGATATCGGCAAACGTGGTCTGCTATTTCTGGACGATGGTTCGTCAGCGCAGTCCCTGAGTGGCGGGATTGCAAAGGCCATCTCTGCCCCCCAGGGTTTTGCCGATATTCTGCTCGACGGCGAAGTGACCGAAGCTTCCATCTTGCGGAAGTTGGACGAATTGGAGCGGGTCGCGCGCCGCAATGGTCAGGCGATCGGGGTGGCTTCTGCTTTTGATGAAAGCATTGCGGCGATCTCGCGGTGGTCCCGGGAAGCGGCGGGCCGCGGTATCGAGATCGTCGGCGTTTCCGCCCTTGTTTCGGAGCCGGCGGGGCAGTAAACCTTGCCTGCGGCCATTTCCGCGCCCTTGTGGCGCTCAGACAATGCGGGAAACCCATGACAATCAAAGCAGAAGATTTGCCCTATCGTCCCTGTGCGGGGATGATGGTTCTGAACGCCGAAGGCCTGGTGTGGGCCGGCCGGCGCATCAAGGAAGGCAATTCCGAATATGATGGCTCGCCGCATTTGTGGCAGATGCCACAGGGGGGGATTGATGAGGGCGAGCGGCCTCTGGCCGCGGCCATTCGCGAGCTTCACGAAGAGACGGGAATGAAAACGGTGCGGCTGCTGGCGGAAGCGAGCGACTGGATCCACTACGATCTTCCGCCGGAACTGATCGGCATCGGATTGAGGGGTAAATATCGCGGCCAGGCACAGCGCTGGTTCGCATTCCGGTTCGAAGGCGACGAAAGCGAAATCCAGATCGATCCGCCACCGACGGGGCACGCAGCCGAATTCGATGCCTGGGACTGGAAGCCGATGGAGAGCCTGCCTGAACTCATCGTTCCGTTCAAGCGCGGCGTCTACGAGAAAGTGGTTGCCGAATTCCGGCACCTTTCCGATAAATAAAAAGGCGGCCGCCGGCCGCCTTTTCGGTATTTTAGTGGTCTTCCGCTTCGTTGGCGGAATCCGCATTGAGCTGGCCGTATTTTTCTTCGCCGATCTTGCCGAGCAGTTCGAGCTGGGTCTCGAGGAAGTCGATATGACCCTCCTCGTCGATCAGCAGCGTTTCGAACAGCTTCATCGAAACGTAGTCGCCGGCCTCATGACAGATATCGCGGGATTTCTTATAAGACGCCCGTGCATCATATTCACCAGCAAGGTCGGCTTCGAGCACTTCCTTGACATTCTGTCCGATACGCAGGGGAGCAACGGTCTGGAGGTTGGGATGGCCCTCCAGGAAGATGATCCGGTCGATAAGCTTGTCTGCGTGCTGCATCTCTTCGATGGATTCCGCACGCTCCTTCTTGGCAAGCTTGGTGTAACCCCAGTCATTCAGAAGCCGGTAATGAAGCCAATACTGGTTTACTGCACCGAGTTCGAGAAAAAGGGCTTCGTTAAGCCGCTCGATGACTCTTTTGTCGCCTTTCAATGTCCGCTCTCCTGTTCTCTTCGTGGAATCGCTTCAGGCGGGACATAAAATCAAAAACATCGGCCTCAGTCGAGTGCCGACGGGCGTGATATTCTTCCGTGGTTTTGATAATCAGGTCGACAACGGTCGGAAAACAGCCACAGCAGCGACCTCGCTTTTCCATGGCATGATACACTTTTGCGGGAACGATAAGCTGCCAACAGTCCTCATCGAGGAGCTCGTTGATAACGTCCTTGATCTCATGATCGGTGATGTAATTGCAGCTGCAAACCAGCATGATGGACTGCCTGTATGACGCAACACGTTGTTTTCGTTCTTAAACCAAAACAGGACAGCGAATGTCAAGAAAAACCTCTTTTCAAATTCATAACGATTTTCTAGACTCGTTCTAAACTATACGAAAAATGTCGTATTTTCATTGGTTTAGCTGTCTCTTTTTTACGTCCTGTCCTGCTCAAGTTTTCGTGCGCGCCAAAATGTGCTGTCACGATATCACGAGAAGTTTACTGATCTGAACCGGCCGGAGCAGCAGGCGTGTAAATGTCAGGCGAAATATTGACCGCCATTCGCCGTCATTGTGGAACCGGTGATAAAGCCAGCCTCGTCCGAGACGAGAAACAGGACGCAACGCGCGATCTCCTCCGGTTCCCCAAGCCGTCCGATGGGGATTTGTGGCACGATCCGCTCGGCCAGAACCTTCTCCGGGATCGCTCTCACCATTTCCGTGCCGATATAGCCGGGGCAGATGGCGTTGACGGTGATATTGCGGCTTGCGCCCTCCTGCGCGAGCGCCTTGGTGAAGCCGATATCGCCGGCTTTCGACGCGGAGTAATTGACCTGGCCCGCCTGACCCTTCTGTCCATTGATGGAGGAAATATTGACGATGCGGCCGAAACCGCGCTCCCGCATGCCCGGCCAGACGGGGTGGGTCATATTGAAGACGCCGGTGAGGTTCGTGTCGATGACGTCACGCCACTGCTGCGGTGTCATCTTGTGAAACATGGCGTCACGGGTGATGCCGGCATTGTTGACGAGGATTTCGACCGGCCCGAGGGTTTCCTCCACCTTCGCGATACCGTTGACGCACGCGTCGTAGTCGCGCACGTCCCACTGGAACGCAGGAATGCCTGTCTCCGTCTGGAATGTCTCGGCCCGGTCCGTCGTGAATGCATAGTTGACGGCCACCCGATAGCCGGCTGCCTGCAGGGCGCGGGCTATGGCGGCACCTATACCGCTCGTCCCGCCGGAAATCAAAGCAACCCGGCTCATCTAGGCCTCCATGACCTGTCATTGAAGCGCCTGCAGTTGTGCAGGTGCTTGTTCATCGTGCTCAACCGCCACAGAAATGCGGCCAATGGGAGGCCGCTTCTATCTTATTGTCCGCTGAACCGGAATTGCTTTTTGGCAAGTGAGGGCGGCCCGCGCGTCAGAGCGCCTCGATGCACATGGCTACACCCATGCCGCCGCCGATGCAGAGTGTCGCAAGACCCTTGGACACGTTACGGCGGCGCATCTCGTAAATCAGGGTGTTCAGGACGCGGGCACCCGAAGCGCCGATCGGATGGCCGATGGCAATCGCTCCGCCGTTGACGTTGACGATATCAGAATCAAGGCCAAGCTCGCGCACGACGGCACAGGACTGGGCTGCAAACGCTTCGTTGGCTTCGACGAGGCCGATATCGCCTACCGACCAGCCGGCCTTGGCCAACGCCTTGCGGGAGGCGGGAATGGGGCCGGTGCCCATGATCTGCGGATCGACGCCCGCCGTCGCCCAGGAGGCAATACGGGCCAGTGGCTTGATGCCGCGCTTTTCTGCTTCCCGTTCCGACATCAAAAGCGTGGCGGCTGCGCCGTCGTTCAGACCTGAGGCGTTCCCCGCCGTCACGGTGCCGTCCTTGTCGAAGGCAGGGCGCAACTTGGCCATCGTTTCCAGCGATGCGCCGGCGCGGATATGTTCATCGGCGTCGATGACGATATCGGCCTTGCGGCCCTTCACGGTGAAAGCGACGATTTCGTCCACGAAACGTCCGGCAGCCTGTGCGGCTTCAGCCTTGTTTTGCGATGAGACCGCAAACTGGTCCTGCTCATCCCGGGAGAGTTGCCACTGGCGGGCTATGTTTTCAGCGGTGATGCCCATGTGATAGCCGTAAAAGGCGTCGGTCAGGCCGTCCTTCAGCATGGTGTCGATCATCTTGAAGTCGCCCATTTTCACGCCGCCACGCAAATGGGCGCAGTGAGGCGCCATGGACATGGATTCCTGACCGCCGGCAATGACGATGTCCGCATCACCCGTCAAGATTTGCTGCATGCCGAGGGCCACGGCGCGCAGTCCCGAGCCGCAGAGCTGGTTGAGGCCGAAAGCGGTCGCTTCCTGCGGAATGCCTGCCTTCATTGCGGCTTGCCGCGCCGGGTTCTGCCCTTCGCCCGCGGTGAGGACCTGACCGAGAATGACTTCATCAATTTCGTTCGCCGCAACGCTGGCACGTTCAAGCACGGCACTGATAACGGTCGCGCCGAGTTCGTGGGCCGGCGTATTGGCAAAGTGGCCATTGAAAGAACCGACGGCGGTGCGCGCAGCGCTGGCAATCACGATTGAAGGCAGGGTCATTTGTTTTCTCCTCACTTGCGGGCGGAGACTGGCAAAGCTTTCAATCCAAGTCAAATGACGAAAGTTGCTTTAAAAGATATTGCTAAATCACGTTGGAATCTTGCTAAAAATTGCTGCGCAAAAAACAAACTGTTGCGATGCACAAAACATTTGTCAGACAGCGCATTTTGCGCATACACTTTGCGCCGGGAAGAGCAATAACACCAAAAAACAAAAAAATACCATCATCGCGAGGAGGCGGGCATGGCGAAACACGACGGCGAAACGATCATTAAAAAATACGCCAATCGGCGGCTCTACAATACCGGCACCAGCACCTATGTAACGCTTGATGATCTGGCGCAGATGGTCAAGCGTGGTGAAGACTTCAAGGTTCAGGACGCGAAGTCATCCGAAGACATCACGCACGCCGTGCTGACGCAGATCATCGTCGAACAGGAGGCTAAAACCGGCAATACGCTGTTGCCGACGGCGTTTCTGCGTCAATTGATCTCCTATTATGGCGACCAGATGCAGATGGTCGTGCCGACATTTCTCGAACATTCCATGAAGACCTTTTCCGACCAGCAGAGCCAGATGCAGGAGCATATGGCCAAGGCTTTCGGTGACGGCTCGCTCGCCCGCAATTTTCAGGCGCCATTGCAGATGATGGAAGAGCAGGTCCGCCGAAATACGGAACTGTTCCGGCAGGCAATGCAGGGTTTCACGCCTTTTGCAATGCCACAGGCGCCGAAAGAGACCCGCAAGCCGAATGCATCCGAAATCGATGAGCTGAAGGCGCAGCTGCGCGCATTGCAGCAAAAGCTCGACCAGCTCTGACGCTATCCTCTGCGCGCCGATGCCGGATTGACCAGACCGCATCGGCTGCTGCCTCGCGCTTTCAGCTTGCCGTTCTTTCCGGCACGCGCAACAAAAGCAGAAACCCGGACCCCAGAAACAGGATGAGCGAGGCCATGCCAATGTGAGCAGAGCCGCTCATATAGGTTGTCATGGAAAACGACAGCGTCGCCATGAAGCTGGTCGCGCGTCCGGAGAGCGCGTAAATTCCGAAGTAGCGGCCTGCCTCCGCCACGGTGATATTGCGGGCGAGATAAGAGCGGGATGACGCCTGAACCGGGCCGAATGCAAGGCCGATCAGTACTCCATACAACAGATAGGCTTTTTCGGCGCCTGTCGCGAAAATACTGCCATCGTCCGCCGTCGACAAGTGTATCAGGCCGAACAGGGTGGAGCCCTTTTCGGTGGAGACGATGCCGAGCGTGGCTGCGAGCAGAAGCACGAGGCTGATGAGGATGGTGACGCGCGATCCAAGTCTCTGGTCAACTCGCCCGGCGGCAAAGCACCCCGCGATGGCGACGACGTTGAGCAGAATTCCAAAGAGGCCGATTTCCATCGTCGCCCAGCCGAACATGCCGGCGGCGAAGGCGCCGCCGAGAATGAGAACGCCGTTGACGCCATCCTGATAAAGCATGCGTGCGATCAGAAACCGCGACAGCATGGGGCGGTGGCGCAATTCGCGCAACGTAATCTTCAATTCCCCCAATCCCGAGCGGATTGCCGCTGCAAAGGGCAGACCTTTTTCAGCATCGGGGGTCAGCAGAAACATCGGCAGGATGAAGATGAGATACCAGAGCGCAGCGAGCGGACCGGTTATTCTCGCATCCTCACCGGTTGCGGGATCGAGGCCGAACAGAGGCTTGATGCCGGCGATGGTTACACCGGTTTGTGGATTGGCCGCCAGCAGCGTCACCACGGCGATCAGCACCACCATACCGCCGAGATAACCGAGCCCCCAGGCGAGATTGGAAATGCGCCCGACATTTTGCGGGTTGGTGAGCCGCGGCATCATGGAATCGTTGAAGACGATCGAGAATTCCGCCGCGATGGAGGCGAGGATCATGCAGATAACGGGCAGAATGACCGGCGATCCCGGTGCCGCGTACCAAAGGAGACACAGGCTGACGATCTTGATGACGGCAAAGAAGGCGATCCACGGCTTGCGTGCGCCGGACTGGTCGGCAATGGAGCCGAGGATAGGGGAGAAGAGGGCGATGATGATCGACGATACCGTCGCCACATTGCTCCACGTCGCCTGGGCCGCAATGGGATCGTCGGTGAGGCGGGCGACGAAATAGGGCCCGAAAACGAAGGTCGTGACAACCGTGAAGAAGGGTTGCGCCGCCCAGTCGAACATCACCCAGCCCCAGATGCCGCGTTTGGTAACGACTGCTTGCGCATTTGGGGCAGGGCTAGTCATTCATCGTCCTATCGGAAATTGGGAAATACGGCGCGATGCCGGTGCATCGTCTTGTCTGGCGCCATCCGGGTGGTGACCCGGATGGCGTTTTTAAGGCGGCCAATCAGCGTGCCTGAACGATATCGCCAAGCAGGCCCGCCGCCACGGTGAGCCGCGCGAGGTTTGTATCGCCGCTCTCGCTGAGCGCGCCGAGTTCGGAGACGATACGATTGACCCGCACGCGATCCGCCGCATACCAGGCCTGAACCGGATCCTTCTCCCTGGCATATTCTGTCAGGGCGGAGATAACGATCCGGCGTCTCGATGAGGAAATCTGGTCCTGGCTGCGCAGGAGAGCCAGGCTCTCGTAGTGATCCGCCGGTGTGATGCGCTGGCTGGCATCCAGCAGGCGCGCGACACGGAAGGTCGAGGAGACGGTGGCGTAGCTTTCAGCGGCGCGCGCGAGCGTTGTGCCCGCACTCTCGGCGATGCGCATGATTTCAGGCACATAGACGAGCAGCGAGAGCGTATCGAGTTCCTCCAGAAGAGCGGAAGGAACCCCGTCGATTTCCGTGATGCCGAGTTCGCGGCGATATTTCGCCGCTGCCGGTGACAGCGTCTTGATCGCGGTTTTCAGGCGCTCGATTTCCGTCGCCATGTCGCCCGGGGTCGCACCCGCGCTCCCGGTTTGCAGATAGAGCCTGCTCGCATCCGTGAAGATACGAGTGATCGTGGCATAAAGCCCATTCTGAACTTCGCCCCCGATCTGGCCGTCAAGCGCATCGACCTCGCTCCACAGTCGTTTGAGACCGAAGCCATCTTCAACGATTACTGCTGCCTTGACGACATCGGCCGCAAGCAGACCACTTGCATCGGCAAGTTTCTGCACGAAGCCGGGGCCGCCGCGATTGACCACGGCATTGGCAAGTGCGGTCGCGACGATTTCGCGATGCAGGCGATGCGATTTGATATCGTCGGCATAGTTCTTCTGCATCTTGGCCGGAAAATAATCGACCAGCAGATGCTGGAGATAGGGTTCGTCGGGAAGCGTGCTTGCCACCAGTGCATCAAACAAAGTGAGCTTGGCATAGGACAAGAGCACCCCGATCTCCGGCCGGGTCAGCGGTTTGCCGGTGGCGTATCTCTCGCTGAACTCGGCATTGTTGGGCAGGGTTTCGACCTTGCGGTTCAACTGCCCGGTTGCCTCCAGTGCGCTCATCAGGCGGCCGAGTTCTTCCCGGTTTGAAAGGCCCAGCCGCTCGGTCAGCGAGATCGCCAGCGATTGCAGATAGTTGTTGCGCAATACCAGCTGCGCCACCTCAGGCGTCATGGAGGCGAGAAGCTGGTTACGCTTCGGCATCGTCAGGCGACCGCTATTGACGGCGGAGGCGAGTGCGATCTTGATATTGACCTCGACGTCGGAGGAGTTCACGCCTGCCGAGTTGTCGATGGCGTCGGAATTGCAGCGCCCGCCCGAAAGCGCATAGGCGATGCGCCCCTTCTGGGTGATACCGAGATTGGCGCCTTCGCCGATGACCTTGGCGCGCACCTCCGTGGCGTTGACGCGGATGGGGTCGTTTGCCCTGTCGCCCACCTCGGCATTGGTTTCCACCGCCGCCTTGATGTAGGTGCCGATGCCGCCGAACCAGAGGAGATCGGCCGGGGCCTTGAGGATGGCGGTCATGATTTCGAACGGTGTGGCGACTGACTTGTCGATGCCGATGGCCGCCACGGCTTCCGGAGTCAGCGTCACCGATTTTTCAGAGCGCGAAATGATCATCGCACCGGCAGAGAGAGCCGAACGGTCATAATCCTGCCAGCTGGAACGCGGCAATTCGAACAGCCGCCTGCGCTCGGCGAAGGATTTGTCGGTATCGGGATCCGGATCAATGAAGATATCGCGGTGGTCGAAGGCGGCGATAAGCCTGATCTTCTCCGACAGCAGCATGCCGTTACCAAAGACGTCGCCGGACATATCGCCCACACCCGCCACCGTGAAGGGTGTGGTCTGGATGTCGGTGTTCATCTCCCGGAAATGGCGCTTCACCGTCTCCCATGCGCCACGCGCGGTGATGCCCATCTTCTTGTGGTCGTAACCGGCCGAACCGCCCGATGCAAAGGCATCGTCCAGCCAGAAGCCGGCTTCATGGGCAAGGCCGTTTGCCGTATCGGAGAAGGTGGCCGTTCCCTTGTCGGCGGCGACGACGAAATAGGGGTCGTCACCATCGAGCCGCAATGTGTCAGCCGGCGGCACGATGGCGTCGTCGACAATATTATCGGTGATGGACAGCAGTGTGCGGATATAGGTCTTATAGGCCTCGCGGCCGGCATTAAAGACCTCGTCGCGGGAGCCGCCGGCGGGCAGGTTCTTCGGGAAGAAACCGCCCTTGGCGCCGACGGGCACGATGACCGCGTTCTTCACCTGCTGCGCCTTGACAAGACCGAGCACCTCCGTGCGGTAATCCTGGCCGCGATCCGACCAGCGCAGACCACCGCGTGCAACCTTACCGAAGCGCAGATGCACGCCTTCGACCTCCGTTCCGTAAACGAAGATTTCGCGGAAGGGGCGCGGATCGGGCAGGCCGTCCAGATGTTTGGGATCGAATTTGAATGCCAGAATGTCACGCGGCGTGCCGTCGGCATTTTTCTGGAAGTAATTGGTGCGCAGGGTTGCATCGATGGCGTTGACGTAACGCCGGAGGGTGCGGTCCTCATCGAGATTGGGAACGCCGCTCAGGGCTGCTTCGATTGCCTTATGAATTTCCGCGAGTTTCTTCAGCCGCTTCTTCTCTTCGATGGATGGATCGAAGCCGGCCTTGAACAGCGCGAAAATATTCCCGGAGATGTCAGGATATTTATAGAGCGTTTCGGAGATATGTTCCTGCGAATAGACGATTCCGGTCTGGCGCAGGTACCGCGCGTAGGCGCGCAGCACGGAGACTTCGCGCACTGTGAGACCGCAGGCAAGGATCAGGCGGTTGAAGTTGTCATTGTCCACCTTTCCTGAAAAAGCAGCAAGGAAAGCTTCTTCGAGTTTCTGTCCGTAATGCGGCAGGTCGAGTGTCGTGCTGGCCGCGACCGATAGTTCCATGTCGTGCAGCACGATGTCGTGCTTTTCGCCATCCGCCACGACGCCGATATCGAAAGTGCGCTCGCTGATGACATTAAAACCAAGATTTTCGAGCAGCGGAACACGTCGTGAAAGCGGAAGATGGCCTTCGCGGTGGAAAATCTTCAGGGATAGCGTTCCCGCCGGCTGGCCTTCCTGCTGATAGAATTCAATGCGGACCGGATCGCCCTTCACAGCGGCCAGAATATCAGGCATGTCGCCGATCGCCTCTTCGGGCGTGAAAGCTTCCTGATAGGCCTGATCCACTTCCAGCACCGGTGCGCCCGGTTCGGACAGGGAGACGAAGTGATCTATCCAGCGTGCCGCAATATCGCTGACGGCATCTTCGAGCTTGTCCTGGGCGATGCGGGGCGTCTTGCCTTCCGTGCGGCCGACAATGAAATGGACGCGGGCAACGGCGCCTTCGGGGAAGGCGGGATAATAGGCCGAGATATGCCCGTCATAGACCCTGCTCAGATAATCGCCGATCTTCTCGCGCACATAGGAATTATACTCCTCGCGCGGAACGAAGATGATCGCCGAAACGAAGCGGTCGAAACGGTCTATACGTGCGAGCACGCGCACACGCGGACGGTCGCTGAGCTCCATGATCTGCTCGATGAAGCGGATCAGAAGGTCGGTTTCGATCTGGAAAAGATCGTCACGCGGATAGGCTTCCAGCGTGTTCTGCAGGATGCGGCCCGAATGGCTGTTTGGATCGAAGCCGAAATGCCGCTCGACTTCCGCGACCTTGGCGCGCAGCAAGGGGATTTGCTTGACTGAACGTGTATAAGCAGTTGCCGTGAAAAGGCCGACGATGCGCAGCTCACCAACGACATTGCCGTCCTCGTCGAAGCGCTTGATACCGATATAGTCCATATAGGCGCGACGATGCACGATGGACTTCACATTAGCCTTGGTAACGATGAGGAAATCCGGGCCATCGAGGAAGGCAAGGATTTCCGGTGTCGTCGTCACGGCATTCTTGCCGAGGCGCAGCACGCGGACATCCGGGTCGCTGAGGCTGCCGAGGCCGACGCCGTCACCGCGCTCGATCTTCGCGTTCTTCCCCTTGCCGGAATAGGTGTAGTCACGCATGCCCAGGAAGGTGAAATTGTCGTTGCGAAGCCAGTTGAGGAATTCGACCGCCTCCGTCCGTTCGGCCTTGCGCCGCGACGAGCCGCGTTTCGACAGTTCATCCAACGCCTCGTCTAGCTTCGCCAGCATGGGCCGCCAGTCGCGATAGGCCGATTCCACCTGCTTCAGCACGAAGCGAAGCCGCTCCTCCAGAGCCGAGGCTCCCTGCTGCGAAAGCGGTGCGATGTGCAGCTGGATAAGACTTATATTGCCGGCCGGATCATCATCGGGCTCGGCAAGGCGGTAACCACCCTTCGCATCATCGTCTCGGACGAGGATCGGGTGCACGGCAAGATAAAGACCACGATAACTGCTGGTGACTTCGCCCATAACAGAATCGTAGAGGAAGGGCATGTTGCGGCCGATAATGGTCAGAACCGTTACCGGCACGTCCCGCGGGGAAACACCCTCGACTTGGGAAATGCTGATATGAGGGGTGTCCCCGGTCCATCGCGAAAGCGCCTGGAAACTGTGGGCGGCACTCGCCGCCAGCATCTCGGCGGAATAATATTCTATATCGTCGACACTTGCCCTTCCATAAAGAATACCAGGATCAAGAAATTCGACATTTTCGGCAATTGCCTGCTGGCGCGCTTTTTCGATCTGTTTTTCGCGTTTTGGATTGTTTCTGTAGCCCATTTGACGTGGATTCCTCCAAAAATCACACTTTAATATAAAAAAGCATCGCCAATTTGCGGATTTTGCCTTTTCAGTCGAATCGGATATTGGCGTGGAATTACGAAGAGTTTAAGAGGCTATCGTGTTTCTTCAGGCGGTAAGTGAAATTTTTTTGCTTCTTTTCTCGCGAGGCTCAGTTTAGAAGCATACGACAGTATTTTTGCGGCTAATTTTTAAGCGGTTCTTGAGCCGCAATGTGATGTTGCGGCCACGGTTGAAGCAAATTATTGATTTGCGCCTATTTTTGTGGTACACCAACAACACTGATCCACAGCGCGGCATTTGTGTGCCCAAAAACACCACGAAAGCAACACCTCTTTTGCACGCGGTTTCCGTGACATATCGAGCGTTTACGTTATCGAACCCCGCGAGGCGGGAAGGTGTATTTTTGCGTGCACGGCTGGACCAGTGCGGAATCACCTGACGGTTCCCCCGTCTCATCAGGGCCTGACCGACCCAACCCCGGCATCCCCGGGTATGTAACAGGGAGTTTTTAGAACGAATGACGACCCAGCAGAAGAAATCTCCAGCACATCACGGCTTTAAAACCGGTGAAGCGATTGTGTATCCCGCTCATGGTGTCGGTACCATTTCTGCCATCGAGGAACAAGAAGTCGCCGGCATGAAGCTTGAGCTTTTTGTCATTGATTTCGAAAAAGACAAGATGCGTCTTAAAGTTCCCGTCGCCAAAGCCGTCAGCATCGGCATGCGCAAGCTTTCCGAAGGCGATTTTGTCGAGCGGGCGCTGAAAGTGGTGCAGGGCAAGGCACGTGTGAAGCGTACCATGTGGTCGCGCCGTGCGCAGGAATATGATGCGAAGATCAACTCCGGCGATCTCATCGCGATCGCGGAAGTCGTTCGCGATCTTTACCGCGCGGAAAACCAGCCTGAGCAGTCCTATTCCGAGCGCCAGCTTTACGAAGCCGCTCTCGACCGCATGGCGCGCGAAATCGCCGCTGTCAACAAGATGTCCGAAACCGAGGCTGTTCGCCTGGTGGAAGTCAACCTTGCCAAGGGCCCCAAGCGCGGCAAGGCTGTCGAGGAAGACGATTCTCAGGACGAAGCCGCGTAATCGCCGGCCTCTTCCTTCTAAAAAAACCCGCCTTTATGGCGGGTTTTTTGTTGTCCAAGTGCCGGCTTAATTCACAAGATGCGGATTTTCGTGCCTTTGCGCAGATGCGGCAGGACGCGCCGCATGTCGCGGGGATGCAGTGCTACGCAACCTGCTGTTGGTTCATATCCCGGCCGAATAATATGCATGAAGATTGCCGAGCCGCGGTTGCGGCTTCTTGAGGTGACGTTCCAGTCCAGCACGAGACAGACATCGTAAAGGCCATCTGTGCGCATCATGTCCTCGTGGCTCGGCGCGAAAGGTGCCTTGACCAGCCTATTGTAATTGGGGTTGCCGGGCTCATCACACCACAGCATCGATTTCCGCGTACGTTGCATCGGCAGGGCAGTCGTGATGGCGGACATGCGGTCGCCGCGATAAAAGCCATGCAGCAGGCGGGTCAAGGAAATCGGCGACTTTCCGTCACCTTCTCGTTTTCGTGCAGTACGGCCATTGCGCCCGATGGCAGCCGGAAATGTGAGATGGCCGAGCTGAACGATGGCCCGGTTGATTTTCAAAGGAGCTGGCCGAACCATGAGCGTTGATGCGCGTTTACGTTGTTCTACGGGACGTTTGCTCATGTTTTTCACGAGATTTTGCTTTGCAGGTTATTTAACGTGAAGTCATAGCACTTCATCATGTGATGGCAATGGGTTGACCTTTTACCGGCAAACCGCTGAATTGGCTGACGATTAAAGTAAGAAAGGCTGAGAATCCGAATGACGGCTCGCACTATCCTTCTCGTGGACGATGACGACGATCTTCGGGAGACGCTGACCGAGCAATTGTCTCCCTATGAGGAATTCTCGCTGTTGAGCGGCGCAAACGCCGCACAGGCGATGCAGACCGCCAAAACTTCGCAGGTCGATCTACTCATCATGGATGTCGGCCTTCCCGACATGGATGGCCGCGAAGCTGTGAAGCTTTTACGCAAGGGCGGCTTCAAGGCGCCCATCATCATGCTCACGGGTCACGATACGGATTCGGACACGATCCTTGGCCTTGAGGCTGGCGCCAATGACTACGTGACAAAGCCTTTCCGCTTCGCCGTGCTTCTCGCCCGCATCCGGGCCCAGTTGCGTCAATATGAACAGAGCGAGGATGCGGTCTTCACCGTTGGTCCTTATCAGTTCAAGCCCAGCCAGAAGCTCCTGACGACCGAAGACGGCAAGAAAATCCGGCTGACGGAAAAAGAGGCCGCGATCATTCGTTATCTCTACCGGGCAGGCAGCACGGTCGTGACGCGCGACGTCCTGCTGGAAGAGGTCTGGGGTTACAATTCCGGGGTCACGACCCACACGCTCGAAACGCACGTTTATCGCCTGCGTCAGAAGATCGAGCGGGATCCTTCCAATGCCGAGATTCTCGTAACCGAGAACGGCGGCTACAAGATCGTCCCCTGATAGACCCCCGGGGGGTCCCCCCGAGTTGTTGAGCATTGCTCTAGCACCTTGTGTTTTGAAGGCCGATATTGGAAAACCGCTATAGCAACGCAGGCGGTTTTCCGGAGTAACAATCGACATGGCCTTGACCGACGATATCATGCTGCTGGGGCAAGTGCCGTTGTTTGCGGGCTTCAGTGATGATCAGCTGCGGCTCATCGCCTTCGGCGCAGAGCGCCGGCGTGTCGCGGCGGGACAGACCTTGTTTCGCGAACACTCCCCTGCCGAATGCGCCTTTGCCGTGACGTCGGGTCATTTCGAGCTTTTTTCAGCCGGACGGGACGGCAAGCCCGTGCTGCAGGCTACGCCCGGAAAGGGCGCCCTGCTTTCGGAACTTGCGCTTTTTACCCTTTGCGAAAGAAAATTTACTGCCGTGGCTGCGGAGGATTCCGAAGTCATCCGGATAACGCGCATTCTCTTTCACCGTCTGGTGGAAGAGTTTCCTGAGGTCGCCGACATCGTTTCGGCGCGCATTCGCGACAATATCGCGTCTCTGGCCGCCGGTGCGGCCCGTTTGCAGAACCGCTTCATGTGACCGCGCGCCAGATCACCGCGTTCGGCATTGGTTCAAAACCGGAAATGGGCGGTGACTGGAACGTGATCCGATGGTCGGTTCCAGCCGCGGGCTTCCCGCAATATCTCGATCCTGTCAAGCGACGGGCCGAGATCCTGAGACGACCAGATGTGATCGAGGCGGCGGCCGCGATCAGCCGCTTCCCAGTCCTTGGCGCGGTAACTCCACCACGTATAGATTTTTTCCGTCGCCGGCACATTCAGCCGCATCAGATCAAGCCAGTTGCCCTTCTTCATGATGTCCAGCATACCCTCGGTTTCCACCGGCGTGTGGCTGACGATCTTGAGAAGCTGCTTGTGCGACCAGACATCGTTTTCGAGCGGCGCTATATTGAGGTCGCCGACGAGTATGGAAGAGGTGCCCGGCACGCCATCGGCACGCAATGCCTTCATTTCCTCAATGAAATCCAGCTTGTGGCCGAATTTCGGATTGATTGAGCGATCAGGTTCGTCGCCGCCTGCCGGAACATAAAAATTATGGAGCCGGATGCGGCGCGATCCCACCTGGACAATCGCGGAAATATGGCGCGCGTCGCCAATTCCGCAGTAATCCTGCCGATGATCTTCCGTCAGCGGGATTTTCGAGGCAATGGCGACACCATGATAGCCCTTCTGGCCGTGAATGATCACGTGCTCGTAACCCAGCGCCTTCAACGGCTTCATCGGAAACTCGCCATTCGGGCATTTGGTTTCCTGCAGGCAGAGAATGTCGGGTTTGTAACGCACCAGAAACTGCTCGACGATCGGCATTCTGAGCCTGACCGAGTTGATGTTCCAGGTGGTTATCGAAAACGACATAAATGAGCTCCGCTTTTATCGCCTCGAAGCAAGGCCTCAAGGCTGTTTCCGGGGCGCAGGCTTATAACATCGTGACGAAAACGGGAATGTATTTTAGCGGCAAAATGAAAAAGGCGGCCTGAGAGCCGCCTTCACACAGCATACATCGACAGGGAGCGTCAGCCGCGCTTGCGTACTTCTTCATAATTGATGTTGAAGACGCGTTCATCGAGGTTCACGCCGGTCTGAACGTTGAAGATCATGACGGTCGTGTCCTTGTTCTGGGCGTCCGTCGTGGTCCATTGCCGCAGATCGAACGTCTTCGGGTCGAACATCAGCGTGATGGTGGAATCACCGAACACGCTCTTGTCACCGAGGACGATGGTGGTCAGGTCAGATTCTTCCTTCACATCCCGGACCTTCTGGTTGCTGAGATCGATCTTGTCGGAGAGAAGCAGGCTGAGCGGAGTCTTCGACAGTGGATAAAGATCCCATGTCTTCAGCTTCATATTGCCGATGACGACATTCTTGCCATCGGAGATGACGCGCATCGGCGAGGGGTCTTCATAATTGAAGCGGAGCTTGCCTGGCCGTTCGATGTAGAACTTGCCGCCGGTCTGTTCCCCGCGCGGGCCGAACTGCACGAATTCACCCATCATGGTTTTGACCGACGAAAAGTGGTTCGCGATCTTCTGTGCCGTTGCGGTATTGCCGGCTGCCTGGGCAAAGGCGTCGAGCGGCGAGATGCCAGCGATCACGGCAGCCATGGAAAATGCCGTCAGCACCCCACGCCGCGTCACGCCATTTTGCGCTGCGCTTGCATTGGCCGTTTCGCCGGTGGTCAGGTCGTTCATTCTGTTCTCCTTCATCGCAGCGATTGTCCGCGAAAAACGCGGCGGCTTCATGACGTGAAAGCGTGTAATAACGCTTCTCGACGCCGCTTGGTTGCGGATTATCGCTCGATGATATCTGCTTCCGTGGGAACGAGGATTTCGCGTTTTCCGGCGTGGTTGGCGGGGCCGATAATGCCTTCCTGCTCCATGCGTTCGATCAGCGATGCCGCGCGGTTGTAACCGATGCCGAGACGACGCTGCACATAGGAGGTGGAGGCTTTGCCATCGCGAAGTACGACGGCCACGGCCTGATCGTAGGGGTCCTCGGAATCCGAGAAGCTGGCGCCGCCGGCCGGGCTTGCGCCAGCGCCGTCCTCGTCTTCTTCTTCGGTAATCTCTTCGAGATACTCAGGCGACCCTTGTGTCTTCAGATAGGAAACGATCTCTTCCACTTCATTGTCGGAAACGAAGGGCCCGTGCACACGCTGGATGCGTCCGCCGCCCGCCATGTAAAGCATATCACCCATGCCGAGCAGCTGTTCGGCGCCCTGCTCTCCAAGGATCGTGCGGCTGTCGATCTTCGAGGTGACCTGGAATGAGATGCGTGTCGGGAAGTTGGCCTTGATCGTGCCGGTGATGACGTCGACCGAAGGACGCTGGGTGGCCATGATGACATGGATGCCGGCAGCACGCGCCATCTGCGCCAAACGCTGCACCGCGCCTTCGATATCCTTGCCGGCCACCATCATCAGGTCGGCCATCTCGTCGATGATGACGACGATATAGGGCAGGGGCTTCAGATCGAACTCTTCCGTTTCGTAGATTGCCTCGCCGGTCTGGCGGTCGAAACCGGTCTGCACCGTGCGGGTGAGGATTTCGCCCTTGTCGAGCGCCTGCTGCACGCGGCTGTTGAAGCCGTCGATATTGCGCACGCCGATCTTGGACATCTTCTTGTAGCGTTCCTCCATCTCGCGCACCGTCCATTTGAGCGCGACGACCGCCTTTTTCGGATCCGTGACGACGGGAGAAAGCAGGTGCGGAATGCCGTCATAGATCGACAGTTCCAGCATTTTCGGGTCGATCATGATCAGGCGGCACTGTTCCGGTGACATGCGGTAAAGCAGCGACAGGATCATGGTGTTGATGGCAACGGACTTGCCCGAACCGGTGGTGCCTGCAACGAGCAGGTGCGGCATCTTGGCGAGATCGGCGATGACGGGTTCGCCGCCGATGGTCTTGCCGAGCGCCATGGCAAGCTTGGCTTTGCTGTTTTCGAAATCGCGGCTGCCGATCAGTTCGCGCAGGAACACGGTTTCGCGGGTCTGGTTCGGCAGTTCGATGCCGATGGCATTGCGGCCGGGAACAACGGCCACGCGGGCGGCGATCGCGCTCATGGAGCGGGCGATATCATCCGCGAGGCCGATGACACGCGACGATTTGATGCCGGGGGCCGGTTCCAGCTCGTAAAGTGTGACGACCGGGCCGGGGCGGACATGAATGATTTCACCCTTGACGCCGAAGTCTTCAAGAACCCCCTCGAGAAGACGGGCGTTCTGCTCGAGCACCTCTTCGCTTAGCGTATTGTCGCGAACAATGTTCTTGGGCTCCGCCAGAAGATGAACGGTAGGAAGCTGGAAACCGTCTGCGGCGATGAAAGAGGCCTGTGCTTCGCGTGCCACACGCTCACTGGGCTTCGGGCGTGCCGAAGGAGCGGTTATTTTCGTCTGTCCGCGTCCCGGCGCCTGTCGGGCAGTGAATTTCTGGTCGATGTCGTCATCGGAAAGGATGCCACTTGGCAGGCGGGCCTCGTCAGTACCGAAGGACGGCTCGCCGTCCCCATCGTCTTCATGACTGGGCGCGATGGAGGGAGGAGACATCTGGCGACGCGATGCAGTTCGTTCTTCGAAAGAGGGTTCCGCGCGCTGGTCGAGACGGTTGATCGCCGTCTTGAGGCGCGACGGCTCGTTTAGCGTGCCGAATTCATACTCGTTGAAATCATAGGGATGTTCGAATTCGTCATGCAGCGATTTCGACTTCAGGCCGAACAGGCGACGAAAACGGGCCTGGGTGATGTACCAGTAGTGCGTCAGTGCGCCGAAGGCGAGAATATTGGCGAAGAAACCCTCGCCATCATCCTCGTCGTCCTCTTCCGCCTCGCGGACGGCGCGGGCCTTGCTGACGGCCGGTCCGGGTTCTTCACGCTCCAGTTCATCGTCCAGACCGCCGACAATGCCGGCGGCAAACAGCATGAGCCAGGTAGCCGGCGCGGCGAATATTACCCCAAGTATCGTCGCAACGGTGCCCGTGGGATAAGCGCCGATGAATAGGGCGGGAAAACGAAGGATCATGTCGCCGATCACGCCGCCGATACCGTTCGGCAGCGGCCAGGTGACGGGAGCCGGAAAGCAGCCGAGGGACGCAGCGCAGACGATCGCGCCCGCGATCCAGGCCACGAGGCGGGCGGGTATGCGCTGCAGCTTGCGGCCGGCGATCAGGGCGATCGCCCATGCAATGACCGGCAGCAGGGAAATGATGGCCGAAAGCCCGAGGAACTGCATAACGATATCCGCGAAGATCGCGCCGCCGTAGCCCAGGAGATTGGTTGGTTGGTTTCCTGTGGCATAGGACAGGCTCGGATCCGCCACATTCCACGTCGCGAGCGCGGCGATACCGAGTGCAATCGTGGCAAGCAGAGCGAAACCGGCCAGAGCCATAATCTGCCGCACGAAAAACGCCGTCAGCACAAAACGTGTGTGACGACCATCGAATGTCGGAGAATGCATTCTGCCCATGTCCCTGAACCCGTCATTTTTTGGTTTCGGCGAGATCCGGCACACGGCCTGATCCCGGATTGACAGGGAAAACTAACCGCCAGCTGGTTAATGTCGTGTTAACCATGCGGTTTTTTGAGGATGCCAGAGCGTTTTAGGGTGAGCGTTTGAGCGGATTTCAGCTTTGAAGCGGTTGCGCAACGGCAGATTGGCGGCAAAGAAAAAGGCCCGTCGAAACGGGCCTTTCTTTTGGGAATGGGGATGGAGAACCCCATTTTCCCGGTATCAGGAGTGGTAAGCGGCTTCGCCGTGGGTGGCGAGGTCCAGACCTTCGCGCTCGGCTTCGACCGGGACGCGGAGCCCGACGATCACATCGACGATCTTGTAAAGGATTGCAGAGACGATGGCGCACCAGACAATGGTGATGGCGACGGCCACGAACTGCGTCCAGAGCTGCGAGGCGATGGAGAATTCGGGCTTGCCGGTGCCGCCGAGTAGCGGCGAGGTGAAGATGCCGGTGCCGAGTGCGCCGATGATGCCGCCGATGCCGTGAACGCCGAAGACGTCAGCGGTATCGTCGTAACCGAACTTGTTCTTCACCACGGAGACGAAGAAGTAGCAGATCGGCGAGACGATGAGGCCGAGAACGATGGCACCCATCGGGCCAACCGAGCCTGCAGCAGGTGTGACGGCAACGAGGCCGGCGATCATGCCCGACGCGGCGCCCAGCATGGATGCCTTGCCACGGGTGAAGCTTTCAACCAGCGACCAGGAAACAATGGCGGCTGCGGTTGCGAGGAAGGTGTTCATGGTTGCGAGAACCGCACCACCCGATGCTTCGAGGTTGGAGCCGGCGTTGAAGCCGAACCAGCCGAACCACAGCATGGCTGCACCGACGAGTGTCAGTGTCATGGAGTGAGGAGCCATCATGTCCTTGCCGAAGCCGGTGCGCTTGCCGACCATGATCGCGCCGATCAGGCCTGCGATACCGGCATTGATGTGGACGACCGTGCCGCCGGCGAAGTCGAGAGCGCCCATGCCGAAGATCAGGCCGTTTGCGTCCCAGACCATATGGGCGACCGGGAAATACACGAAGGTGGCCCACAGGATGGTGAAGAGGATGACGGCGGAGAACTTCACGCGTTCCGCGAAGGCACCGATGATCAGCGCCGGGGTGATGGCCGCAAAGGTCATCTGGAAGGCGATGAAGGTATATTCGTAGATCACGACGCCCTGCGAGAAGGTTGCCGAGGTGCTGTCAAGCGAAACGCCCGACAGGAAAAGCTTGCCGAAGCCGCCGAAATAAGGGCCGGTGCCGCCGCCGAAGGCGAAAGAGTAACCGTAGATGACCCAGATGAGCATCATGACGGCGGTGATGACCGTGCACTGCATGAGAACGGAGAGCATGTTCTTCGTGCGGACAAGACCGCCGTAAAACAGCGCCAGGCCCGGAAGGATCATGAAGAGCACGAGGATGGTGGCGACATACATGAAGGCTGTGTCGGCCTTTTCCGGAACAGGCGCTGCGGCTGCGGCCGGCGCTGCATCCTGGGCAAAGGCGATGGCCGGGGCCATCAGGGCCGTCGCTGTTGCGCCCAGCTTGCCGAGCGTCAAAAACTTGTTGAGTTGCATAGCTAGAAAACTCCCCTGTCAGCCGTGCTTCAAAGCGCTTCTGTGTTGGTTTCGCCGGTACGGATGCGCACGGCCTGTTCAATTGAGTAAACGAAGATCTTGCCGTCGCCGATCTGCCCGGTCTTTGCCGCAGATGCGATCGCTTCGACGGCCTTGTCCACGACGTCGGATGGAACAGCGATCTCGATCTTTAGCTTGGGAAGGAAGCTCACCGCATATTCCGTGCCGCGATAAATCTCGGTATGTCCCTTCTGGCGCCCGTAACCCTTTACTTCGGTCACGGTCAGGCCCTGGATGCCGACGCCGGTGAGTGCTTCACGCACTTCATCCAGCTTGAACGGCTTGATAATGGCCATCACAATTTTCATCTGGTTTCCCATCCTTTGTTTGTCCTCGGCACGGAGCCGACTCTCCTGCCGCTGGCAGATCAGTAACAGCGACTGCGGACATACATTCAAAGGGCGTGCCAGTTTTGAGTGTGTAACTAACTTATTGAAATGTAATGTTTATATGACGGACGTCTGAAAAAGGGGCATTTGTCGGCGAATTTTGCGTCTATAAAATGTGCGATTTTTAGAAAACGCACTTTATTTAATCATTTGCCCTTTTGCGGATCAAACCTTCCTGCGCCACGGAGGCGACCAGTTCACCCTGTCTGGTGAAAATATTGCCACGGGTCAAACCACGCGCGCCCGAGGCGCTGGGGCTGTCCTGTGTATAGAGTAGCCAGTCATCCAGCCGGCAGGGACGATGAAACCACATGGCGTGGTCTAGGCTTGCCACCTGGATCGAAGGATCGAAGATCGTCGTGCCATGGGCATAGAGCGAGGTGTCCAGCAGCGTCATGTCGGAGAGATAGGCGAGAATGGCGGATTGCAGGCGCGGATCGTCAGGTACGCTTCCAACGGCACGGACCCAGATATCCTGCTGCGGCTCCAGCTTTTCTTTTGAGATGTAGTGGGTCAGCGAGACCGGCCTGATCTCGATCGGCCGCTTGTTGCTCCAGTAGTTTCGGATCGAAGCGGGCGCCTTTGCGAGGAAAGCCGCCTGCATCTGTTCCTCGCTCATCAGTTTTTCAGGCGGCGTCACATCAGGCATCCTGATCTGATGGGTAAAACCGTCCTCGAATATCTGGAACGACGCCGACATGGAAAAAATAGCTTTGCCGTGCTGGATGGCGACCACGCGACGGGTGCAGAAACTGGCGCCATCGCGGATACGCTCGACCTGGTAGACGATGGGCACCAGCGGGTCGCCGGGACGCATGAAATAGGCGTGCAACGAATGCACGAAGCGATCGTCATCCACGGTTCTTTGCGCGGCGATCAGGGCCTGTGCAATGACCTGACCACCAAAAACCCGTTGCCAGCCGATCTGCGGGCTTTCGCCCCGGTAAAGGTTCTCTTCCAGCTTCTCAAGATCGAGCGTGGCGATGAGATTTGCCATCGGGTCTGACGATTGCAAGGGATGCGACATTTTTTCGGCCTGCTCCGGCTGTAGGAAGACGTCACATGGTCTATAGTGCGCCGATGATGCATGCACAAGATTTGAGGAGAAGCGCGATGCTGGACGTTGTGGTGGCAGGCGGCGGATATGTCGGTCTTTCCGTTGCTGTGGCAATCAAGCAGGCGGCCCCGCATCTGAATGTGCAGGTAATTGAAGCCGCTCCTGAGGATGTCTGGGCAAAGGATGTTCGCGCGTCCGCCATTATCGCAGCGGCTACCCGCATGCTCGATGTTTTCGGCATCTGGAACGAGATCGAGCCGGAAGCCCAGCCGATCCACAAGATGATCGTTACCGATTCGAAAACCGCCGATCCGGTACGTCCCGTGTTCCTGACGTTTGACGGCGCGGTGGAAGAGGGCCGGCCCTTTGCCCATATGGTTCCAAACGTCGCTTTGGTAGGCGCGTTGCGGGGCCTTTGCGCACGCCTGGGCATAGAAATCCGCCACGGCCTCAGTGTTTCCGATTTTACAGCAGGACCGCAGTCGACGGCTATTCACCTTTCCGACGGATCGACGCTCGAAGCGCGATTGCTGATTGCCTGTGATGGTGTTCGCTCGGCTCTTCGGGATATGGCTGGCATCAAGACGGTGCACTGGGCTTACGATCAGTCAGGCATCGTGACGACCGTTGAGCATGAGCGACCGCACGAAGGCTGCGCCGAGGAGCATTTCCTGCCATCCGGACCCTTCGCCATTCTGCCGTTGAAGGGAAACCGGTCTTCGCTTGTCTGGACCGAACGCACCGCCGATGCCGACAGGCTTGTGGCCGCCGACGACCTGGTGTTCGAGGAGGAGCTTGAGCGCCGGTTCGGCCACAAGCTCGGCACGATCCGCCCTGTCGGTCCCCGGCGCGCCTTTCCGCTGGGTCTCACTTTGGCACGGTCCTTCGTCGCGTCGCGTTTCGCGCTCGCCGGTGATGCGGCCCACGGTATTCACCCGATCTCGGGTCAAGGCCTCAATCTGGGTTTCAAGGATGTGGCGGCTCTGGCCGAAACCGTGGTTGAAGCTGACCGTCTCGGCCTCGACATCGGCTCCCTCAATGTTCTGGAGCGGTATCAGTCCTGGCGCCGGTTCGACACCTTGCGGATGGGGGTGACCACGGATGTGCTGAACCGGCTGTTCTCCAATGATGTCGGTCCCATTCGCATCATGCGCGATTTCGGTCTCGGCGTGGTGGATCGTTTGCCGGGTCTCAAATCCTATTTCATCGGCCAGGCCGCCGGTACCACGGATGCAAATGCGCCGCGTTTGCTCACCGGTGAGGCACTCTGATCTCGGCTTGTGGTGCTGGCTTCGGAACGGCTTTTCGGGGATTGGCGCTTGACAGCCGATTCCCGGATTTTCCGACCGGCGGTTTTACCGTAATGCCGAATCCGGCCAAGGACTTATCCGGATTCATAATCTGGTAGAGGCCGTGACTTCGCCAACCAGATATTGCGGAGAACAAAAGCTGAATCACGAGGAGTCAGCGATTCGTATTCGATTCGTTCGCAGACTGTTCCGCAGCCGAATCGATTTCATTTTCGCCGGATTCTTTTTTCTTGTTCAACTATCTGAATCGAAATGGAAAATTTCGTTGACTGGTCGCCTTGTAGCACTTTGCGGGTGAGGCCTATTGCCTTTGTCGGTAGGCGTTGCCATGTGTGGTGCGTGCGGCCCATACCGTTGATGTGGGTGGCACGCCAAGCAGATGAAGTCGATTCGCGGATAGTACGTTGAATTTTCGCCCCATGATCCTGAGCGGCCGCGGTGTCACGGCCGTTCTCGGCCCCACCAACACCGGCAAGACCCATTACGCGATTGAGCGTATGGTGGCGCATGGCAGCGGTGTCATCGGCCTGCCGCTGCGCCTTTTGGCGCGCGAGGTCTATACCCGTCTGGTCGAAAAGGTGGGGGCGCCCAATGTGGCGCTGATAACCGGCGAAGAAAAAATCTCACCCCCAAAAGCCAAGTATTCCGTTTGCACAGTGGAAGCCATGCCGCGCGAAACGACGGCCGCCTTCGTTGCAATCGATGAGGTGCAGCTGGCAGGCGATCTCGAACGCGGGCATATCTTTACCGACCGGGTTCTGCATCTGCGCGGTCGGGAGGAAACGCTGCTGCTGGGGGCGGGCACGATGCGCCCGATCCTCGAAAAGCTGCTGCCGGGAATTACCGTGGTGGAGCGACCGCGTCTGTCGCAGCTTTTTTATGCCGGCCAGAAGAAGATAACCCGCCTGCCGCAGCGCACGGCGATTGTCGCTTTTTCCGCCGATGAGGTCTATGCCATTGCCGAACTGGTGCGCCGCCAGCGGGGCGGCGCGGCCGTTGTGCTAGGCGCGCTTTCGCCCCGCACGCGCAATGCGCAGGTGGGTCTCTATCAGTCCGGCGATGTCGAATATCTGGTCGCGACGGACGCTATCGGCATGGGCCTTAACCTTGATGTCGATCACGTCGCTTTCGCGCAGGACCGAAAATTCGACGGTTATCAATTCCGCAATCTCAATCCGGGCGAAATCGGCCAGATCGCCGGCCGCGCCGGCCGCCATCTTCGTGACGGCACCTTCGGGGTGACAGGCCGTGTCGACCCGTTCGATGACGAACTGGTGGAGCGGATCGAGACGCATCAGTTCGATGCGGTGAAGGTGTTGCAGTGGCGGACGAAAAACTTCGATTTTTCCTCTATCGCCAATCTGCGTGCGAGCCTTGACGCTGCGCCGGCGATCCAGGGGCTTTCGCGCGCCCTGCCGGCCATCGACCAGCAGGCGCTGGAGTATCTGTCCCGTTATCCCGAAATCATCGACGTGACGACGACCGATGCACGGGTGGAAAAGCTCTGGGAGGCCTGCGCGCTTCCGGACTATCGCCGTATCGCGCCGGCGCAGCATGCGGATCTGATCTCCACGCTCTATTTCGACCTCGTCAAGCGCGGGACGGTGAACGAGGATTTCATGGCCGAACAGGTGCGTCGCGCCGACCGCACGGATGGAGAGATCGATACCTTGTCTGCGAGGATTGCGCAGATCAGAACATGGACTTATGTATCGAACCGCCCAGGATGGCTTGCCGATCCGACACACTGGCAAGAAAAGACTCGGGAAATCGAGGATCGATTGTCCGATGCGCTACATGAAAGGTTGACGAAACGCTTTGTTGATCGCAGGACATCTGTGCTCATGAGGCGCCTGAGAGAGAATGCGATGCTTGAAGCTGAAATCAGTGTAAATGGTGATGTCTTCGTAGAAGGTCATCACGTCGGCCAATTGGCCGGGTTCCGGTTCACGCCGGTGCCGGGAATGGAAGGGCCGGATCAGAAGGCCGTGCAGGCTGCGGCGCAGAAGGCGCTCGCGCTCGAATACGAGGCGCGTGCCGCGCGTCTGCACGCCAGTGGAAATGGCGATCTCGCTTTGAGCTCCGATGGTCTGGTTCGCTGGCTGGGCGAGCCGGTTGCCCGTCTTTCGGCCGGCGACAATATCATGAAGCCGCGGGTGATCCTGCTGGCCGACGAGCAGTTGAGCGGTAATGCCCGTGATCACGCGCTCGCGCGGATCGAGCGTTTCGTCAACCACCAGATCGCAACCGTGCTGAAGCCGCTGGATGATATCTCCCGCGCGGAAGACCTTCAGGGTCTCGCAAAGGGTCTCGCTTTCCAGCTGGTTGAAAATCTCGGCGTGCTGTTCCGTCGTGACGTCGCGGAAGACGTGAAGTCGCTGGATCAGGACGCGCGTGCTTCCATGCGGCGTTACGGCGTGCGTTTCGGCGCCTATCATGTCTTTTTGCCTGCGCTCCTGAAGCCCGCTCCGGCAGAACTTGTGACGCTGCTCTGGGCCTTGAAGAATGATGGTCTTGGCAAACCGGGTTATGGCGACCTCATTCCCGTGCTGGCTGCAGGCCGCACCTCGGTCGTTACGGATGCCAGCTTCGAGCGCATGTTCTACAAGCTTGCCGGTTTCCGTTTCCTCGGAAAGCGCGCGGTGCGTATCGACATTCTCGAGCGTCTGGCCGATCTCATCCGTCCGCTGCTGCAGTGGAAGCCCGGCCAGCAGCCGCGCCCCGAAGGCGCTTATGATGGCCGTCGTTTCACGACGACGACCGCGATGCTTTCCATTCTCGGCGCAACGCTCGATGACATGGAAGAAATCCTCAAGGGCCTCGGTTACCGTGCCGATCAGGTGACGGCGGAAGAGGCACAGGCCTTCCTCGCCAGCCAGGCAGGCGCCACTGTGCCGGCTGCCCCGGAAACGACGGCGGGCGAAGAGGATAGCGCTGAGACCGAGCAGGACGAGCCGGCTTCCGAAGAGCAGGCCTCCGAAGCGGTTGCTGTTGTGGAAGGCGACGTTACCGAGGCGCCGGTCGCGGAAGCCGCCGGTGAAGAGGCTGCTGCAAATGAAGCGGCTCCGGCGGAAAGTGGTGAGGCCGCCGAGCCGAAGCCCGTGCTTCTGTGGCGTCCGGGTGGCCGCAATGAAAACCAGCGTGGTGAAAACCGTCGTCCCGGCAATCGTGGCCAGGGTCGTGAGCAGACAGCGCGCGAGCAAGGCGAGCGACGCGGCGAAGGCCGTCGTGACAATCGCGACGGGGCAAATCGCGATGCAGCCAATCGTGGCGGCGAGGGCGAGCGCAAGCGTGACGGCGGCCGTCCCGATCGCGGCAACAACCGCAATAATGATCGTCATGATCGTGGCGAGCGCAAGGACAGGCCGGAGCGCAGCGACCGTGGCGGAAAGCCGCAGGGCCAGCAGCGTTTCGAGGCCAAGCCACCGCGCAAGGAAAAGCCGCTGGACCCGGATTCGCCTTTCGCAAAGCTCGCTGCCCTCAAGGAGCAGCTGAAGAAGTAAGCCTATGGGAAACAGCGAACAGCCACTGGAAAGCACGCGCCAGCGTCTGGACAAGTGGCTGTTCTTTGCCCGCATGGCTAAATCCCGTTCGCTCGCCCAGAGCTACGTTCAGTCGGGACAGGTGAAGATCAATGGCGTCGTCGTCCGCCAGCCCAGTCATGCGGTGAAGCCCGGCGACAGGCTGGAAATAAGCTTCGAGCGGATGGACAGGGTCGTGGTGGTGAAGTCGGGCGGGACGCGGCGCGGCCCCTATGAAGAAGCCAGACTTCTCTATGACGATCAGACGCCGCCGAAGGAGCCTTCCGACAGGCTGACACTCCTTGAGCAGGCAATGCGCCAGCCGGGCAGCGGACGCCCGACGAAAAAGGAGCGCAGAGCGCTCGACAGGTTTCTGTCCGACAGCGACGGCAGTACAGATTAGAATAAACCTCCAAGTCAGCCCCGTTTTTCAGAATTGTTTATCCTTGCTATCTGCAAGCAAAGGCATTACGTCACTTGCGAAATTGCCCTGTCTGAATTCCGGGCGACGGCTTGTGTTCCGAAGCCCAAAGACCCGGCCTGCATATTCTGGAGTTCATCATGACATATGTCGTGACCGACAATTGCATCCGCTGCAAATATACCGATTGCGTTGAGGTCTGCCCTGTCGACTGCTTTTACGAGGGCGAAAATTTCCTCGCCATCAATCCCGACGAATGCATCGACTGTGGTGTGTGCGAACCGGAATGTCCTGCCGAGGCCATCAAACCCGATACGGAGCCGGGTCTCGACAAGTGGCTGAAGCTCAATGCGGAATATGCCGCGATCTGGCCGAACATCACCATCAAGCGCGACCCGATGCCGGAAGCCAAGGAAATGGATGGTGTCGAAGGCAAGCTGGAGCTTTATTTCTCTGCTGAGCCCGGCAAGGGCGACTGACCGCAGATTTGCGACGGTCTCGCACTAACATTTGAAAAGCCCTCGTCTGCACGAGGGCTTTTGTTTATCCGCCGCGGCCGGATTGCAGCGTGGTGGATAATAGTGTCAGTAGGGCCACGCTTTCCTCCAGACTTTGACGCTGGCGGCTTTGCAGGATGGCCGCCTGCAGTCGGTTCATCTCGCGCGCGATCGCCGCTGGCTGCCATGTGCGTAGCGCTCTTTCGATGACCGGTTTCCGGCGAAAATGGATATGGCGTCCAAGCGTCTGCATGACCTGACCGGCCTGCTGCTTTTTCTCGTCCATCTCGGCGCGCATCTGATCGAGCAGCTGGAATTGCTTGAGGCACCCCTGAAGCACGAGGAAGATCGGCGTCTTGGAAGAAATGATCTTCTGAGTGGCATGAAAAAACGCGTTTCTGTCACCCTTCAGGATGGCGTCAACGGCGTCATCGGCTGAAACCGTACTGGCATCACCGATGATGGCCAGGACATCGTCTTCCTCGATTACCTCTGCGCCGCGGCAATAAAGTGCCAGCTTGCGAATTTCGTTTCGTGAAGCGATACGGTCGCCCCCCAACGATTCGATAAGCCGTTGCCGCGCGGCAGGCGCGATACGCAAATTGTCGCCCGAAAGTTCCTGGTCTATCAACGCGTTCAGTGCGCGCGCATCGTCCGCGTAACAGGGAATGGCTGCGATGGATCGAGCCGGTTCCGCGATCTTGCGCAGCCCCGTGCCCTTCTTGATGTCGCCTGCTTCGATGATGAGAAAGCTCGCTTCCGGCGGCGTTTCCGCCAGAATCTGGAGGGCATCCACCAGCGCCTTTTCAGCTGACGCGCCCTTGATCCAGACAAGTTTCTCGCCGCCGAAAAGACCAATGGCGTTCACCTCATCCAGCAAACGCCCCGGGTCGCCCTGGAGATCGGACGCAGTCAGTTTCAGCGACGCAAAAGCGTCGTCGGGATCTATCCCCGTCTTTTTGGCGATGAGGGTTGCGCGTTCTGATACGAGACCACGATCCGGCCCGTAGAGTACGAAAACGCGAAAGCGCTCCGCCGGATTCTCGGCGAAGCGCTCGAATTCATGGGACTTTATCTCCGCCACGGCCGCCGCTCTCAGCGGCCGAGGGTGGCGGCGATGTCGGTGCGGATGATTTCGGCAAGTTCGCGCGCCGCACGGTTTTCGGCGTCGCGGGTCGCCCGGATCTTGGCGAATTCCTGCTGTGGCAGATCCACCTGCGCCGTCACGCTGCGGCGTGCGGAGCGCAGGATCTGACCGTCGGAAATGCGCGTCAGCACGTATTGGCCGCTCATGATGACACGGCCTGGATACGGCCCGTCGTAATTGTTGTTCGTCCGTGTGGTTAGGTCGTAATTCTGCACCTCTGTCGAGGAAGCGCTCGAGCTGACCGAAACCTTGACGTTATATTGCGCCGTCGTCGGCTGCCCAGCGCCGCCAGCCAGAAGGAAGATTAGCTGGTTGCGAACTTCCTGTCCAACTCTGCCGCCGATATCAGATACACTGACGGCCGCCAGCCTTTCCTTGGTCCCGGAAGCCTCGCCATAGAGCGGGCGCACCTGGCAGCCCGCCAGAAGACCAGCCATCATCACGACGGAAATTGCTGCCGCGACGCGGCTCCATCTCGAAAAAACGTCAGACAACAATGTTCACAATCCTCTGCGGAACCACGATGACTTTCTTGGGCTCGCCGCCGGCAAGAAGAGATTTGACGGCATCCAGAGCAAGGGCAGCCGCGCGGACCGCATCTTGATCCGCATCGCGCGCGATTGTCAATTCGCCGCGCTTCTTGCCATTGACCTGCACGGGCATGACCACGTCGTTTTCCTCGACCAGCGACGGCACGAAGGTCGGCCATGGCGTCTCAGCCACCAGACCTTCATTGCCGAGTGCCGCCCAGCATTCTTCCGCCAGATGTGGCGTCATGGGGGCGATGATGCGGATCAGGATTTCGACGGCGTCACGCGCTGCAGCCTTGACGTCGTCGGATTTGCCGCCCGCAGCGACATCCGCAAGCGGACCGGCGAGCGCGTTGACCAGTTCATAGATGCGGGCAATGGCCTTGTTGAAGGCGAGCTTGTCCAGGTCTTCCTGAACAGCCTTCAGCGTCTTGTGGGCCGCCTTGGAGGCCGCCAGCCCTTCACCCTCGGCTGCAGGCTTCGGCCTGACGGATTTCAGTTCCTCGGCAGCTTCACCGATGATGCGCCAGACGCGTTGTACGAAGCGGTTCGCGCCCTCGACGCCCGATTCGGACCAAATCACATCACGATCCGGCGGCGAGTCCGACAGGACGAAAAAGCGTGCGGTATCGGCGCCGTACGATGCGATGATATCATCGGGATCGACCACGTTCTTTTTCGACTTCGACATCTTCTCGATCGAGCCGATCTTCACCTCTTCGCCGGATGACAGCAGGAAGGCGCGGCGTGTGCCGTCGGTTTCCTCAATCCGCAGATCTGCAGGTGGCACCCATTCGCGTGCAGTGCCTTCACCACGGCTGTAGGTCTCATGAACCACCATGCCCTGGGTGAACAGGCCCTTGAAGGGTTCCTTGACATCGACATGGCCTGTTTCGCGCATCGCACGGGTGAAGAAGCGCGAATAGAGCAGGTGCAGGATCGCGTGCTCGATGCCGCCGATATACTGATCCACAGGCAGCCAATGATTGGCGACCTTCGGATCGGTCGGTGCATCTTCCCAGGGTGCCGTGAAGCGCGTGTAATACCAGCTGGAATCGACGAAGGTGTCCATCGTGTCGGTTTCACGACGCGCGTCATGGCCGCATTGCGGGCAGGCGACGTGACGCCAGGTCGGATGCCGGTCCAGCGGGTTGCCGGGCACGTCGAAGGTCACATCGTCGGGCAGCTTGACGGGCAGGTCCTTTTTCGGGACCGGCACGACGCCGCAGACTTCGCAATGAATGACCGGGATCGGGCAGCCCCAGTAACGCTGGCGGGAAATGCCCCAGTCGCGCAGACGGAAATTGACCTTGCGCTCGGCCTGAGGCGCGTTGTCCAGCGTCTGCGCCGACAGCTTCTGCACGACTGCCTCGAAGGCATCCGTCGTTTTCATGCCATTCAGGAAGCCGGAGTTAATCATCACGCCGTCGTCGGTGTAGGCGGTGTCATCGACCGTGAAGCTTTCCGCATCCGGGCCCTCAGGGGCGACGACCGCCACGACCGGCAGGCCGTATTTGCGGGCGAAATCCAGGTCGCGCTGGTCGCCGGAAGGGCAACCGAAGATCGCGCCGGTACCGTAATCCATCAACACGAAGTTGGCGACATAGACTGGCAGTTCCCAGGTCGGATCCAGCGGATGGACGACTTTGACGCCGGTATCGATGCCCTTCTTTTCAGCCGTTTCCAGCGCGGCCAGAGACGTGCCATGGCGGCGGCATTCATCGCAGAATTCGGCGATCGCAGGATTTTTTTCCGACAGTTCTTTCGCCAGCGGGTGGTCGGCTGCAATGGCCAGGAAGGAGGCACCGAACAGCGTGTCGGGGCGTGTGGTGTAAACCGTGATGTCAGAGAAGCCATCCGGTGCCGTGTCAGCAACAGTCTGCCAGCGCAGCGACAGGCCTTCGGAACGGCCGATCCAGTTCTTCTGCATCAGGCGCACTTTTTCCGGCCACTGATCCAGCGTGTCCAGCTCGTCCAGCAGGTCCTGGCTGAAATCGGTGATGCGGAAGAACCATTGCGTCAGCTCGCGCTGTTCGACCAGCGCCCCGGAGCGCCAGCCGCGGCCGTCGATGACCTGCTCATTGGCCAGAACGGTATGGTCGACCGGGTCCCAGTTGACCTTCGACTGCTTGCGGTAGACCAGACCCTTTTCCATGAAGTCAACGAACAGTGCCTGCTGGCGGTGGTAATATTCCACGTCGCAGGTCGCGAATTCGCGGGTCCAGTCCAAGGACAGGCCCATGGATTTCAGCTGACCGCGCATGGTGGCGATGTTCTGGTAGGTCCAATCTTTCGGGTGAACCTTGTTCTGCATGGCGGCGTTTTCGGCCGGCATGCCGAAGGCGTCCCAACCCATCGGGTGCAAGACGTTGAAACCGCGGGCGCGCTTGTAGCGGGCGACGACGTCGCCCATGGCATAGTTGCGGACATGGCCCATGTGGATGCGACCCGACGGATAGGGGAACATCTCTAGAACGTAATATTTCTCACGCGGATCGCTGTTGTCTGTCACGAAGACCTTGTCTTCGTTCCATTTTTGCTGCCAGCGCGGCTCGGCGTCGCGAGGATTGTAACGTTCGATGGCCATTGTCTAAAATTCCGGGTATCGAGGGGAAAAATGTGCGCTGACCTTCACCATGAAACGACCGGGGCGTCAAGTTTGGCGGGGCGTTCGGACGTTCAATCTTGGCCAGCGTGCCTCAAATGGTGCTAAAGCCGCTTGGCATCAAGGCGATCGGCGTCTAGTTAGCGGTTCGAACGGTTAAAAAAGGTCTTGTGATGGAAATCGAAGCACGACTTCAGGATGTCAGGCAGCGCATTGCGGATGTGGCGGAAAAATCCGGCCGCAAGGCGGCAGATGTTGCCCTCGTTGCGGTATCGAAGACCTTCGAAGCGGAGGCGATCCAGCCGGTCATCGATGCCGGCCAGCGCGTGTTCGGAGAGAACCGCGTGCAGGAAGCGCAGGGCAAGTGGCCGGCGCTGAAAGAGAAGACTGATGGCATAGAACTGCATCTGATCGGCCCGTTGCAGTCCAACAAGGCTGCCGACGCCGTGGCATTGTTTGATGTCGTCGAAAGCGTCGACCGCGAAAAGATCGCCCGCGCGCTTGCCGAGGAATGCGGCAAACAAGGCCGCAGCCTTCGTTTTTATGTGCAGGTCAATACCGGGCTCGAGCCGCAAAAGGCGGGCATCGATCCGCGTGAGACCATCGCTTTCGTGGCCCTTTGCCGGGATGAGTTGAAATTGGCTGTCGAGGGGCTGATGTGCATTCCGCCGGCAGATGAAAATCCCGGTCCGCATTTTGCGCTGCTGGCGAAGCTTGCCAAGCAATGTGGCCTAGAAAAACTCTCCATGGGCATGTCCGGTGATTTCGAAACGGCCGTCGAATTCGGCGCGACCAGTGTTCGTGTGGGCTCGGCGATCTTCGGCACACGATAAGGCCATAAACAAAAAACCCGGCACTGAGGCCGGGTTTCGAGCATTCGAAAACGTCGATCAGTACTGATCGTCCTCGTCTTCATCCTTCTGCGTGGATTTCAGCGAGGAGAGCTTCTTGAAGACTGCATCGGCGTCGATCTGTTCGTCTTCTTCGCGCTGGAAGTTGTAATCCAGACCTTCCGTTGCCGTCGCCGGCTGCAATGTGTTGTCCAGCTCTTCGGCGGTCGGCAGCGGACGGCCACGCGAGGCGCGTTCAACTTCGAGGTCGAGATCGATCTGGCTGCAGAGGCCGAGTGTGACCGGGTCCATCGGTGTCAGGTTTGCCGAGTTCCAGTGGGTGCGGTCGCGGATCTGCTCAATGGTTGACTTCGTGGTGCCGACGAGACGCGAAATCTGCGCATCCTTCAGTTCCGGGTGGTTGCGAACGAGCCAGAGAATGGCGTTCGGACGGTCCTGACGCTTGGAAACCGGCGTGTAACGCGGACCGCGACGCTTGGATTCGGGCACGCGTACCTTCGGCTCGGAAAGCTTCAGCTTATGGTTCGGATTGGCTTCAGCGCGGGCAATCTCGTCGCGGGAAAGCTGTCCGGTGGCGATCGGGTCTAGGCCCTTGATGCCCTGCGCGGCTTCACCGTCGGCAATTGCCTTGACTTCAAGCGGGTGCAGTTTGCAGAACGTGGCGATCTGATCGAACGACAGCGCGGTGTTGTCAACCAGCCATACAGCCGTTGCCTTTGGCATGAGCAATTGTTGAGCCATGGATACAGTCCTTCTGTCCGTCCGCGCCGGTGTCGCGGGCGTGGTATCAACCACTGATTTCCGGGATATTGCCGCTCTATAACCGGATTGCATCATAATTGCAATTCTTTGCGAAACAAATGACCTTTGTCTAATTGCCGTGCGCAATTGACCTGCTATGAATTCAACACATGCCTGAGGTGGGAGTCTCGGGCCGCGTCAGAAGCCATACCCGGTTCCAGGAGGAGTTCATGTCTGCCAAAATCTACCCGGTGCTCAAGTCGGCGAAAGCCCGCACGCTCATCGACAATGAGCGTTACCAGAAATGGTACCAGGAGAGCGTCGAGGATCCAGAAAAATTCTGGGACAAGCATGGCCGTCGGATCGACTGGTTCAAGCCTTACACCAAGGTCAAGAATACGTCCTTCAAGGGCAGGGTGCCGATCAAGTGGTTTGAAGACGGACTCACCAACGTCTCTTATAACTGTATCGACCGGCATCTGAAGACGCATGGCGAGCGCACCGCGATCATCTGGGAAGGCGATAACCCTTATATCGACAAGAAGATCACCTATAACCAGCTTTATGATTACGTCTGCCGTCTGGCGAATGTGCTGAAGAAGCACGGCGTCAAGAAGGGCGACCGCGTCACCATCTATATGCCGATGATACCGGAGGCAGCCTATGCGATGCTTGCCTGCGCGCGCATCGGGGCGATCCATTCGGTCGTCTTCGGCGGCTTCTCGCCGGAAGCGCTGGCGGGCCGCATCGTTGACTGCCAGTCGACCTTCGTCATTACCTGCGATGAAGGTGTGCGCGGCGGCAAGCCGATACCGCTGAAAGAAAATACCGACAAGGCGATCGATATCGCCGCCAAGCAATACGTCATTGTCAACAAGGTTCTTGTCGTTCGCCGAACCGGCGGCAAGACCGGCTGGGCGCCGGGCCGCGACATCTGGTACCACCAGGAAATCGCCACGGTGAAACCGGATTGCCCGCCTGTGAAGATGCGCGCGGAAGATCCGCTGTTCATCCTCTATACGTCGGGCTCTACCGGCAAGCCAAAGGGCGTGCTGCACACCACGGGCGGCTACCTCGTCTATACGTCGATGACGCATGAATATGTCTTCGATTACAAGGATGGCGAGGTCTACTGGTGTACGGCCGATGTCGGCTGGGTCACGGGACACTCTTATATAGTCTATGGACCGCTGGCCAATTGCGCGACGACGCTGATGTTCGAAGGTGTTCCCAATTTTCCGGATCAGGGCCGTTTCTGGGAAGTCATCGACAAGCACAAGGTCAATATTTTCTATACGGCGCCGACAGCGCTCAGATCGCTGATGGGTGCGGGTGACCAGTTCGTCCAGCGCTCGTCGCGCTCCAGCATCCGTCTTCTCGGCACCGTGGGCGAGCCGATCAACCCGGAAGCATGGGAGTGGTATTACCATGTGGTGGGAGAGGACAAGAGCCCGATCGTCGACACATGGTGGCAGACGGAAACCGGCGGCATTCTCATCTCGCCGTTGCCGGGTGCGACCGATCTGAAACCCGGCTCGGCGACAAGGCCGTTCTTCGGTGTGCAGCCGCAGCTTGTCGATGCCGAAGGCAATGTGCTGGAGGGGCCGGCGGACGGCAATCTCTGCATCATCGACAGCTGGCCGGGCCAGTCGCGCTCCGTCTATGGCGATCATCAGCGCTTCATCGACACCTACTTCTCCACCTACAAGGGCAAGTATTTCACCGGTGATGGCTGCCGGCGCGATGAGGATGGTTATTACTGGATCACCGGCCGCGTCGATGACGTGCTGAACGTTTCCGGTCATCGTCTTGGCACGGCCGAGGTGGAATCGGCGCTGGTGTCGCATCATCAGGTTTCGGAAGCGGCCGTGGTGGGTTATCCGCATCCGATCAAGGGGCAGGGCATCTATTGTTACGTCACGCTGATGGCAGGCCAGAACGGTGACTATGCGCTGCGCGAAGAGCTGGTAAAACACGTGCGCAACGAGATCGGACCGGTTGCGACACCCGATAAGATCCAGTTCGCGCCCGGCCTGCCGAAGACCCGTTCCGGCAAGATCATGCGGCGCATCCTGCGCAAGATCGCCGAGGATGATTTTGGTGCGCTGGGAGATACGTCGACGCTCGCTGATCCTGCTGTCGTCGAGGACCTCATCGCCAACCGGCAAAACCGCACGGCGTGAACTGAGAGGCTGCTTCGGCAGCCTTTTTCTATTGACTGTCCTCACAAACAAAAACACCCGGAGGCGAACCTCCGGGTGTTTTTCATCGTAGGCTGTAAGGCTTACTGGCCGCGGATCTTCTTGAGGTCCGCCAGAACGGCGTCAACGACGTCGGCGCCGATTTCAGCCTTGTGCTTTTCGTAAACGACCATCGACTTTTCGCGGATACGCGCCTGCTCTTCGGCAGACAGCGAGTTCACCTCGAGGCCGGCAGCCTTGATCTTTTCCAGCGACTTCTGGTTCAGTTCGCGGATGACCTTGCGCTCTTCGTCACGACCCACGACTGCGCATTCGCGCAGGGCTACCTGTTCTTCCGGCGTGTAGCTGTCGAAGATCGGCTTGGAGAAGAGGAAGAGGAACGGCGTGTAAGCGTGGTTCGTCTCCGTGATGTACTTCTGCACCTCGTAGAACTTCGAGGTGTCGATCGTCACATAGGGGTTTTCCTGGGCATCGATCGCGTTGGTCTCAAGCGCCGAGAAGACTTCGCCGAAAGCCATCGGCGTAGCGTTTGCACCGAGGTTCTGGAAGGTGTCGAGGAAGATGTTGTTCTGCATCACGCGGACCTTGAGGCCCGAGAAATCTTCCCACTTGTTGACGGCGTGCTTGGAGTTCGACAGGTTGCGGAAACCATTTTCCCAGTAAGCGAGGTTTACCAGGCCCTGTTCTTCCAGCTTCTTGTTCATCATGTCGCCGAAGGCGCCGTCCATGACGGCATCGGCTTCCTTGGCATTGGCGAAGAGGAATGGCAGGTCGAAGACGCCAAGCGACGGGATGAGACCGACGAGCGGCGAGGACGACGTGACGACCGCTTCCTGAACGCCGGAGCGCAGGGCCTGTGTCGCCTGAAGGTCACCGCCGAGAGCACCACCCCAGAATGCCGTCAGCTTCAGCTTGCCGCCGGACTTGTCGTCGAGGCAGGCCTGCATGGCCTTGATGCCGTTGCCGACGGGATGATCCTGGTTGATACCGTTCGAAACGCGGATGTTGCGGCTGTTGAATTCGGCCATTGCCGGCGCTGCCGCGCCAACTGCGAAGGCGATTGCCGTGGTGGTCAGAAGAAGCTTTCTCATAATATCCTCCCTTGGATTGTGGTCGAGAAAAAGTTTCACTTAACGTAGGTACTGCAGAGGCACGAGGACGATGTCCGGGAAAATCACCAGCAGCGCCAGCACGATGGTTTCGGCGACGAGGAAGGGCCAGACACCGATCGTGACCTTGCCGAGCGGGATGCGGCCGACGCCGCTGACGACGTTCAGCACCACGCCAACCGGCGGGGTAATCAGGCCGATGGCGTTGTTGATGATGAAGAGAACACCGAAATAGACCGGGTCGATGCCCGCCTGCTTGATGATGGGCATCAGAACTGGCGTCAGGATCAGGATGGTCGGCGTCAGGTCAAGCGCGGTGCCGACGACGAAGACCAGCACCATGATGACAGCCATCAGCAGCATCGGACGGTCGATCAGCGGCTCGATGTAGCCGGCAACTTCGTTTGGAATATTCGCCGCCGTAATGAGCCATGCGGAGACGAGGGCCGCGCAGACCAGGAACATGATGATTGAGGTGCTCTTGGCGGCGCGCAGGAGCACGTGGAACAGGTCCGCCGGCTTCAGTTCGCGGTAGATCACCATGCCGACGAAAAGCGCATAGGCGGCAGCCACGACGGCGGCTTCCGTCGGCGTCATGATGCCGGCCTTGATACCGCCGAGGATGATGACGGGCATGCCGAGCGCCCAGCCGGCGCGGGCCGTGGCTGTAACGCGTTCCTTGGCCGTGGTTTTCGGCAGCGGCTTGACGTTATCCTTGCGCACCACGATCAGCCAGGCGACGATCAGTGAGATGCCCATCAGAATACCGGGTACGATACCGGCAAGGAAAAGCTGGGTGATCGAAACGTTAGCGGCGACACCGAAGACGATGAACGCCATGGACGGCGGAATGACCGGGGCGATGATACCGCCGGCTGCGATCAGGCCGCCGGAGCGCGGAATATTGTAACCGGCCTTCGCCATCATCGGGATGAGGATTGCGGCAAGGGCTGCGGTATCGGCTGCGGCCGAACCGGAGATGCTGGCCATGATGATGGCAGCGACGATGGCCACGATGCCGAGGCCGCCCCTGATGTGGCCGACCAGCGCGATCGCAAAGTCGATGATGCGGCGGGACAGGCCGCCGGAATTCATCAGTTCGCCAGCGAGGATGAAGAAGGGGATGGCAAGCAGGGTGAAGGTGTCTGCGCCCGAGATCATGTTCTGCGCGATGATCGCGGTGTTGAACATGCCCATGTACCACATGAGCACGACGCCACAGAACATCAGCGAGAAAGCGACGGGAACGCCAATCGCCATGGCTCCCAGAAGAGAGCCGACAAAAACGAAAAGTGTCATGGTATCAGCGCTCCGAAAGCTGTTCGATCGTCAGGTTCTCGCCCGCAAACTGGGCGATTTCGTCTTCCGTCACGCGGCCCGTCAGAAGGCGGTACAGGCGTTCCAGCGCGATCACGAACATCAGGCCACCCGTGAACATGCCGATGCCATAGACCCAGATCATGGAGAGCTTGGTGACCGGGGCGTGCATGCTGGCGTTGATGCCGGACTGTTTCCAGGTGCCCCAGAAGAAGATGGCGGAACAGGCCAGAATGATGATGTTCGAGATGATCATGCAGACGATGCGGGCGCGGCGCGACAGAAACATCACGAGCGTTTCAATGCCCATATGGCTGTTCTCGCGGAAGGTCAGCACCGCGCCGAGGAAGGTCAGCCACACGAAGAAATAGCGTGACAGCTCTTCCGAGACATTGATGCCGGAATTCATCGTGTAACGCATGACGACGTTGACGAAGACCATGATCGACATGCCGGCAAGCAGCGCGACGAGAATGATTTCGAGAATCCGGTAAAAGAGATTGATTGTCTTTTGCATTTTCCCCTCCCGAAGAAATATCTAGAGCAGCCCTCGTTTCGCTAGGTTGCGCATCAGTGCCGCGGTGCCGAACGTCCATTCCGGGCATTCGTCAGTCGTCGTGACCCAGTTGATCAGCTTACCGAGCTTGGGCGTGGAGATTTCGACACGGTCACCCTTTGAATGGGTGAAGCCGAGACCTGGGCCATGGCGGTCCTTTACCGGCGCGAACATCGTGCCAAGGAAAAAGACTGCGCCGTCAGGATATTGGTGGTTACGGTTCAAGAGCTGCGAAGCGAGGTTTTCCGGCGTGCGGCTGATCGCCTCCATGGGGCTGACGCCCGTCATGGTGAAACCATCCTCTCCTTCGACCAGAAGCGAAATCTGCGCCTTCTTCACATCTTCAATGCTGAAGTTGCCATCGAACAGGCGGATGAACGGGCCGATTGCGCAGGAGGCATTGTTGTCCTTCGCCTTGCTGAGCAGCAGGGCGGAGCGGCCTTCGAAATCGCGCAGGTTGACGTCGTTGCCGAGCGTCGCGCCGACAATGCGACCGTCAGAGGTGATGGCCAACACCACTTCCGGCTCAGGGTTGTTCCACTGCGATTTGGGATGGACGCCGATCAGGGCACCGCAGCCCACTGAGGCCATGGCCTGCGCCTTGGAGAAGATTTCCGCATCCGGGCCGATGCCCACTTCCAGATATTGCGACCAGAGGCCCATTTCCTGGAGCAGTTTCTTCACTTCGGCAGCTTTTTCGGAGCCGGCCTCAAGTCCCTTGAGATTGTCGCCGAGAACAGGCGCCAGCCGTCCGCGAATTTCCTGCGCACGCAGCGGATCGCCTTTGGCCTGCTCTTCGATTACGCGTTCCAGCATACTGTCGGCGAAGGTGACACCTGCAGCCTTGACGGCCTGAATATCGTTGGGAGCGAGGAGTTCGCCGGCTGAGCCGTCCAGAAACGCGTCCAGCGCGCCTAAGGCGACGAAAGTACCGGTGTCCTTGAGCTGCTCCACCAGGTCGGTCTTCTCCAGAAGCTCTGACATGGTTGGAGAAACAGATGTGAGGTCATAAAGCACGCCATCCTTGAGGAGGACGGGGCAGGGGCCGCCTTCGCTTTTCGACCAGACGCGGCCGACGAGCAAAGCGTTTTCATAATCCTCAGGCAAAATTGCGGTAGCGTCGATCGACCTTACGCCGGCCATGTATATCCTCCCCTTTCAGACTTCCGACAGGCCGCCTCCTGCGGTCTTATTGTCTGGATGTCTGACAACCTAATCTTATTCTTCTTAGTATGACTTTTCGAGCGAGTCTAGCGGTCTCGCGGACAAATTTATCATGTATCGCTCATGAAGCGCGGAAACCTGTCCTATAGCTTGACTGCCAGTCCTTTTTTCCAGTCAAAATATATCCAGCTCCAGATTGACGCGGCTTGCCGCACCGATCAGATGCTTGCGCATCGCGTTCTTGGCCGCGGGCGCATCAGCTTTTTCCACGGCCTCGTAAATTGCCACATGTTCGGCAATCGTTACCTCGAGAATTTCCCCAAAAACCGCCCGGGAGAAAGCGATGTTGATGGCGGAACTGATGCGCTCCGCAATGAAGCCGAGGAACATCAGGAAATATTCGTTTTGTGTGGCCTCAGCCAGAATACGGTGGAAGTCCAGATCGGCGGCAACGCCTTCCGTCGACCAATCGTCGGCGGTTTTCATCTTTTCCAGTGCCGCGGCCAGTCGCGCCAACTGCTGCGGGCTACGATGCAATGCCGCCAGCCCTGCTGCTTCTATTTCCAGCGGCATGCGAAGCTGGAAAAGATCGCGGAAGTTCTCCGGATCGTTCAGCCGGGAGCGCTCGATACGGATGGACAGTCTCTGCCGGGGATCGGTGACGAATGCGCCCACGCCCTGCCGGGTTTCGACGAAACCTTCATTGCGCAATTGTGCTATCGCCTCGCGGATGACAGAGCGGCTCACCCCGAAGGTTTTTGCCAGCACATGTTCAGTCGGCAGCCTGTCGCCCGGCCCGAGTTTCGAATCGTTGATCTCGCGTGCGATCTCTGCGGCGATGCGGCCGGGGAGATGATCGTTGCGATGTATCTGATTGAACTCCAGCGTCATGGTTGCTCCCGTTCCACAGAAACGATTGGTTCGTTTTCCCGCTGCAGACGACTTCCTCCTTCGCCGTCAGCGGGGTTTTAAGGCGGCGTTTTCAGCCGCCTCTGCCGTACCTTGATTAGCTATCCGGTTGCAGGGTTATCTGGCAACCGGGATTCATCCGCAAATCAGGGTCGAAGGTGTTTTTCAGGCCAGTGATCATCCGCCGCTGCACATCAGATAGCCGGCTTTCGAAATCCGAGCGTTTCAACCGGCCGATGCCGTGCTCGGCGCTGATGCTGCCGACGTAACGGTCGAGCACCTCATTGACGAGCGTTTTGGACTTGTAGATGAATGCTTCGCGCTCTTCCGGCGTCGAACCGTTTGGCGGCAGCACGTTGAGGTGGACGTTTCCGTCTCCCACATGGCCGTAGGAAACAGCGAGGCACTCCGGCAGTTTTTCCGCCAGTTCCGCCTCGGCTTCGGCCACGAAAGCCGCGAGTTTTGACAGCGGTACGGAAATATCGGTGCGCATATGGCTGCCGCGCAGCGCCTGGCCTTCGTTCATGCCTTCGCGGAATAGCCAAAGCGATTGCGCCTGCGCCCGTGACGATGCGATGACGCCATCCAGCACCAGCCCGTCTTCCATGACGCCTTCGAGGAAGCGGCCCATCAGGTCTGCGGTGTCGACCAGGCCGGAGCCTGAAATTTCCATCAGTACATAGGCCGGGTAGTCACCGGCGATCGGCATTTTAAGGTCGGGGATTGCCTCGATCGCCAGCGTGAAGGCGACCGGCGGCATAAATTCGAAGGCAGACATCAGGTCGCAGCATTCGCGACGGGCGCGACGGTAAAGCTTGATGGCATCGTCAAGCGAATTGAGGCCGAGCAGCGCCGTTTCGACATGTTCCGGATTAGGGTAGAGCTTGACGGCAACGGCGGTGATAATGCCGAGCGTTCCTTCCGCACCGATGAAAAGCTGCTTCAGGTCGATGCCGCGATTATCCTTGCGCAGCGTCGACAGCCCATTCCAGATAGTGCCATCCGGTAGCACCACTTCGAGACCCAGGACTAGTTCGCGCGTCATCCCGTACCGCAGCACATTGATGCCGCCGGCATTTGTGGAGACATTACCGCCTATACGGCAGCTACCCTGGGCCCCAAGTGATAGCGGGAAGAACATACCCTTGTCCTGCACCGCGTCCTTGAATTCCGAGAGAATGCAGCCCGCTTCCACGACGGCGGAAAAATCATCGCTGTCTATGGTGCGGATGGCGTTCATGCGCTCGAGGCTCAGAACGACCTGGCGTTTAGGCGCGTCAGGAATGCCGCCGAGTACAAGACCGGTATTGCCGCCCTGAGGGATGATGGCGAGTCCGAGTTCGGCGCAGGCGCGCACCGTATCAGATACTTCCTCCGTCGACCGGGGACGGATCACGGCTACAGCCGAACTGGTGACGTCGCCATGCCAGTCCCGGCAATAACGCAGCATGTCCTCCGGCGACGTGAGCACCAAAGCCTCGCCCAACCTGTTCTTCAGCGAGAATCGCAATTCCCCGATATCGTGTTCGCTGACGATCGTCATTCCACCCTCTCCGCTCAATCCGCCCTGAAATGTCCGGGCAAGGCTTCTTCGCCCTTGCTTTTGCCGGTTTGTGAAAAAATACTATTTTCAACTCGATCATATAAGGTTATCAGACAACCTTACAAGCTAATTTATCGGTCGGTTGGCTGATGATGTTTTTTCGGTCTCGGGAGAACGACCGGGACAAAGAGGAGGAAGACATGCATATCGCAATTATTGGCGCCGCTGGCATGGTGGGCCGCAAGCTGACGCAGCGTCTCGTCAAGGACGGGTCACTGGGTGGCAAGGCGGTGGAGAAATTCACGCTTATCGACGTGTTCCAGCCCGAAGCGCCTGCCGGTTTTTCCGGTGCCGTCGATGCGCGCGCGGCCGATCTTTCCGCACCTGGCGAAGCCGAAAAGCTGGTCGAAGCCCGTCCGGATGTCATCTTCCACCTTGCCGCTATCGTCTCCGGCGAAGCCGAACTCGATTTCGACAAGGGCTACCGCATCAATCTCGACGGCACGCGTTATCTCTTCGATGCCATCCGCCTTGCCAACGGCAAGGATGGCTACAAGCCGCGCGTGGTCTTCACCTCCTCGATCGCCGTCTTCGGTGCGCCGCTTCCCTATCCGATCCCGGACGAATTCCACACCACGCCGCTGACCAGCTACGGTACGCAGAAGGCTATCTGCGAATTGCTCCTGTCCGACTACAGCCGCCGCGGTTTCTTTGACGGCATCGGCATTCGCCTTCCCACCATCTGCATTCGTCCCGGCAAGCCGAATGCGGCTGCCTCCGGCTTCTTCTCCAATATCCTGCGCGAGCCGCTGGTTGGCCAGGAGGCGGTTCTGCCGGTGCCGGAAAGCATTCGCCACTGGCACGCCTCGCCGCGTTCCGCCGTCGGTTTCCTCATTCATGGCGCCACGATCGACGTCGAAAAGGTCGGCCCGCGCCGCAACCTATCGATGCCGGGCCTCAGCGCCACCGTCGGCGAACAGATTGAGGCACTGCGCAAGGTGGCGGGGGAAAAGGCCGTCGCCCTCATCCGTCGCGAGCCGAACGAGATGATCATGCGCATGTGCGAAGGCTGGGCACCCGGTTTCGAAGCCAAGCGTGCCCGCGAACTCGGCTTTACGGCCGAAAGCTCCTTCGAAGAGATTATTCAGGTTCATATTGAGGACGAACTGGGAGGTTCACTGAAATGAGTGTCGGCGGGGAGGAGAAGAAGCGCTCGGTCGCCTTCATCGGCACCGGCCTGATGGGAGGGCCGATGGCCCGGCGCCTGCTGAGCGCGGGCTTTTCGGTCACGGTCTGGAACCGCAGTGTCGATAAGGCCGAGGCTCTTGTTGCCGATGGCGCGGTCGTCGCGGCATCGCCGGCAGATGCAGCCAAGGGCGCCGATATTGTCATCACCATGCTGAGTGACGGCAAGGCCGTGGGCGAGGTGCTGTTCGAGGCCGGTGTGGCCGAAGCGCTGAAAAAGGGGGCTGTCGTCATCGACAGCAGCTCGATTGCGCCGCCGATCGCGCGTGAACACTCCTCCCGGCTTCAGGCGCTTGGCATCCATCACGTCGATGCACCGGTTTCGGGCGGTGTGCCGGGCGCGACGGCCGGTACGCTCGCCATCATGGCCGGTGGAGACGAGGCGCTGATCGCGGATCTTGCTGATGTCTTTGCACCGATGGGCCGGCTCACCTATGTGGGTCCTTCGGGTGCCGGCCAGCTCTGCAAGCTCGCCAACCAGCAGATCGTCGCCATTACGATCGGCGCGGTTGCCGAAGCGATGATGCTGGTGGAAGCGGGAGGAGCCTCTCGCGAAGGTTTCCGCAACGCCATACGTGGCGGCTTTGCCGAAAGCCGGATACTGGAATTGCATGGCGAACGCATGGTGAAGCGCAATTTCGTGCCGGGTGGTCCATCCAAATTCCAGCTCAAGGATCTGAATGGCGTGTTGGCAACGGCGAAGGACCTGTCGCTTACCCTGCCGCTTACGCAGCAGGTGACACGGGAATTCGACGACTTCGTTGGTGACGGCGGTGCCGATATCGATCACAGCGGCATCCTGCTTTACCTCGAAAAACTCAACAACCGCGAACAGGGCTGAGGCAGGCTTATGAGCGACGAGAAGACACCCATGCGCCGGCTGCGATCGCAGGACTGGTTCGACAACCCTGATCATCTCGACATGACGGCGCTCTATCTGGAGCGCTTCATGAATTATGGCGTAACGCCGGAAGAACTGCGTTCCGGCAAGCCGGTGATCGGCATCGCCCAGAGCGGCAGCGATCTTACGCCCTGCAACCGCGTCCATGTGGAACTGGTGAAGCGTGTGCGCGACGGCATCCGTGATGCGGGCGGTATTCCTATCGAATTCCCGACCCATCCGATGTTCGAAAACTGCAAGCGCCCGACGGCAGCGCTCGACCGCAATCTTGCCTATCTCAGCCTCGTGGAAGTGCTTTACGGTTATCCGCTCGACGGTGTCGTGTTAACGACGGGTTGCGACAAGACCACGCCCTCGGCACTGATGGCGGCGAGCACGGTCGATATTCCGGCCATCGTGCTCTCCGGCGGGCCGATGCTCGACGGTTATCATGAGGGCGATCTGGTCGGTTCCGGCACTGTGATCTGGCGCATGCGCCGCAAATATGGCGCTGGCGAAATCACCCGAGAGGAGTTTCTGCAGGCGGCGCTGGAGTCCGCGCCATCGGTCGGGCATTGCAACACCATGGGCACGGCGTCGACCATGAACGCCATCGCGGAAGCGCTCGGCATGTCGCTCACCGGCTGCGGTGCAATCCCCGCCGCTTACCGTGAACGCGGCCAGATGGCCTATCGCACCGGCCGCCGCGCCGTTGAACTGGTTGTTGAGAATATCAAGCCCTCGGACATCATGACGCGCGAAGCCTTTCTGAACGCGATCCGCGTCAACTCGGCAATCGGTGGCTCCACCAATGCCCAACCGCATCTCGCGGCCATGGCGAAACATGCGGGCGTTGAACTCCGTGAAGAGGACTGGCAGGTCCACGGTTACGATATTCCGCTGTTGGCCAACATACAGCCGGCCGGCAAATGGCTCGGTGAGAAATATCACCGCGCCGGCGGCACGCCCGCCATCATGTGGGAGCTTCTGCAGGCGGGCAAGCTCGATGGAAGCTGTCGGACCGTGACCGGTAGAACAGTGGCTGAAAATCTGGAAGGTCGGGAATCGACCGACCGAGATGTGATCCTTCCTTATGAAAATCCGCTGAAGGAACGGGCAGGTTTCCTGGTTCTCAAGGGCAATCTGTTCGATTTCGCCATCATGAAGACGAGCGTGATCTCGGCGGAGTTCCGGCAGCGCTATCTCAACGAGCCGGGCCACGAGGGAATTTTCGAGGGCAGATGCGTGGTTTTTGACGGTTCGGAAGACTATCACGCCCGCATCAATGATCCGTCCCTCAATATTGATGAGCGTACCATTCTCGTCATTCGTGGTGCGGGGCCGCTTGGCTGGCCGGGTTCGGCCGAGGTGGTCAACATGCAGCCGCCGGATGCGCTTTTGAAAAAAGGAATCACCAGCCTGCCGACGATCGGTGACGGCCGGCAATCGGGAACGGCGGACAGCCCGTCCATTCTCAACGCCTCGCCCGAAAGTGCGGCCGGCGGTGGCCTAGCGTGGCTTCGCGCGGGCGATGTGATCCGCATCGACTTCAACAAGGGCGAGTGTAACGTGCTGGTGCCGGATGAGGAGCTTGCAGCCCGCAAGGCAGACGGCATTCCGGCTGTTCCCGCGGATGCGACGCCCTGGCAGCGCATTTATCGTCAGTCGGTAACGCAGCTTTCGGACGGCGCGGTTCTCGAAGGCGCTGCGGATTTTCGCCGCATTGCCGAGAAGATGCCCCGGCACAATCATTGATCACACGACCAGAATCCCCGGCCACGTCCGGGGATTTTTCTTTTCGGGCGGTTTCGTAAATGCGTGTGACCTCATAAGGTGCCTGCACATCCGCATTATAGGGGCAGGACATGACTGATATTTCGATGATAGAAGCCGCGCGGGAGCGCATCGGCACTCAAGCGGTTCGCACGCCGCTTCTCTCATCACCTTTTCTGGACGAGATTGCCGGGCGAAAGCTCTTCGTAAAAGCTGAATGCCTGCAAAGAACGGGTTCCTTCAAGTTTCGTGGCGGCTGGTCGGCCGTCTCAGGCCTGCCTGCGGAGGTCCGCGCCAAAGGCGTCATCGCCTTTTCCTCCGGTAACCATGCGCAGGGCGTGGCGCTTGCCGCCAGCCTCCACGGCGTTCCCGCCGTCATCATCATGCCGATGGATGCACCGAAGATCAAAATTGACAATACCCGTGCTTATGGCGCGGAGGTGGTGCTTTATGACCGCGCGAATGAGGATCGCGATGCCATTGGGGACCGCATTTCGCGCGAGCGCGGGTTGACGCTGATCAGGCCCTATGACGAACCGCTGGTCATTGCCGGGCAGGGGACTGTGGGGCTGGAGATTGCTGAACAGGGCGCGGAACTGGGTATCGATTCAGCCGAGATCCTGGTGCCGTGCGGCGGCGGTGGTCTTACATCCGGCATATCCCTTGCGCTTGCAGCGAAAGCACCGAACTATAAGGTCAGGACTTCGGAACCGGAGCGGTTCGATGATGTGGCACGCTCTCTTGCCTCGGGCAAGATCGAGCGGAACGCCACGAGCTCGGGTTCGATCTGCGATGCGATCGTTACGCCGCAGCCCGGTAACATCACCTTCCCTATCATGGTTGGGCTTTGCGGGAAAGGCATCGCCGTGACCGAAGAGGAAGCGCTGCGGGCAATGGTTCTCGCCTTCAACCGGCTGAAGATCGTCGTTGAGCCCGGTGGGGCGGTGGCCCTGGCGGCGGCCCTCTTCCATGGCGATGAACTGGAGAGTGAAACGGTGATCGCAGTCGCTTCCGGCGGCAATGTCGATCCGGAGGTCATGACGGGTGCGCTGTCCCGTTTCGGCTGAGCGGGTTGGGATCAAGCCCCAAGCCGCGCCGCGACCTCGTTGGCGATGGCCAGCGAGGCAGTAAGGCCGGGGCTTTCGATGCCGAAGAGATTGACGAGACCGTTGACGCCATGCGTCTCCGGCCCGTCAATGCGGAAATCCATAGCGGGTTCGTCCGGACCTGAAATCTTCGGCCGGATTCCAGAATAGGCCGGGATCAACGCATGGTCGGGAAGGCGCGGCCAATAACGCCGTATCGCATCATCAAAACCTTCCATGCGTTGGGGATCGACGGCGTAATCGATGGCGTCCACCCACTCCACATCCGGGCCGAAACGAGCCTGGCCAGCAAGATCGAGGGTGAGATGTACGCCAAGGCCATGAGTATGAGGTGCCGGATAGATGAGCCTTGAAAAGGGTGACTTGCCGGCCAGCGAAAAATAGCTGCCCTTGGCGAAACGCGCCTGCGGGATACCATCCTCCGGCAATCCCTCTATATTTCTTGCCACCATCGGCGCAACAAGTCCGGCGGAATTGATGAGCAGCCGGCACGTCAGGCTGGTGGGCTCCGCGCCGCCGACGTGGATCCGAAAACCATCGCCCGCCACTTCCGCCCTTTCGAAGGGGGCGTTGACGGCCATGGCCGCGCCGTGATCCTGTGCGTCTCCGAACAGCGCCAGCATATATCCGTGACTGTCGATGATACCGGTCGAAGGTGACGTAAGGGCTGCAACGCAGGTGAGCGCGGGTTCGAGTAAAACCGCCTGTCGTTCATCAATCAGCTCAAGATCGTTACATCCGTTGGCCTTGCCCTTCTCCTGGAGAGTGGCGAGCATGGCCGTCTCTTCATGGCTCGTGGCGACGATGAGTTTGCCGCAGCGGCGATGAGCAACGCCGTGGCTCTGGCAGAAAGCATAAAGACGCTCCTTGCCCTCCACGCAAAGTCGGGCCTTGAGGCTTCCAGGCGGGTAATAAAGGCCTGCGTGGATGACTTCGCTGTTGCGGGAGGAAGTGACCGAGCCAAATTCCTTTTCGCTTTCCAGGATGACGACGAAGAGGCCGCGCATAGCGAGTTCTCGCGCTGTCGCCAGGCCGATCACACCGGCTCCAATAATGATGGCGTCGATATCTGTCATGGTATTTTCCGTGTCCGCATTGCCTTCAGACGGAAAGCGCCCCGTCGCGCTGATGCCGCGCAATGGGTAGATTGATGCTTGCCGCCCGGCAAGTTGCAATCCGTATTTTTCCCGATGCACCTATCTTATGGAATATTATCTCTACTGAAACAGTGGGGAATAAAGCTATTCTACGAGTGAAATAAGCAATGCCCGCATTGAAGGGCCGAGCAGGAAGGGAGTGTACAATGTCTTATTCCAAGGCAGGAAAAGTAAAAGACTTTGTTTCGCAGCCCCAGTCGCCGCGCAACTGGAAAGATTCGGTTCATGCGGCTCTCGTCGGCGTTTGCATGGCCTTTGTCGCTGCCGTCATATTCGGTCTCGTTCCCTGATCCTCCCGATCTTCTCATCAGGTAATTTGAGAACAAAAGGCCGGTCGCTCCTCCGACCGGCCTTTTTCATTCCCATTCACGACTTCAGGTAATCTTCCGCAAGATCGACCCAGAAAGCGGTTCCGATCGGCAGGATTTCGTCGTTGAAATCAAATTTTGGATGGTGCAACGGCGGGTCGTTGTCGGTTCGTGCGGTGCCGAGGAAGAAATAACAGCCCGGCCGTTTCTCCAGCATGTAGGCAAAGTCTTCCGCGCCCATCGACGGGCGCTGCATTTCTGCGACCTTTTCAGGCCCGGCAAAACGGCGGGCGAGATCGGCGACATAATCCGTTTCCGCCCTGTGGTTGACGGTTGCATTATAACCGCGCTCGTAATCGATGGTGACGCTCATGCCGTAGCTGGCCGCCTGGCCTTCGGCTATCGCCCGAATGCGCTTTTCCAGCTCATCGCGCACGCCCGGATCGAAGGAACGGATGGTCAGTAGCATTTCCGCCGTTTCGGGAATGACGTTGCTGGCAGCACCGGCATGGAAGGCGCCAACGGTGACGACCGCCGACAGCTGCGGATGGATGTTGCGTGAAACCACAGTCTGCAGCGCCATGATGATGCTTGCCCCGGCAACGATAGGATCAGCGGCATCCTGCGGTTCGGCACCGTGGCCGCCATAACCGTTGACGGTGATCTTGCACTCGTCGACCGCGGCAAGGATCGGCCCGTCGCGCAGCACAAAGTGCCCGAAGGGCAGGCCAGGGTCGTTGTGGAGTGCAAAAACCGCATCGCAGGGAAAGCGGTGGAACAGGCCGTCCTCGATCATGATGCGGGCGCCGCCGAAATTTTCCTCCGCCGGCTGGAAGATCAGATGCAGTGTTCCGTTAAAATTCCTGCGTTCGGCTATGATCTTCGCTGCGCCGAGAAGCATGGCAGTATGGCCATCATGGCCGCAGGCATGCATCACGCCCTGATTGGCGCTCGCATACTCCGCCCCCGTTTCTTCGTGGATCGGCAGGGCGTCGATATCGGCTCGAATGCCAAGCGTGCGCGTGCTGTCACCATTGCGCAGCGTGGCGACAACGCCAGTGCCGGCGAGCCCGCGCGTTACCTCGTACCCCATCGCCAGCAATTGTTCGGCAATGAAATCCGAGGTCTTGAACTCGGAGAGGCCTATTTCAGGGTGACGGTGCAGGTGGCGGCGGATTGCCACCACATCCGGCATATGATTGGCAAAAGACGTCATGGTGGCGGTCTGTCTGGTCATTTTCGAAGTCCCGGGTTTCGCCGTTTTTTACGGTGCTTTTTCAAAATGACATAGCAGCATATGCATGGGCATGTAAGGGGCGCCGCAGGCACTCAGACGGCCTGAAATTCAGCGCTTGCATCGGGTCGCGACAGGTGGCATGGAACTATTGATGTCCTGGGGCATTAGCGTCTTTCGGATGTAGCGCGAACCGTTCCGGTCTCGTGTTGCCCTTCAGGTTATCAACGGGGGACCATCGGGCGTTGCGCGCACAAATTTCGCCGTCGGGGAGGGTGCGAAATCCGGTCGGAACGGCGTTGCCGGGCCGCAGGATGAGATCTTTCTGTCACCGGAAGCTTCCTGCACGCGCTGATCTCAAGCCCCGCAAACAGATTGCAAACATTGTGCAGCAGTATGCGGCGCCCTGCCGGACGGTCCTCTCATCCGGGCGTCCGGTCCGGTTCACCGAAGGTTCAGGATAAGTCATAAATATAGCGTGGCCGATTTTCGTGTGTGTTCCCGCCACGGACGAAATGCCGGTCAAGTCGAACAAGTCTCCATAAAGTTCAGAATACGAGCCCGATGTCATTTCATATCACCCCGACCGCCGCCGCCCGTGATTCCGAGACGAAGCAGATCGATCATAATGATTCGATCCGCGCGTCCTATATGACGGTCGAGGAACTGCATGATGCGGGCGCCGCGCTTTCCCGCGATGGCGCCGACAGCCTTCCCGGCTTCATGGAGTTCGATTTCTTCGAGCGTCATCGCGAGAATGAAAAGGAAATCCTCAGGGTCTATCGCACAACGGCGGTCGACGCGGAAAATGGCGCGACGATAACGCCGGCGGCGGAATGGCTTCTCGACAACCACTACGTCATCGAAGAGGCGATCCAGGAAGTCCGCCGTGATTTTCCGCGCAAGTTCTATCGCCAGCTGCCGACAATGACGGTAGGCGGCGTGACGATCCCGCGGGTCATGGCGCTCGGCTGGCTTTATGTCGCCCACACCCACAGCACGGTATCGCGCGAAAACATGACGGCGCTGGTGGATGGCTACCAGACCTCGAAGACGCTGCAGATCGGCGAATTGTGGGCGCTGCCATCGATCATCCGTTTTGTCCTCATCGAAAATCTTCGGCGCATCTCCATCCGTGTGGAGCGTTCGCGCCGCATGCGCCAGAAGGCGAATGAGGTGGTCGACGAGATTATCCGCTTGAACGATGCGGAAGCGTCGGCAGCACTTCTCAAGCAGGTCGATTCGCTGGTCGATGACCCGACTTTCGCGACGCAGTTCCTTTATCGCCTCCGAAACGGCTCGCAGACATCGGGTTTTGCCGTCGCATGGCTCGAAGAGCGTCTTCACGCTGCCGGCACCGATGCCGAAAACGTGATGATGTCGGAGCATAATCGCCTCGCATCCGGCAACGTGACGATGGGCAACATCGTCAAGAGCCTGCGCGAGATCGATGATACCGAATGGTCGGTGTGGTTCGAGGAAGTCAGCCATATCGACAAGGTTCTGCGCGAAGAAACCGATTACGAAACGCTCGATTTCGGCTCCCGGAACACCTACCGCAATACCATCGAACTTCTGGCGCGTCGTTCTCCCAAGACCGAAGTTGAGGTCGCCCGTGCCGCTGTCGAAATGGCGCGTACCGATATGCCCGCAGAGGCGGACGAGACGCATCCCGTCAATGTCGGCTCCGTGCTGGTGGGTCAGCGTCGTTTCGAGCTTGAAAAGGCGCTGGGATACCGGCCCCTGGTATCGCAGCGTATCGTCCGGGCGATGCGGAAGTTCAACTGGCTGGCAATTGCAGCGCCGGTGCTTCTCATCACCGCGGTCGCCATGCTGGCGGTCGGGTGGTTCCTCGCCGAAGCGGGCATGCCCTGGTATGTTGTCACCGCTTTCCTGCTGATGTTCGCTCTGCCCGCCTCGGAGGGCGCGACCGGCCTCTTCAACACCCTTGTCACCTTCTTCGTGAAACCGTTCCGGCTGGTCGGATACGAGTTCAAGAATGGAATTCCCGAGGACGCGCGCACATTGGTCGCCGTGCCCTGCATGCTGACCAGTCGCGACAGCGTTGACGAGATGATGCGCAATATCGAGGTGCACTATCTGGCCAATCCGCATGGTGAGATCTATTTCTCGCTGGTGAGCGACTGGCGCGACGCGCAGTACGAGCAGTCTGAAGACGATCTCGAGATACTCGAATATGCCAAGCGCGAGCTGGCAACACTGAACAGCCGCTACGCCTTTGACGGCAAGACACGTTTTTACCTTCTGCATCGCCGCCGCATCTACAATCCGGCCGAAGGCTGCTGGATGGGCTGGGAGCGCAAGCGCGGCAAGCTGCATGAGCTGAACATGCTGCTGCGCGGCGACAAGGACACGACGTTCCTAGGCGGCGCGAATATCATTCCGGAAGGTGTCAAATATGTCATGACGCTGGACGCTGATACGCGCCTGATGCGCGATGCGGTGACGAAGCTGGTCGGCAAGATGCACCATCCGATCAACCGCCCCAGGATCGATCCTGAATCCGGTCGGGTGGTCGAAGGTTACGGTCTGCTGCAGCCGCGCGTCACACCTTCCCTGACCACGGGCAAGGATGCTTCGGTTTTCCAGCGTGTCTTTTCCATCAACCGCGGTATCGATCCCTACGTCTTCACGGTTTCCGACGTTTACCAGGACCTAACCTCCGAAGGCACCTTCACCGGTAAGGGTCTTTACGACGTGGATGCTTTCGAGGCGGCGCTGAAGGGCCGTATCGAAGAAAACTCCGTCCTCAGCCATGATCTGCTTGAAGGTTCGTTTGCGCGTTGCGCGCTGGTGACCGATGTGGAACTCGTCGAGGACTTCCCGACGCGCTATGAGGTGGAAGTTTCCCGTCAGCATCGCTGGGCGCGTGGCGACTGGCAGCTGCTTCCCTATATTCTCGACCGCGCCCGCGGCGTCACCGCTATCGGACGGTGGAAGATGGTCGACAATCTGCGTCGCTCACTGACGCCGATCGCCTGGTTCTTCGCCTCGATCCTCGGCTGGTATTTCATGGATCCGCTCGGGGCGCTGATCTGGCAGATCCTGCTGATCTTCTCGCTCTTCGTTGCACCGACGCTTTCGCTGCTTTCCGGCCTTGTGCCGCGTTCGACAGACATCGTGCCGCAGGCGCATTTCCACACCATCTGGTCTGAAATCCGCGCCACCAATGCGCAAGTCGCGCTGAGAATCGTCTTCATCGCCGATGCCGCCTGCATGATGACAGATGCGATTGCGCGTTCGCTCTACCGCCTGCTCGTCAGCCACAAGCTGATGCTGGAATGGCGCACCGCCGCCAGTATCCAGTCCAGTGCGCAGGGCAGCATCATCGATTATTATCGTCAGATGTGGCACGCCCCCGTTGTGGCGATGCTCGGCCTTCTGTTCGCGGCGCTGCCGGGCGACAATGCCTTCCTGATCGGCATTCCCTTTACGCTGCTGTGGGTGCTATCGCCCGCCGTTGCCTGGTATGTCAGCCAGTCAGCCGAGACCGAAGACCGGTTGTTCGTTTCCGAGCACGTCTCGTTCGAACTACGCAAGATTGCGCGCCGTACCTGGCGGTATTACGAGACCTTCGTGACACCGCAGGAAAACCACCTGCCGCCGGACAATTTCCAGGAGACGCCGGAGCCGATCGTTGCCTCGCGCACGTCTCCCACCAATATCGGCGTCTATCTGCTCTCCGTCATCTCCGCGCGTCAGTTCGGCTGGATCAGCTTTGCCGACACGCTGGAGCGCATCGAGAACACGATCCAGACCGTCGAGAAGATGGAAAAATATCGTGGCCATCTCTACAACTGGTATCACACCGATACCTTGCAGACGCTTGGACCGCGTTATGTTTCGGCGGTGGACAGCGGTAATCTCGCCGGCCATTTGATTGCGGTTTCTTCCGCTTGCCGCGATTGGGCGGAAGCGCCGTCGGCCCATCTTCAGGGCAACCTCGACGGTATCGGCGACGTGGCCGGCATTCTGCGCGAAACGCTGAAGGCCTTGCCGGACGACCGCAAGAACCTGCGGCCGCTGCATCGCCGTCTCGAAGAGCGTATCATAGGCTTCTCGAACGCGCTGGCATCCGTCAAGCGCGAGCACGAATTCGCCTCCATTCGCGTCATCAACCTGGCGGTGCTTGCGCGTGACATTCAGAAGCTCGCCACCAATGTCGACCACGAGGTGAAGTCCACACAGAGCACCGAAGTGACGCGTTGGGCGCAGCTGTTGGTCGAGTGCTGCGAAGCCCATATTTCCGACAGCGCCATCGACCTGACCAATGTCGAGCCCTTGCGCCAGCGTCTCGCTTCGCTGCGCGACCGCAGCCGCAATCTCGCTTTCTCGATGGATTTCACGTTCCTTTACCGCAAGGATCGCCGCCTTCTGTCCATTGGCTATCGCGTCGAAAGCAAGGAGCTGGATGAGGCCTGCTATGACCTTCTGGCGTCGGAATGCCGTCTGACCAGCCTCTTCGCCATCGCGAAGGGCGATCTGCCGACTGAGCACTGGTACCGCCTTGGCCGTCAGGTCGTGCCGATCGGTGCGCAGGGCGCGCTGGTGTCCTGGTCGGGCTCCATGTTCGAATATCTGATGCCGCCGCTTGTGATGCAGGAGCGTCAGGGGGGTATCCTCAACCAGACCAACAACCTGATCGTCAAGGAACAGATGAATCACGGTCGCCGTCTCGGCACGCCATGGGGCATTTCCGAAGCGGCGTTTAATGCCCGCGATCACAACATGAACTACCAGTACACCAACTTCGGTGTGCCGACGCTGGGCCTCAAGCGTGGCCTTGGCCAGAATGCGGTAATCGCGCCCTATGCATCGATCCTCGCCAGCCAATACGATCCGGATGGTGCACTTGAAAACCTCGACAAGCTGCGCAAGCTTGGCGCGCTTGGCCAATACGGTTTCCACGATGCGGTGGATTTCACGCCAACGCGTGTGCCTGATGGCAAGGTCTGTGCGGTGGTCTACAACTATTATGCCCACCACCATGGCATGTCGATTGCGGCCGTCGCCAACGTCGCCTTTGACGGCGTGCTGCGCGAGCTCTTCCATTCCGATCCGGTGATCGAGGCAGCTGAATTGCTGCTGCAGGAAAAGGCGCCGCGCGAAGTGCCGGTCATGAGCGCCAAATACGAACCGGAGACCCCCGGCAAGGAACAGGCCGACCTGCTGCGGGCGGAAGTGCGCTCCATTGCCGATCCGGCGGCACGCGACCGTGAGGTGGTGTTCCTGTCGAATGGTCACTACTCGACCATGCTTACCTCGACGGGTGCAGGTTATTCGAAATGGAACGGGCAGGCGATTTCCCGCTGGAAGGCCGATCCGACCGAAGACCGCTGGGGCACCTTCATCTTCCTGCGCGACACCACCAACGGGCAATGGTGGAGTGCGACTGCGGAGCCGCGTGTCTTCGAGGGTGAAAAGACCAAGACAGTCTTCACCGACGACAAGGCCGAGTTCCACAAGACCACCGGCGACCTGCAGAGCGTTGTCGAATGCATCGTCGCCACCGAGCACGATGCAGAAGGCCGCCGCGTCACCCTGCTCAATGTCGGTTCCGAGGATCGCTATATCGAAGTGACTTCCTATATGGAGCCGGTCATTGCGTCTGAGGATGACGACAACGCCCATCCGCTCTTCTCGCGCATGTTCGTGCAGACGGAGATCGGCCGGCGTGGCGACGTCATCCGCGCCTGGCGCAACCGTCGCAGCCCGAACGAGCCGGGCACCGTCATTGCGCATCTGGCCGCCGATAATGCCGGCCCGTCGCGCCCGACGGAATTCGAGACGGATCGCGCCAAATTCATCGGTCGTGGCCGTTCGCTGCGCGAAGCGGCGGCTTTCGATGCCGGTGCGACGCTTTCCAGCACTGACGGCTTCACGCTCGACCCCATCCTGTCGCTGCGACGCACCGTGCGCGTGCCGGCAGGCAAGAAGGTGAGCGTGATCTTCTGGACGATTGCCGCGCCGAGCCGCGAGGAAGTCGACAAGGCGATCGACCGTTATCGTCATCCGGACGCTTTCGCGCATGAACTCGTTCATGCCTGGACGCGCACACAGGTGCAGATGCGCCATGTGGGCGTCACCTCACAGCAGGCGGCCGCCTTCCAGCATCTCGGCCGATATCTGACCTATCCCGACATGCATCTGCGGGCGGATTCGGAAACGCTGAAAACAGGACTCGCGTCACAGCGCGCCTTGTGGCCGCTTGCGATTTCCGGCGATTTCCCGATTTTCAGCCTGCGCATCAACGACGATATGGACATGGACATCGCCCGTGAGGCGCTGAGTGCCCATGAATATCTGCGTTCGCGCGGCGTGATCTTCGATCTCGTTATCGTCAACGAACGGGCCGCATCCTACGCGCAGGACATGCAGCATGCGCTGGATCATATTTCCGAAGCACAACGCCGCATCAATCCCGCCGATGGCGGTCGCCCGCACGTCTTCTCCGTGCGCCGTGACCTGATGGATGAAGAGACGTGGAGCGCGCTTCTGGCCGCTTCCCGCGTTGTACTCCATGTGCGCAACGGCAAGATCGTGGACCAGATCAACCGCGCGGTATCGCTGTTTGCGGCCCATCGTGGTCCCGATGGCACAAGCGACGCCGCACAGGCCCGTCTGCCGGTCCCGGCTTTCCCGGTTGCGGAGCCGGTCGAAGACGCGGGCGATCTCGATTTCTGGAACGGTTTCGGCGGCTTCGCCAGGAACGGACAGGAATATGTGGTGCGTCTCCATGGTGGGCAGTCCACCCCGCATCCGTGGATCAACGTCATATCGAACGAGAATTTCGGCTTCCATATTTCGGCCGAAGGCGCAGGTTTCAGCTGGAGCCGCAATTCGCGCGATTATCAATTGACACCGTGGAGCAATGACCCTGTCATCAACCGGCCGGGCGAGGCCTTCTATGTCGCCGATGTGGACACAGGAAAGCTCTATACGCCGTGTGCCGCGTTGTCGCGTGATCCAGAAGCCATGTTCGAAACCCGTCACGGCCTGGGTTACTCCATCCTGACCGGCGTTGCCGACACACTTGAAGTCGAGGTGACACAGACCGTCGATCGTGAAAAGCCGGTCAAGTTCTCGCAGGTCATCGTTCGCAACAAAGGCTCTAAAAGCCGCCGGCTGAAGGTTTATGCCTATGTCGAATGGGTGCTGGGCAATAACGGACAGAAATCAGCGCCGTTCATTCTGAGCAGACATGATGCGGGCAACAACGCAATCTTCGCGTCGAACCCCTACAGCATCGACTACAGCGCACGCACGGCGTTCCTGACGCTTGATACGGAGGCGAGCGGTTTCACTACCAGTCGTCGGGAATTCATTGGCCGCTTTGGTTCGGCACAGGCCCCGCAGGCGATCGTGTCGGGTAACGCACTCAGCGGCAGCACCGAGGTTGACGGCGATCCCTGTGCGGCGCTGATGCAGGAAATCCACCTTAAGCCCGGCGAAGAACGGCACATGACCTTCATTCTGGGCGATGCCGATAATGCGGAAGAGGCCGAGGCGCTGGTGAAGGATGTCCGCCGTGTGGATTTCCAGTCCGTGCTGGAGGAAAGCAAGGCGTTCTGGACCGGTTTTACCGGCCAGTTACAGGTGTCCACGCCGGATGCCGGCTTCAACCACATGGTCAACAATTGGCTGCCCTACCAGGCGCTGGCGTGCCGCATTCTGGCGCGCACGGCCTTCTATCAGTCGAGCGGCGCCTTCGGCTTCCGTGACCAGCTTCAGGATACTCTGGCGTTCCTGCTCTACCAGCCGGATCTCGCTCGCAAGCAGATCCTGCGCGCAGCCGGCCGGCAATTCCCGGAAGGCGACGTTCAGCACTGGTGGTTGCCGCTGACAGGCGCCGGTGTCCGCACCACTATCTCGGACGACGTGGTATGGCTTGCTTATGCAATCAACCAGTATGTTTCGGCGACCGGCGATATCGCCATTCTGGATGAGAGCATTCCCTTCCTGAAGGGGCCGGCGCTGATGCCCGGCCAGCACGACGCTTTCTTCCAGCCGGAAACCAGCGACAAATCCGCGACGCTCTACGAACACGCGGCGCTGGCGCTCGATCTTGCCATTCATCGCACCGGGGAGAACGGCCTGCCGCTGATCCTCGGCGGTGACTGGAACGACGGCATGAACCGCGTCGGCGTTGGCGGCAAGGGTACCAGTGTCTGGCTCGGCTGGTTCCTTTCCGGCGCCTTGCGCGATTTCATTGAAATTGCGGAAAAGCGCGGTGACACGGATCGGGTCGGCAGATGGGCCTCGCACCGCGAAAAACTGCGCAATGCGCTCGAAACCGCGGGGTGGGATGGCAGCTATTATCGTCGCGGCTATTTCGACGACGGCACGCCGCTGGGTTCCGCCGGAAGCGAGGAATGCCGGATCGATTCGCTCGGCCAAAGCTGGAGCGTTCTCTCCGGCGAAGGCGAAGAGGCCCGGTCGCGGCAGGCAATGGATGCGGTCATGGAGCATCTGGTGGATGAAAAGACCGGCATCATCCGGCTATTCACGCCGCCATTCTCGCGTGCGCCGCACGATCCGGGCTACATCAAGGGATATCCGCCAGGTGTGCGCGAAAATGGCGGACAATATACCCACGCGGCGACCTGGGTGGTTCTCGCTCTTGCCAAGCAGGGCAGGGCGCAGGAGGCCTGGAACTGCTTCAAGCTGCTCAACCCGGTCAACCACGCGCTCGATGCGGCAGCGTCGGAAACCTATCGGGTCGAACCTTATGTGGTGACCGCGGATGTATACGGTGAAGGCGCTTATGCGGGCCGTGGCGGCTGGAGCTGGTACACCGGCTCGGCCGGCTGGCTCTACCGTGCCGCTGTCGAGGGTATTCTCGGCATCACCCGCACTGACGGCAGGCTGCATATTTCACCGTCGCTGCCGGAAGACTGGAGCGGTTTCTCGGTGAAGATCACGCTCGACGGCAAGGCTAGAGACATTGCCGTCAGCCGCAAGCCTGGCACGGCGGAGGTTTCGGTATCTGTCGATGGCAAGGACTTGGCGGCCGGCGAGAGGGTGATCCCCTTCGACTGAGACGAGCGGGCCTTCGGTTTGCTTTTTAAGTCGGGCTCCTGCGGTGACGCAGGGGCCCGAATTTTGTTGTGAGGTTCCCCCGCCTTCGATGTTGTTTGGCGTCTGGGGCATGGCGCCTGTACGGCGATACAGGGCCGGCAAGAACGCTCAACGGGCGGGTCAAAGCGAAGCAAGGGCACGATGGCAGCAAATCGAGACCGATAGACCACTTCGCATATTTTCCGACGCATGAAGGGCAGATGCTGTACAGAGACTTCTTGGTCCCCCGTGGCTACAGCATCACCCGTGAGGCGATGGATGCATCGCAGACAGCGCGATGGGGCATAGAGTTTTCAAGCCGCAAGCTCCGAACGAGATCGACCGAGGAATAGGAACTTCTCAGCGCAATGGCTGCAAAAATTGGGTGGTGACTATGACGGTTGGGAGACTGAGATAGAAGCTTCGTGATGTCCCGATATTTTCGAAGCAGACAACGAAAAAGGGCGGACACGACAGTGCCCGCCCTTTTTGCATTCCATTCCTGAGCCTCAGGAGGCTATCGCTTTTGGCCGGGGCTGCTGGCCTTCGTCTTCCGTCAGCAGGCCGCTGGTGCGCAGCAGCGAGGTAAAGCGACCGCCGCGTTGGCTTAGCTCATCGAAAGTGCCCTTTTCGATGATCCGGCCCTGATCGAGGAACAGGACGAGATCGGCATCGCGGACAGTGGAAAGGCGATGGGCGATGATGAAGGTCGTGCGGTTCTTTCTCAGCGCATCCACTGCGGCCTTCACACGGGCTTCGGTTTCCACGTCGAGTGCACTGGTTGCCTCGTCGAGAACCAGAATGGGGGCGTTCTTCAGGATCGCACGGGCGATGGCGATACGCTGGCGCTCGCCGCCGGACAGGCGGTTGCCGCGTTCACCAACCTGGGTCAGATAGCCGTTGATGCGGCTGTCGATGAAATCCGTCGCCGCAGCGGCCGCCGCTGCTTCCACCACTTCGGCATCGGTGGCCGATTCACGACCAAGGCGTATATTTTCGCGGATCGAGCGGTTCAGCAGGCCGGCATCCTGAAACACCGTGGCGATGGAGTTGCGGAGCGAATTTTTCGTCACCGTCGAAATATCGGTTCCATCGATCAGGATCTGGCCGGAATCGGGATCATAGACCCGCTGCAGCAGGTTGATGAGCGTCGTCTTGCCGGCACCTGTCGGTCCGACGATCGCGATCGTCTCGCCGGCCCTGGCCGTAAACGAGACATCGTGAACGCCCTGCTTGGTGTTGGCAAAACCGAAATTGACATTGCGGAATTCCACGGTGCCGGAGACATTCGACAATTCACGGGCATCGCCCGGTTCTTCCCGTTCCTTGACGGAATCTTCGAGGACGAAGAAGTCCTCAAGCTTGGCGCGGGCTTCGAAAATCTGCGTCACGAACTGGCGCATCTGGTCCAGACGGCCTATCAGGAGATTGGCGAAACCGATGAAGGCGATGACATCGCCGACGCGCAGCTCGCCGTTCTTCACCAGCACGGTGCCGATCACGAGAATGATCATCATCGAAACGGTGGAGGCCGTGCGGTTCAGAGCGCTCGCAAAGGCCCACCAGTCGAGCACGGGATATTGCGCACTTAGCAGCTTTTCGGTGAAGGATTTCAGCGCTTTGGTTTCAGCCTCGATGCGGTTGTAGCTGTGCAGCACGGAAACGTTGCTGATGGAATCGCTGACATGGGCAAAAACGCTGTGATAATGCTCTTCGACCGAAGCCTGGCCATCCTTGGTGCGGCCCATCACCCATTTGCCGATGAACCAGTAGACGATGCCGAGGCCAATCAGCACGAAGCTGAGGCGCAGGTCCATGGACATGGCGGTGGGCACAAGCAGCACCAGCGCAACGAAGGTCGCGAGATGGGTGCGCATGAATTCCAGCCATAGGCCGAAGAGCGTTTCGCTGGCGCGCAGGAGGGTGTGCAGGGCATTGGACGTGCCGCGCTGATGGTGCCAGGAAAGCGGCATCGAGATGATGCGCCCGAAGGCTTCCGTCAGGAGCGAAGCGCGCCGGCCGTGCGCCAGCCGGTCGGCTTCGCGGGCGACGGCTACGTAAGCCACGGTGTTGAAGACGCCGAACCCCGCCCATAATATGAGAATGGACGTGACATTGGAGCCAGAAGAAATGGCGTCGATGATCCGGCCGAACAGCACGGGTTCGGCAATGGTGATCGCTGCAAGAATGACGTTGGCGATGACGACGACAGCCACACGCCATTTATGAACGGTCAGATAGCGCAGAGCGCGTGTGTAAACCTGAAACAAGGTCAAATTTTCAATCCAGTCCGGGCGTCTTTTCGAGCGGTTGATTGTTCGGCCTCAATACGATGCTACTTTAGCAAGGTTGCATGAGACGGCGAATTTTGTGTAATTATCGCTCTTTCTGTCTGAATGGCGGCTTAACAGATTGGCCGTCCATGCGAACCGAAAAAACCTCCCGGTGTTTCCCGGGGCCTGCCGTCACAAGATTTCGCATCTTCGTTTCAGGGATTGCTAACGACGATATGTTCAATCTCACCCGACCGGCGCCCGAGTAACATGACGTCATCGCGGGACCATGTCCTTCGTGTCATCCCCTTCAAGCCAAGTCCGGACCATGTGTCTTTATGCATGATATTCTTCACTTCATCTCTGCGTGTTACCAGGCGGGAAACGCCGAACGTGTGCGTTCAGAATTTGCAACGCTCATTCGGGAATATGGTTTCGAATATTTCCTTGTCAGCAGACGCATGACCGGCGAGCTGGCCTCCACCGGCCAAATCCTTGCGCAACATTTGCCGGAAGGCTGGATAGAGGTCTACAGGGCCAAGAAATACAACCTCGTCGATCCCGTCCGCAAAGTGATCGGCATGGTGCACAAACCCTTTCATTGGAAAGAGGCGCTGGAGGGGCTTCCCCGCGCCATGCATCGGAAAAGGGCGAGCGTGTTTTTCCACGATGCCGGCCGTTACGGCTTGCAGGGCGGTTATGCTTTTCCCGTGCATGGACGGGCGGGATTCATAGGTGCCGTGTTCATAGGTGGACAGGACCGGCAATTGCCCTCCTTGCAGGTGGAACTGCTCGATGCTGCGACCCGGGCGGTCTTCTGGCGCCTGCTCGATCTTTCAGGTCAGGCCCATGATCTCAGCAATATTCCAGACGGTTCCGCTCTTGAGCTCACACGGCGTGAGACGGAAGTGCTGGCGCTGATGGCGGATGGCATGACATCGGCGGAGATCGGCCGCAAGCTATCCATCTCCAACCATACGGTCGACTGGTATATAAACGGGATTCAGCGTCGTTTCAGCGCCAAGAACCGGCAGCACACCGTCGCACTCGCGTTCCGCCATGGCTTGCTGAGCTAGCGCAAACAGAACAGTTCTCGCCGGAATTGCCCTTTCCAAGACGGGGTTTTGCTGCTTAATTCCGCAGTGCAGCAGAATTTTGTTTTGGCGTGTGGGGAGACCGTCTTGAAAATATCGAAAATACTTGTTGCCAACCGATCCGAAATTGCGATCCGCGTTTTCCGGGCAGCCAACGAGCTCGGGATTAAAACCGTTGCGATTTGGGCGGAAGAGGACAAGCTGTCTTTGCACCGCTTCAAGGCGGACGAGTCCTATCAGGTCGGCAGGGGGCCGCATCTCGCCAAGGATATGGGACCGATCGAGAGCTATCTTTCGATCGAGGAGGTTATCCGCGTTGCGAAGCTCTCCGGAGCGGACGCGATTCATCCCGGTTACGGTCTTCTGTCTGAAAGCCCCGAATTCGTGGAGGCCTGTAACAAGGCCGGCATCACATTCATTGGACCGACCGCCGATACGATGCGCCAGCTCGGCAACAAGGTCGCAGCCCGCAATCTCGCCATTTCGGTCAATGTTCCCGTCGTTCCCGCCACCGATCCGCTGCCTGAGGATATGGCGGAAGTGGAGCGCATGGCCGAGGAAATCGGTTATCCCGTGATGCTCAAAGCCTCCTGGGGCGGTGGCGGTCGCGGTATGCGCGCCATCCGCAAGAAGGAAGACCTCGCCCGCGAGGTGACGGAAGCCAAGCGCGAAGCGAAGGCCGCCTTCGGCAAGGACGAAGTCTATCTGGAAAAGCTGGTCGAACGCGCGCGCCATGTGGAGAGCCAGATTCTCGGCGATACGCATGGCAATGTCGTGCATCTGTTCGAGCGTGATTGTTCGATCCAGCGGCGTAATCAAAAGGTCGTCGAGCGTGCGCCTGCCCCCTATCTGTCAGAAGCGCAGCGTCAGGAACTGGCCGCCTATTCCCTGAAGATCGCCGCCGCGACCAGCTATATCGGCGCCGGCACAGTCGAATATCTGATGGATGCCGACACCGGAAAATTCTACTTCATCGAGGTCAATCCGCGCATTCAGGTGGAACATACCGTTACGGAAGTCGTCACAGGTATCGATATCGTCAAGGCGCAGATTCACATTCTGGAAGGCGCCGCCATCGGCACGCCGGAATCCGGGGTGCCGAGGCAGGAGGATATCCGCCTGAATGGCCACGCCCTCCAGTGCCGCATTACGACGGAAGACCCGGAACACAATTTCATTCCGGATTATGGCCGTATCACCGCTTATCGCTCCGCTTCAGGCTTCGGTATCCGTCTGGACGGCGGCACGTCCTATACAGGGGCTGTCATCACCCGCTACTACGATCCGTTGCTTGTGAAGGTGACGGCCTGGGCGCCGCGGCCTGACGAGGCGATCAACCGTATGGATCGCGCTTTGCGCGAATTCCGTATCCGCGGCGTGGCGACCAACCTCACATTCCTAGAGGCCATCATCGGCCATGACAGTTTCCGCAACAATACCTATACAACCCGCTTCATCGATTCGACGCCCGAGCTTTTTGCCCAGGTCAAACGGCAGGACCGCGCTACCAAGCTTTTGACCTATCTCGCCGATGTGACCGTGAACGGCCACCCGGAAACCAAGGGACGCGCAAGGCCCTCGGACAAGGCGGCAAAGCCCATCGTGCCCTATATCGATGCGCCGACGCCCGACGGCACGAAGCAGTTGCTGGACAAGCTCGGCCCGAAGGGTTTCGCAGACTGGATGCGCAACGAAAAGCGGGTACTCGTCACGGATACGACGATGCGCGACGGACATCAGTCGCTGCTTGCGACCCGTGTCCGTACCCACGATATCGCCCGCGTCGCCAGCGCCTATGCCAAAGCGCTGCCACAGCTTCTGTCGCTGGAGTGCTGGGGCGGTGCAACATTCGACGTTTCCATGCGCTTCTTGACCGAAGACCCGTGGGAGCGTCTGGCGCTGATCCGCGAAGGTGCTCCCAACCTGCTGCTGCAGATGCTTCTGCGCGGGGCAAACGGCGTCGGGTACAAGAACTACCCGGATAACGTCGTGAAGTATTTTGTCCGTCAGGCCGCAAAGGGCGGCATTGATCTTTTCCGTGTCTTCGATTGCCTGAACTGGGTGGAGAATATGCGGGTCTCGATGGATGCCATCTCGGAGGAAAACAAGCTCTGTGAAGCGGCCATCTGCTACACCGGAGACATCCTCAATTCGGCGCGTCCGAAATACGACCTGAAATATTACACCAATCTCGCCCAGGAACTGGAACGCGCAGGCGCGCATATTATTGCCGTCAAGGATATGGCGGGCCTGCTGAAACCGGCTGCCGCCAAGGTTCTGTTCAAGGCGCTGCGGGAAGAAACGGGTCTGCCGATCCATTTCCACACCCATGATACATCAGGAATTGCGGCAGCGACGGTTCTTGCCGCCGTGGATGCGGGTGTCGACGCGGTCGATGCCGCGATGGACGCCTTCTCTGGCAACACGTCGCAGCCGTGCCTTGGTTCGATCGTGGAAGCGCTTGCCGGGTCGGAACGCGATACGGGCCTTGATACCGAATGGATTCGCCGCATTTCCTTCTATTGGGAGGCCGTGCGCAACCAATATGCGGCTTTCGAAAGCGATCTCAAGGGGCCGGCGTCGGAAGTCTATCTGCACGAAATGCCGGGTGGTCAGTTCACCAACCTCAAGGAACAGGCGCGTTCGCTGGGTCTCGAAAGCCGTTGGCACGAAGTGGCGCAGGCTTATGCCGATGCCAACAGGATGTTCGGCGATATCGTCAAGGTGACGCCGTCTTCGAAAGTCGTCGGTGACATGGCGCTGATGATGGTCAGCCAGGATCTGACAGTGGCCGACGTACAGAATCCCGAGCGCGAGGTCTCTTTCCCGGAGTCCGTGGTTTCCATGCTGAAGGGCGATCTCGGACAATCGCCCGGCGGGTGGCCGGAAGCCCTGCAGAAAAAAGCGTTGAAGGGCGAAGCGCCCTATACCGTTCGTCCGGGTTCACTATTGGCGGATGCCGATCTCGATGCCGAACGGAAGACCATCGAGACCAAGCTGGAGCGCAAGGTCGATGATTTCGAGTTCGCATCCTATCTGATGTATCCGAAGGTATTCACGGATTTCGCGCTCACCGCCGAAACCTATGGTCCGGTCTCGGTGCTTCCCACCCATGCCTATTTCTACGGAATGGAGGATGGCGAGGAACTGTTTGCAGATATCGAGCGCGGCAAGACGCTGGTCATCGTCAATCAGGCTTCATCCGGCGTTGACGACAAGGGCATGGTGACGGTGTTTTTCGAAATCAATGGTCAGCCGCGCCGTATCAAGGTGCCGGATCGGACGCATGGTGCTTCCGGCTCTGCCGTGCGCCGCAAGGCCGAACCTGGCAACGCGTCGCATGTCGGGGCACCGATGCCGGGTGTCATCAGCCGCGTCTTCGTCAATCAAGGCCAGGAGGTCAAGGCTGGCGATGTGTTGCTCTCCATCGAGGCGATGAAGATGGAAACGGCGCTTCACGCCGAGCGGGATGGCAAGATCGCGGAAGTTCTGGTGCGCCCGGGCGACCAGATCGATGCGAAGGATCTACTGGTCGCTTACGCGGAATAAATACATTCGTCGATCGAACAGTTAGACGCCCGCCTTCCCGGCGGGCGTTTTTTATTGCGTTTCCCCGAAAACTCGAATATGCATGTTCATGCACGTTTATTCCTGTTTATGCATGAGTCTGTATGAGTGATCATTTCGTCAGCGAGCGGCAGGCGCTTATCCTCGAACAGTTGCGGCAGAACGGCCGTGTGCTGGCGCAGGACCTCGCTCAAAACTTTGGCGTTTCTGAAGACACGGTTCGCCGCGACCTGCGAGAGATGGCGGCCCGTGGGGAATGCATGCGCGTTTATGGCGGCGCCCTGCTCTCGGATAGCAAGACGGTGCCGCTGAAGACGCGGATCGCCGAGGATGCGGACCGCAAGGCTCTGCTGGCCCGCGCCGTTGTCCCGCTTCTCAAGCGGGGCATGGTCGTTTTCATCGATGCCGGTTCGACGAACCTCGCCATTGCCAGGGCGATCCCGGCTGGTCTCAATGTAACGGTGGTGACGAATACGCCCGCCATTGCCGCCGAACTCACGGGGCGGGCGGATATCGATCTTGTGCTGATCGGTGGCAAGGTTGATCCCGCCGTTGGTGCGGCAATCGATGCAATGGCGCTGCGGCAGCTCGAATTGATGCGACCCGATCTCTGTGTTCTCGGGGTCTGTGGTGTCGCGGTCGAGACCGGCCTGTCGGCCGATGTCTTCGAGGATGCCGTTTTCAAGCGGCTCGCCTGCAGCGCCAGCCAGCGGATTGTCGCTGCAATCACCACCGAGAAGCTGGGGCATAAGGCAGCGTTCCACGTGCATGATTTTTCCCCGCCGCTTTCCCTTGTGCTGGAACGGGATGCCGACCGCGTGTTGGTCGAGGGCGTGTCCAGCCGAGGCGTAGACGTTTATTGCGGCGACGATGCCGTCGCCTGATTTTCCCATGGTCAAGTCTGAAGGATATAGCCGATGAATGGCCCCACCACATTTTCGCAGACGGGTGCACGCTCGTCCTATCTGACGCGTCATCGTATCGGCGTTTCCCTGCTGTTCTTGATGAACGGGTTCATGATGGGATCATGGGCGCCCAAGATTCCCGAATTTGCGGCGCGTCTTTCCCTTAGTGAAAGCGCGCTTGGTCTCATCATCCTGGTCTTCGGTATCGGCTCGCTGGTTTTCATGCCGATCGCCGGCTCGCAGATCGCCCGTTTTGGCTCCCGGACGGTCAGTCTCGTGACCGCGGCGATCTTTCTGCCCACACTGCTTTTCATTTCCTGGGCGGGAACCGTCTGGGCCGGGGTAATCGCGGTTTTCCTGTTTGGCGGCCTAACGGGAGCGATGGATGTCGCCATGAATGCCAATGCGGTAGCGGTTGAGCGCGATATGCGCCGCGCCATCATGTCATCCTGCCACGCTTTCTGGAGCCTCGGCGGCCTCATCGGGGCCGGTCTCGGCGGTTATCTCATCACGGCCATCGGCGTGCAGGGGCATGCCATTGCGCTGACGGTCATCGCATTCGTACTGCTGATCGTGGCATGGCCGCGTGTGCTTGCAGATCGTCCGCACCCGGAGGAAGAGCGCCCGAAAGGCGGCCTGCCGCTGACGCCGCTGCCGTGGATCATCGGCCTGATGGCCCTTTTCTCGATGATCCCGGAAGGCGCAATCCTCGACTGGGGCGCTCTTTATCTGCGCAACGAGCTCGGAGCTTCGGTGTCACAATCCGGCTTCGCCTTTGCGGCTTTCTCGATGACCATGGCGGCCATGCGTTTTGCCGGCGATCTGGTGCGCGACCGCTTCGGGGCTGTGACGACCCTGCGCTTCTGTTCGGCCATGTCGATTATCGGTCTTCTTATCGCCGGTATTGCGGGAAATTCCACCATCGCGATCGTTGGCTTCGCGATTGCGGGCATCGGCATCTCCAACATGGTGCCCATTGCCTTCTCGGCGGCGGGCAATATGCCGGGCCTGGCACCGGGAATCGGCCTTTCGGTCGTCACCACCATGGGTTATTCCGGCATTCTGGTGGCGCCATCGGCGATTGGCTTCATTGCGGAACATACCGGTCTCGCCAGCGTCTTCCTGTTTCTCCCGTTACTGCATGTGGTGGTTCTGCTACTTTCGCGGCTCGCCCGTCATGCCGACGGTGCGGGCAAGGAATAGGCGTATCGAATTTTGCCATGATTGCGGTAAAGTAGAAGCTCCAGCGCGTTGGGTGTTGACAAGAAGTCCCCCTTGTTTCACCTCAATTGCAAGACCTTGCCGCAAGCTCCAGAGACCGCCATGACGTCACATGCCGATTACGACCCGAAGCCCCGCCGCGCCTCCGTCGCCGTAGACGTCGGCGGCGTCATCGTCGGTGGCGGCGCACCCGTCGTCGTGCAGTCGATGACCAATACCGATACGGCTGATATCGACGCCACCGTCAGCCAAGTGGCGGCGCTGTTCCGGGCAGGTTCGGAAATCGTCCGTATCACCGTTGACCGGGATGAGAGTGCGGCCGCCGTGCCGAAAATTCGTGAACGGCTGCTGCGTCTTGGGATGGATGTGCCGCTGGTCGGTGATTTTCATTATATTGGCCACAAGCTTCTGGCCGACCATCCGGCCTGCGCCGAAGCGCTGGCGAAGTACCGCATCAATCCGGGCAATGTCGGTTTCAAGGACAAGAAGGACAAGCAGTTCGGTGAGATCGTCGAAATGGCGATCCGTTACGACAAGCCCGTTCGCATCGGTGTCAACTGGGGATCTCTGGATCAGGAATTGCTGACTACGCTGATGGACAGGAACAAGGAAGAGGGCTTTCCGCTTTCCGCCCGTCAGGTCACGCGGGAGGCCATTGTTCAGTCGGCGCTGATTTCCGCCGAGCTTGCCGAAGAGATCGGCCTGCCGCGCAACCGTATCATCCTCTCGGCCAAGGTCAGCCAGGTGCAGGACCTGATTGCCGTCTATTCGATGTTGTCTGAACGCTCCGACCACGCCCTCCATCTCGGTCTCACGGAAGCCGGCATGGGTTCAAAGGGTATCGTCGCCTCGTCCGCCGCCATGGGTTATGTGTTGCAGCATGGTATTGGCGATACGATCCGCGTTTCGCTGACGCCTGAGCCGAATGGCGACCGCACCCGCGAGGTGCAGGTGGCGCAGGAATTGCTGCAGGTCATGGGTTTCCGTCAGTTCATTCCGGTGGTTGCGGCATGTCCCGGCTGCGGGCGTACCACGTCGACGGTATTTCAGGAACTGGCCCAGAACATCCAGAACGATATCCGCAAGAATATGCCGGTCTGGCGTGAAAAATATCCCGGCGTCGAGGCATTAAATGTCGCCGTCATGGGTTGCATCGTAAATGGTCCCGGTGAAAGCAAGCACGCGGATATCGGCATTTCGCTGCCCGGAACGGGCGAAAGCCCGGCGGCGCCGGTCTTCATCGACGGAGAGAAAGCTCTCACTCTGCGTGGCCCCAACATAGCCGCTGATTTCGAAGCGCTTGTGACCGATTACATCGAAAAGCGTTTTGGCCGGAAAGACGCAGCGGAGTAACGAGTAGCGTGAAAAGGCCGCAATTCCACTGTCATACCTCCTGACCCTTTCGGAGCATCAAAACACATGATCAAAAAAATCGCGATCGTCGCCCTTTGCGGCACCTATCTTTCCGCCTGCACCACCACCGATCCCTATACGGGCGAGCAGAAAATGTCGAACACGGCCGGCGGCGCGGGTATCGGCGCTGTTGTCGGTGCGCTCGGCGGTCTGGCTGTGGGCGGTTCGCCGGTCGGACGCCGTAACGCTGCCCTGATCGGTGCCGGCATCGGCGCGCTCGCTGGCGGCGCCATCGGCAATTACATGGATGGCCAGGAAGCGGAACTCCGCGCGCAGCTTCAGGGGACCGGCGTTTCGGTGACCCGCCGTGGCGACAGCATTGTTCTCAACATGCCGTCGAATATCACCTTTGCCACGGATCAGGATCAGGTCATTCCGCCCTTCTATCAGACGCTCGATTCCGTTGCGATCGTGCTGAACAAGTTCAACCGCACGCTGATCGACATCAACGGCCATACCGACTCGACCGGTAGCCTCGCCCACAATCAGGGGCTTTCGGAACGCCGCGCCGCGTCGGTTGCCAACTATCTCGGCGCACGCGGTGTCGATCAACGACGCATTTCAACACTTGGCTTTGGGCCTTCGCAGCCCATCGCCTCGAACGCAACGTCTGATGGTCGCGCCCAAAACCGCCGTGTGGAAGTGTTGATTTCGCCGCTCAAGGGCTGATCGACTGGAGAGGCTGAGCGGGAAAACCCACTCAGCTTTTTCGTTCTGCGATAAATCTGGCGGCCGAGATGAGAATCGCGGCCTTTTCGCCATAGGGAGCCAGGAGTTCGCTGGCCTCTGCCACCTGTTCCTGAAGTTTGCGACGCGCCCAGTCTTGGCCGCGCAGCGCCACCAGCGTTCCCTTGCCGCGTGCGGCATCCTTGCCGGTCGCCTTGCCCATGGTGGCGGCGTCGGCCGTCAAATCAAGGAGATCGTCTGCCAGCTGGAAGGCGAGGCCGATTTTTTCTCCAAATAGGCGTAGCCTCTGCCTTTCGCAATCATCGCTACCGGCTATGATTGCGCCCGCCTCGCAGGCGAAGCGCAGCAGTGCGCCGGTTTTCATAGCCTGCAATGTAATAATGCCGGTTTCGTCCGGTGCGTTCTTTTCCGCGGCGAGATCAAGCGCCTGCCCGCCGGCCATGCCGCCGATGCCCGCTGCGCGGGCAAGCGAAAGCACGAGCGCGGCCTTGCGCCCGGCCGCGAGCGGATTTTCTTCCGATGCAATGATATCAAAGGCCAGCGTCAGTAGGCTGTCGCCAGCGAGGATGGCGGTCGCCTCGTCGAATTTGCGATGCACCGTTGGCTGGCCACGACGCAGGTCGTCGTCATCCATAGCCGGCAGATCGTCGTGAACCAGCGAATAGCAATGGAGGCATTCCAGCGCGGCACCGGCAAAAAGCGCAGCTTCTCCATCTCCGCCGAGGAGCGCGGCGCTTTCGATGACGAGGAAGGGGCGCAGGCGTTTACCGCCGTTCAGCACGCCGTGGCGCATGGCCTCAAGCAGGTTCTGCGGGCGCGCGATCTCGTCCGCGCGTGTCTCGCCGGAAAGCAGGCGGCCAAGCAGGGCTTCGGTCCTGGCGGCGTTCTCACGCAGCCGTGTTTCGAAATTCGTCATCTGAGCGTCCATGCCGCGCTCTTTGGCACGCCGAGCGAATGCAGGCAAACCTTTTCGTGATTCCCCAACTCAACTGTCGCGCCGGACTCGCCTTGAAGACGGCAATGGACTATGAAAGGCTTCAATTGGCGTGGGGTGCGGGGACGGATAGTGAGCAGTACGCCTGAAAGCGACGCAGATTACGCCATGCTGGCGGAAGACCGGAGCAGTCCGAAGGTGGATTTTCGCACGTTGGCCAAGCGCATCATCATGACCTTGCTGGCATTGCTCATCCTGCCTTATCTGCTGATTCCGGTTTATGCGTTGCCCTTCATCCGGCCCGTGTCGACGCTGATGCTTGCCGATCTGGTGACGCTGCAAGGCTATGACAGGCGCTGGGTGCCACTAGAGGATATTTCGCCGCGCCTCGTGCAATCGGTGATGATGTCCGAGGATGGGCAATTCTGTTTTCACGGCGGGGTTGACTGGAACCAGATGCAGTCCGTGGTCAGCAATGCGCTCGACGGGGCCGCGACGCGCGGCGCCAGCACCATCCCGATGCAGACGGCCAAAAACCTGTTTTTATGGAACGGTCGTTCGTTTCTGCGCAAGGGATTGGAATTGCCGCTGGCGATTGCCGCCGATTTCGTATGGTCAAAAAAGCGGATGATGGAGATTTATCTCAACGTCGCCGAATGGGGACCGGGTATTTACGGCATCGAGGCTGCCGCCCAGCACCACTTCAAGGTGCCGGCCGCCAAGCTCAGTTCCCGACAGGCCGCACTTCTGGCCGTTTCGCTTCCCAATCCCATTGATCGTGTGGCCAGCAAGCCGGGGCGCGGGTTGCAGAGGCTCGCCGGCCTTATCGAGCGCCGCGCCCGCGCCTCGGGCAGCTATGTCGGCTGCGTGCTGGATTGATACCAGCGCGCCGCTTCAGCCCTTCTTGAAAATATAGTCGGTTTCCTGGCGCAGCGTCTCGCCCGGCCGTAGGATGGCATGCGGAAAATCAGGGTGGTTGACGGCATCCGGCCAGATCTGTGTTTCCAGGCAGAAACCGGCAAAGGGACCGTAGTGACGGCCATCGAGGCCCGGAACGGGAACGTCCAGCTTGAAAGCCGAATAAAACTGCACACCGGGTTCGGTGGTGTGAACCTCTAGAGCTATATCAGAGGCTGGCGAATAAGCGCGGGCGACCTTGCGCTTGGCGCGGCGCTCGGGCGAAAGGCAGAAATTATGGTCGTAGAGAACCTGCTCACCATTTTCGCTGCGCCGCATCGGCGTCGGGTGGCGAAGGTCGAAGACGGTGCCTTCGACGGAGCGGATTTCGCCGGTCGGTATCTGCTTGTCGTTGGTGGGCAGGTAAAAGTCAGCCGCGATACTGATCTCATGCCCAAGTGCGGTGTCGGCGCCATCGAGATTGAAATAGGAATGCTGGCACACATTGGCGATGGTCGGCTTGTCGGTCACCGTTTCATAGACCACCGAAAGTACGCCGCCGTCACGGATCGTGTAGGTGGCTGTGACCGTGCAGTTGCCGGGATAACCGGCACGGCCATCGGGGTCGATGATCTGCAGAACCGCGTGGCTTTCGCCGTGTTCCATCAGCATCCAGTTGCGTTTGCCCATGCCGTCGCTGCCGCCGTGCAGGTGGGTTACGCCTTTTTCATTCAGCTCCAGCTGGTATTCGTGACCGTCGATCGAAAATCTGCCATTGCCGATGCGGTTGGCGTTACGGCCGGGTGTGGCGCCGAAGTAGGAGGAATATTTATAATCCTCGAATTTGTCGAAGCCGAGAACGAGCGGCGGCTGGTGACCCTCAAGGCGCAAATCCTGGATGACGGCACCCCAGGTAATGACCTTCGCTGTAAGCCCACCTTTCGAAATGGTGACACGCTCGACCTTTTCGCCCGTTGCCGTGAAACCAAAATTCTCCCGTGCTGCCCCGTCGCTCATAACATCATTCTCCCGGTTGCCATGAATTGCCGGGCGGACGTTGCGTCATTTCCCGGCAATTCGCAATCCCGCAAATTCAGGCCGCCAGCTGGCCGATGGCCTCGAGTTCATATGGTGTCGTCTGGTATATCTCGTTGATCCAGTTTCCGAAAAACAGATGGGCATGACTGCGCCAGCGGTTAAGGGGCGCGAGTTCGGGGTCGTTATGCGGAAAATAATCATGCGGCAGCTTGATCGGCACGCCGGCGTGAACATCGCGGAAATACTCGTCCGAAAGCGATGTCGAATCATATTCGACATGATTGAACATATAGAGACGGTTGCCTGCCTTCTCATGTACCAGACATACACCCATTTCCTCCGACTCCATGAGGATTTCGAGTTCCGGATGTTTTTCGATGTCGGCGCGGCGCACTTCCGTCCAGCGTGACACGGGAACCTGGAAATCGTCCGAAAAACCATTGAGGTAGATCGACGAAGGGCAAAGATTGCGGTGGCGGTAAACACCGAAAGCCTTTTCCTTCAGCTCGTATTTAGGCACGCCGTGGAAGTGATAGATGGCGGCCATCGCGCCCCAGCAGACGTTGAGGGTCGAATGGACATTGGTCCGCGTCCACTCGAAAATCTTTTGCATTTCATTCCAGTAGGTGACGTCCTCATAGTCCAGCAGCTCAATGGGAGCACCGGTGATGATGAAACCGTCGAACTTGCGGTGACGCACCTCTTCCCACGTCTCGTAGAAGGAGAGGAGATGTTCTTCCGGTGTGTTCTTGGCGCGATGACCGCCGATGCGCACGAGCGACAACTCAACCTGAAGCGGCGAGGCGCCAACGAGGCGCGCCATCTGGATTTCCGTCTTGATCTTGTTCGGCATGAGGTTGAGAAGCCCGATCTGGAGCGGGCGGATATCCTGTCGGATGGCCGCCGTTTCGGTCATGACCCGCACGCCCTCGTGAACGAGGGTCTCAAAGGCGGGAAGCGTATCGGGAATCTTGATCGGCATGTCGAACTCTCTTTTCCGGATCACGTAAAGAACGTTGCGAAAACAAAAAAACCGGCAGCGGAAATCGCGACCGGTCCCAGGAAATTGCCTTTTTCCTCGACCCTTTAGCGACTTCTTTAAAGTGGCTGCAAGCCGGTCGGCAAATCACCACTAAGGCGTTTCATAATCCCGAAGCCGACGAAAATCAATATGGACGGTTTTCGGAGGCTTTCGGCTTTCCATTTTCGGCCGAGGTGCGATAAGGCAGGGCATGGATAAAGCGCACTTCACCATTCTGCTCGGCGGCGATGTTTCGGTTACTGATCGTCTCAGGGACGCGGTCGCGGGTAGCCGCGTGATCGCGGCTGATGGCGGCATGCGCCACGCCCGGCCGCTTGGCCTCACACCGGAGTTGTGGGTCGGGGATTTCGATTCCGCCAGCAAAGAGTTGCTGGATGCCTGGCCCGGTGTGACGCGGCAGCCTTACCCGGCAGCAAAGGCGGTGACCGATGGTGAGATAGCGGTCTCGGAGGCGCTCGCCCGCGGCGCCGGTACGCTGGTGCTTGTCGGCGCGCTCGGGGGTGCACGAAGCGACCATGCCCTCCAGCACCTCCTTTACGCCGTCGCGCTTGCCGAACGTGGTCTCGATGTTTCGCTCACCTCCGGCGAGGAAGAGGCCCGGCCGCTGCTCCCGGGCTCGCTTGATGTCTCTCTACCCGCAGGCTCGCTTTTCTCGGTGGCCGGCTTCACAGCCCTGGAGGGGCTGGATATCGGCAATGTGCGTTACCCGCTGGAGGATTTCGCGCTTGCTTTCGGTTCCTCCCGCACTATTTCCAATGTCGCGAATGGCGGCCCTGTGCATTTTTCGCTTAAAAGCGGAAAAGCCATCGTGCTCGCCCGCCCTTATGATCTGACCGGAGCCTGACGCCTTGGCACCCCCTATTTTGAAACTCGATGACATCAAGCTGACCTTCGGCGTCACCCCGCTGCTGGACGGCGCCAATCTCCAGGTGGAGCCGGGCGACCGCATCTGCCTTGTCGGACGCAACGGTTCCGGCAAGTCCACGCTGATGAAGATCGCAGCGGGCCTTGTCGAGGCCCAGTCGGGCGAGGTTTTCCGTCATCCCGCTGCAACCATCCGTTATCTGGAACAGGCTCCGGATTTTGCCGGTTACGATACCGTTCAGGCCTATGCCGAGGCGGGGCTCGGGCCTGGCGACGATGCCTATCGGGTTACTTATCTTCTCGAGCATCTCGGGCTTACGGGTCAGGAAAATCCGGCAAACCTTTCCGGTGGTGAAGCGCGCCGCGCGGCGCTTGCCCGTGTCATGGCGCCGGAGCCCGATATTCTGATGCTGGACGAACCCACCAACCATCTGGATCTGCCGACAATCGAATGGCTTGAAAGCGAACTCCAGCAGACGCGCAGCGCGCTGGTGCTGATTTCGCACGACCGTCGTTTTCTTGAACGGGTTTCGACCTCGACCGTCTGGCTCGATCGCGGCCAGTCCCGCCGTCTCAATCGTGGTTTTGCCCATTTCGAGGAATGGCGCGACAAGGTGCTTGAAGAGGAAGAGCTTGAACAACACAAGCTCGGCAAGGCCATCGAGCGCGAAGAACACTGGATGCGGTATGGCGTGACTGCAAGGCGCAAGCGCAACATGCGCCGTGTCGGTGAGCTTCAGGCCATGCGGGCGGAATATCGTGGGCACAAGGGGCCGCAGGGGACGGTGCAGGCGACCGTCACGGAAGGCCGGGAGTCCGGCAAGCTGGTCATCGAGGCGGAGGCTATCACCAAGGCTTACGGTGAGCGCATGATTGTCGCGCCGTTCTCACTGCGGGTGCATCGCGGCGATTGCATCGGTCTCGTCGGACCGAATGGCGCGGGCAAGACAACGTTGCTGAAGATGCTCACCGGCCAGCTTGAACCAGACAGCGGCTGGGTCAAGCTCGGCACCAATCTCGAGATCGCAACGCTTGACCAGAAGCGCGAGGAGCTCAATCCCAACGATACGCTCGCACATTATTTGACCGACGGCCGGGGCGACAATCTTCTCGTCAATGGCGAGGTGAAGCATGTCACGGGTTATATGAAGGACTTTCTGTTCCAGCCGGAACAGGCCCGCACACCCATCCGCAACCTTTCCGGCGGCGAGCGTGCAAGGCTCATTCTGGCGCGTATTCTCGCCCGGCCGACCAATCTTCTGATTCTCGACGAACCGACAAACGATCTCGATATCGAAACGCTGGATCTGTTGCAGGAGATCGTTGCCGGGTTTTCCGGCACGGTCATCCTTGTCAGCCACGACCGTGATTTTCTTGACCGTACGGTCACCTCCACCATCGCGCCGGCCAATCCCGATCAACCGGACGGACGCTGGATCGAATATGCCGGTGGCTATTCGGATATGATGGCGCAGCGCAAGGGAGCTGCGGAAGAGAAACGAAAAGCTGAGAGACAGGAAAAGGCGAAAGCCGCACCTTCAGCCCCGTCTTCGCAGGAGCCTGGAAAGGCCAAGGCCAAGCTTTCGTTCAAACAGAAATTCGCCCTCGAAAATCTCCCCAAGGAGATGGAGAAGGCGCAGGAAGAGATTGCAAAACGCGAGCAGCGCATGGCCGACCCGGAACTCTTCGCCAAGGATCAGGCGGCCTTCAACAAGCTGGCGCAGGAAATGGAAAAGCTGCGCGAAAAGCTTGAGGCCATGGAAGAGGAGTGGCTGGAGCTGGAGATGCTGCGCGAGGAACTGGAAGGCTGAGGACGATCTTTCCGGCCGCTCCGCCATCCGCCTTTGACAGGACGGCGGAAATGCCGTTTGCTGTCCCGGTTCGGAGGAGTTCAACACCATGCGCATGATCTTCGTCAACCTGCCCGTCAAGAATATCGAGACATCGAGAGCCTTCTTCACGACACTGGGTTTCACCTTCAATCCGGAATATTCCGATGACCGCACGCTCTGCATGATTGTCGAGGAGAACATCTTCGTCATGCTCCTTCAGGAAGAGCGTTTTCGTGATTTCATCAACGGCGACATCGCCGACGCCAAGCGGAGTACCGAGGTACTGACCTGTCTTTCCGCCGGAAGCCGGGAGGAAATCGACCGTATGATCGAGGCCGCGCTCGCGTCAGGCGGCAGCCACTGGAAACCCGTTCAGGATCACGGATTCATGTATGCAGGCAGTTTTCAGGATCCCGACGGCCACGTCTGGGAACTGGTGCACATGGCGCAGCAGGGTTGATGGCAGCCATCTTGCCAAGATGGGTCTGCGGGACTACACCATTATCTTGATCTAACGGGGTGTCTTTCGCGCTTGGGCGCAAAAGGCTGAGAGGCTTGCCAACCCGAAGAACCTGATCCGGTTCATACCGGCGGAGGGATTAGACGGCTTTCATGCAGGCGGCTATTTCCCTCCTCGTTTTGAGGAGATATTCGTGCGCCGTCGTGTTTTTGTAAATTCCATCATTGCCGTTTCCATGCTTCTGCCCGGCTTCGCAGTTGCGCAGGAAAAACCGGAACTGACGGTCTATACCTATGAGAGCTTCGTTTCTGAATGGGGTCCCGGTCCCAAAATAAAGGAAGCTTTCGAGAAGGTGTGCGCTTGCACCGTCAATTTTGTCGGCGTGGCGGACGGCGTGGCGCTTCTCAACCGGCTGAAATTAGAAGGTGTGGGCTCCAAGGCGGATGTCGTCGTGGGACTTGATACAAATCTGGTCGCGGAGGCGAAACAGACCGGCCTTTTCGATGTCAGCGGCGTTGATGCATCAGCGGCCAAGGTACCCGGCGGCTATGAGGACGATGTGTTCGTTCCCTATGATTACGGCCATTTTGCTATCGTCTATGACACCCAGACGCTGAAAAGCCCACCAACGAGCCTCAAAGAACTCGTGGAAGGCGACCCTGCCCAGAAGATAGCCATTCAGGACCCGCGCACCTCGACGCCGGGACTGGGGCTGCTTCTGTGGGTGAAATCGGTTTATGGCGACCAGGCGCCGGAAGCCTGGGCAAAGCTCAGGAAGCGGATCCTTACCGTTACGCCGGGCTGGTCGGAGTCCTACGGGCTCTTCACCAAGGGGGAGGTGCCGATGGTGCTGTCCTACACGACTTCGCCCGCCTATCATATGGTCGCCGAAAAGTCCGATCGTTATCAGGCCGCAGCTTTCTCCGAAGGACATTACATCCAGATCGAAGTGTCAGGCCTTCTCAAAAACGCGCCGCACAAGGATCTTGCAAAGCAGTTTCTCGCATTCACCCTCACCTCCGGTTTTCAGGATACCATTCCCGAAAACAACTGGATGATGCCGGTTGCAGCAACCTCCGCCCCCCTGCCGGAGGCCTTTTCCAGGCTCGTCGTGCCGCAGAAGACTTTCCTGATGCAGCCGGAAGAGGTCGCGAAAAACCGCAAGGCATGGATAGACGAATGGCTGACGGCCATGAGCATGAATTGAAGAAGAGGCGCGTCCACGCATGATGCTGCGTCGCGATTACCGGCGGTCAATCATTTTCGGGACGGCGGCTTTTGCCGCCGTTTTCCTGTTCATGGCGCTCGCCGTGTTTGCGCTTCTGTCCTTTGATGCGGGTGCATCCGCTTCCGGCATTTTGGACCCTTATACATTGCGTATTCTGCGCTTCACGGTTTATCAGGCGACGCTCTCCACCCTTCTTTCCATCATTCTTGGTCTTCCCGTGGCCTTGGCACTCTCCCGGCAGCGGGAGTTTCCGGGAAGGATCTGGATCATCCGGTTGATGGCAGTGCCGATGGGGCTGCCGGTTATCGTCGGCGCCTTCGGTATCATTACCATCTGGGGGAGGAAGGGTGTCTTGAATACGCTTCTTGTTTTCGCCGGCGCGGAAGAACCTTTCAGCATTTACGGTCTTTCCGGCATCCTCATTGCTCATGTGTTTTTCAATCTGCCGCTTTCCGTCCGGTTGTTGCTGGCCGGGCTGGAGCGTATTCCGGGCGAATATTGGCGCATGGCGGCGAGCCTCGGCATGGGGCCGATCTCGGTTTTCCGTTTTGTCGAATGGCCGGCCGTGTCCCGGCTTGTTCCGGGTATCGCCGGCCTCATCTTCATGCTTTGCGCCACCAGTTTCACGCTCGTGCTCCTTTTGGGCGGTGGGCCGGCGGCGACCACCCTGGAGGTCGCTATATACCAGGCGCTGCGGTTCGATTTCGATCCGCAGCGGGCGATCGCGCTCTCGGTTCTGCAGATCGTCCTCACCGCGGCCCTGCTCGGCCTTCTGGCCTGCCTGCCGTCGCCGGAAGCGGAAATCGCTTCACTTGGCCGGCCCGTGCGCCGTTTCGATGCGGGCCGGGCGGCGGCCCGCCTGTGGGACGGTCTAATCATCGTTTCCGCGGTGCTGTTGATCGGACTGCCGCTGGTCGCCATTGTCTTCTCGGGCGTCCAGGCAGACCTGCCGCGCCTCATCACAGCACCGGTCTTCCTGCGCGCGGCGGCGACAAGTCTTGGGATTGCCGCGTTCTCGGCAATTTTCGTGATCATCGTCAGCATGGCGATCATCCGCGCACGTCAGGCGGTCAGCGCGAAACGGCGGGCCGCGCGGCCTCTTCACCTCTTGTCCAGCGTTCTCGGCGCGGGATCGTCTCTGGTTCTGCTGGTTCCGCCCGTGGTGCTCGGAAGCGGATGGTTCCTTCTCTTGCGGCCTTTCGGTGACGTCGCTGTTTATGCCCCGGTTCTCGTGGCGCTCATCAACATGCTGATGGCCCTGCCGCTTGCCATGCGGGTGCTGGAGCCGGCCGTCACCAGTCATTTTCTCCGCACCGGCCGACTTTCCGCCAGCCTCGGGCTTCAGGGTCTGCCGCGGCTGCGGTTCGCCGATCTGCCCGTCTTGTGGCGGCCGCTGGCCATGGCATTTTCCTTCGCGATGTCCCTGTCGCTTGGCGATCTCGGCGCGGTTGCCCTGTTCGGTTCAGAGAATTTCGTCACCTTGCCGTGGCTCGTCTATAGCAATATGGGCAGTTACCGGACCAACGATGCTGCCGGTTACGCCTTTCTTCTCGGTGTGGTCTGCCTGTTGCTTGCTGCAACCGGCGTATCGCGACATTCACAACCGGAGCAGGCAAAAGCGGCAGAGGCGATGACATGAAGGGCGACGATTTCGCAGTGCAGCTTGACAGGGTCAGGCTGCGGCTTGGAACGCAGGATTTCGACCTCGACTGTGCGTTTCCGCAGGGGCAGGTCACCGCTGTCGTCGGTGCATCCGGTTCGGGAAAATCGACACTGCTTAACCTCGTTGCCGGTTTCGAGTTGCCGGATTCCGGCCGCGTGATGATCGGCGGACGGGACGTGACGACGCTCGACCCTTCCGAAAGGCCTGTCTCTTCGATCTTTCAGGACAATAATCTTTTTGCCCATCTCGACGTTTTTACCAATGTCGCGCTTGGTATAAGCCCCACGCTCAGATTACACGCGGAAGACCGGCAAAGGATAAATATTGCGCTTGCGCGCGTTGGTCTTTCGGGTTTCGGCAAGCGTTTGCCGGGCACGCTCTCCGGAGGAGAAAGGCAGAGGGCGGCGCTTGCGCGCGCATTGGTCAGGAAGAAGCCCGTCATGCTGCTCGATGAACCTTTCGCCGCACTTGATCCAGGGCTACGGGCGGGCATGAGTTCTCTGTTGCTTGACTTGCATCAAGAAACAAATAATGCGGTGATTATTGTGAGCCATCACCCGGAAGACATAAAAAGATTAGCGCGGCGGGTGGTTTTTCTTGATCGTGGCCGTGTCGTTTTTGCCGGAGCGACAGCGGATTTCTTTGCCACACAAAATGTGAAGGCCGTGGACAGTTTCCTGAACGGGTGACCGCCTTATTTTCGACGCGCGCCGCTGGCAATCGCTTTAGATGACTTCAATGGCGCTAATTTGCACTTGCCAGTTTCAAGTTGTTGCCCGAGAAAAGATGAGAATTATTGCGCTCTTCAGGAATATTCCGGATTTGATGGATCGATTTTACCGTCTCGGCATTCATCGCCCGTTGGGGCGAATCTGTTATTCTGGTCTGCAATTAACGGATGATCAGGAACGTTAAGGGGCAGGCATAGAGAATGAAAAATAGCATGACTGCACAGCGGAGGCTCTCCTCCGGTTCAGGCCTTCGCCGTTCCGGCCGGCTCGCTGCGGCGTGGTCCGCGCTGACCGCTTCTGCCGTGTTGCTGTCATCGTGCCAATCTCTTTTCAGCCCGGCCTACCAGTCCACATTGCGTCCCTCGGACAATCCGCAGACGGTGGAAGAGGTTCAGAAGAACGATCCGCGCGCGCAGATGGGCGCACGCGAACATCCACGCATCGTGGCAAGCTATGGCGGCGAATATCGTGATGCCAAGACGGAGCGGCTTGTCGCCCGGATTGCCGGAGCGCTGACGGCCGTCTCCGAAAATCCGCAGCAATCCTACCGCATCACCATTCTCAATTCGCCCGCCATCAACGCTTTCGCTTTGCCCGGCGGGTATCTTTACGTGACGCGCGGGCTTCTGGCGCTCGCCAATGACGCCTCGGAAGTGGCGGCCGTGCTGTCGCACGAAATGGGCCACGTCACCGCCAACCACGGGATCGAACGTCAGCGCCGCGAAGAAGCGGAAGTGATTGCGAGCCGCGTGGTTGCAGAGGTCCTGTCCAGCGATCTCGCCGGCAAGCAGGCGCTGGCCCGTGGCAAGCTGCGGCTTGCAGCTTTTTCGCGCCAGCAGGAGTTGCAGGCGGATGTGATCGGGGTACGCATGCTTGGCGAGGCGGGTTACGATCCTTACGCATCGCCGCGCTTTCTTGATTCCATGGCGGCCTATGCGCGGTTCTCTTCGGCCGATCCGGAAAACGACCAGAGCCTCGACTTCCTTTCGAGTCACCCCAATACACCACAGCGAATCGAGCTTGCGCGCCGGCATGCCCGTGCCTTCGGCCAGGAAGGCCAGGTCGGAGATCGTGGCCGAGACTGGTTTCTGGATGGTATAGACGGGCTGCTTTACGGCGATAGCCCGCAGGAAGGTTATGTCCGCGGCCAGACATTCCTGCATGGAACGCTCGGCATTCGTTTCGACGTGCCGGAAGGTTTCGTGATCGACAACAAGGTTGAGGCTGTGCTGGCGACAGGGCCGGGCGAGGTCGCAATCCGTTTCGACGGCGTCGCCGATCCGAAACAGACGAGCCTTGCCAATTACCTGACGAGCGGCTGGGTCGCCGGCCTGCTGCCTGAAACGGTAAAGGAAACGCAGATCAACGGACTGGAGGCCGCGACAGCCCGGGCAAGCGCGGATAAATGGGATTTCGACGTCACGGTCATCCGCGTCGGCCAGCAGATATTCCGGTTCCTGACCGCGGTGCCGAAGGGCAATACGCAACTCGATTCCATCGCCAATACCTTGCGCACCAGCTTCCGCAAGATGACGCCGCAGGAGATCGCATCCCTGAAGCCGCTAAGAGTGCGGGTGGTGACGGTGAAGCCGGGTGAAACCGTGGCCACGATGGCGGCGAGGATGATGGGAACGGAGCGGAAGCTTGACATGTTCCGCATGATCAACGCGATGGGCGCCACGGCCACGATTCAGCCCGGGCAAAGGGTAAAGATCATCTCTGAATAAACAAAAACCCCGGATCACCCCGGGGTTTTATGTTCAGACCTTCACCCGGCAATCACTGCCACTCACGAACGTCAACAAAATGACCCGCAATGGCTGCCGCCGCCGCCATGGCGGGGGAGACGAGGTGGGTACGGCTCTTATAGCCCTGACGGCCTTCGAAATTGCGGTTCGAGGTGGACGCGCAGCGTTCGCCGGGTTTCAGGCGGTCGTCATTCATGGCAAGGCACATGGAGCAGCCTGGCTCGCGCCATTCGAAACCGGCTTCGAGGAAAATCTTGTCCAGACCTTCCTTTTCCGCCTGTTCCTTCACGAGACCGGAGCCGGGCACGATCATGGCCGAAACGGTGGGAGCGACTTTACGGCCGTCAACGATCTTCGCCGCCGCGCGCAAATCCTCGATGCGGCCATTGGTGCAGGAGCCGATGAAGACGCGGTCAATGGCGATATCGGTAATGCGCGTGCCGGGCTTGAGGCCCATGTAGTCAAGCGCACGCCACTTGGAGGCGCGCTTGTTTTCTTCATCGATATCATCGGGATTGGGAACAATGCCTTGAACAGAGGTTACATCTTCCGGAGAAGAGCCCCAGGAGACGATAGGCGGAAGATTGGCCGCATCGAGGATGACGACCTTGTCGTAATGGGCGCCCTCGTCGGATTTCAGAGTCTTCCAGTAGGCGATCGCCTGTTCCAGCGTTTCGCCCTTCGGCGCACGCGGCTTGTCCTTGATGTATTCGAAGGTCGTTTCGTCAGGCGCAATCAGGCCGGCGCGGGCGCCGCCCTCGATGGTCATGTTGCAGACCGTCATGCGACCTTCCATGGAGAGCGAACGGATCGCCTCACCAGCAAATTCGATGACATGGCCGGTGCCGCCGGCGGTGCCGATCTCGCCGATAATGGCAAGGATGATGTCCTTGGCGGTAACGCCCTCGGGGATTTTGCCATCGACACGCACCAGCATGTTCTTGGCTTTCTTCTGGATCAGCGTCTGTGTGGCCAGAACATGCTCTACTTCGGAGGTGCCGATGCCATGCGCCAGTGCGCCAAATGCGCCGTGGGTGGAGGTGTGGCTGTCGCCGCAGACGATCGTCATACCCGGCAGGGTGAAACCCTGTTCGGGACCGACGATGTGAACGATGCCCTGGCGCTTGTCGCGTTCGGAATAATATTCAACGCCGAAGTCCCTGGCGTTCTGCGCCAGCGCTTCCACCTGAATGCGGCTTTCTTCGTTCTTGATGCCTTCCAGCCGGTCGGCGGTGGTCGGCACGTTATGATCGACCACAGCGAGCGTGCGGGCCGGCGAATGCACCGGACGGCCGGCGATGCGCAGACCTTCGAAGGCCTGGGGGCTCGTCACCTCATGAACGAGGTGACGGTCGATATAGAGAAGACAGGTTCCATCCGGGTCGCGATTGACGACGTGGTCGTCCCAGATCTTGTCATACAAAGTGCGGGGTGCGCTCATGGCTCTGTGCCTTGTCATGGAAAAGGATAATAGGGTTCAGTAAGGCGGTGGACAGCGGTGCTGTCAGGCGAGCCTAAGTCGGCTGGTGAGCGCCCCGGAAACGCGCGCAAAGAAGCGTGCCGGCAGACGCTTGTGGTCCTGCAGCACATACACATTCTGAGCGAGACATCCGAATTTAGATCCCATGGCAACTTTCATAGCAGATCGATGGTTTTACGGCAACATGAATGCGCAGGAGACAGGCTGAAGGACAGGATCGTGCCAACACTATGCACTGCATCACGGCGAGACGGCCTGCCCAGCAACGCTTTGCGGTTGTTATGATGCAACGCAACTTGCCTATTTTGCAGCGCACATATAGATGGGTTCCCTTATCATTTGCATTCGACGAGAAATCGAAGGGAGGAAAGCATATGGTATCCGAAAAGGCCCTTATCTCGAAGATCACCTGGCGGCTCATGCCGTTTCTTGGCCTTCTCTATCTCATCGCCTATATCGACCGACAGAATGTCAGCTATGCCAAGCTGCAGATGGTCGATGCGTTGAGCCTCAGCGAATACGCCTATGGTCTTGGCGCGTCGCTGTTCTTCATCGGCTACTTCATCTTCGAAGTGCCGAGCAACCTGTTCCTCAACCGCTTCGGCGCCAGCAAATGGTTTGCCCGCATTCTGGTTTCCTGGGGGGCCGTCACCATTGCGCTTGCCTATACGCAGAACGCCACGATGTTTTACATCCTGCGCTTCCTGCTCGGGCTTTGCGAGGCGGGCTTCTTCCCGGGTGTGCTGTTCCTGATGACGCTCTGGTTCCCGCGCGATTATCGCGGTCGCATGATCGGCCTGTTCATGATCTTCAGCGCGCTCGCCAATGCCATCGGCGCGCCGCTCGGCGGCATGTTGCTCGATCTCGACGGTTTCCTCGGTTATGCCGGGTGGGAATGGGTATTCCTTGCCACTGGTATTCCGGCTGTGATCGCTGGCATAGCCACCTTCTTCTATCTGGATGATACGCCCGAAAAGGCCAAATTTCTGTCGCAGGACGAGAAGGACTGGCTGAAGAACCGGCTTGCCGAAGAGAACAAGGGCATGGAAGAGCATGCGGAAGATGGCTTCAAAGCCCTGATCAATCCGCGGGTTCTGTTCATGTCGCTCTGCTATGTTGGATTTCCGCTGGCCGCCTATGGTCTCAGCTACTGGCTTCCAACCATCGTGAAGAGCTTTGGCGTTTCCAACACCGCGAACGGTTTCATCAACATCATCCCCTGGGTGATCGTTGCCGTTGCCTTGTTCGTCGTGCCTCTGGCGGCCGATAAGGCAAAGAACAAGACGCCCTATATCGTTGGTCCTGCCTTTATCGGCGCGTTTTGCCTGCTGATGTCGGCATTGCTGAGCGACCCGGTGTTGCAGTTCGCTTTCCTCTGCATCGCCGCTGCAGGTATCTTTGCAGGCCAGCCGGTGTTCTGGAGCCTGCCCGGCCGCTTCCTCAAGGGAGCGGGCGCTGCTGCGGGTATCGCCGCCATCAATTCGGTCGGCAATCTCGGTGGCTTCGTGGCGCAAAACGTCGTGCCCTGGATCAAGGATCAGACCGGCAGCACCATTGCGCCGATGTTCTTCCTTGCCTTCTGCCTCGCGCTTGCCGGTGTGCTAGTCATCATCGCCACCCGCAAGATGGGCAATCAGGCTCAAACCGCCTGAACCAAAAGAGAGGGATAGCCGGATTGCTTCCGGCTGTCCCCTTTCCCTCATCCTTGTTTCGAGCGCATCGCCTTTTCAATCCGCCGCAATATCAGTGATAGCCCTATGGTCAAGATCAGGTAGATATAGGCGACGATCGAATAGGTCTCGAAAAACCGGAAAGAACCGGCGGCATAGACTTTTCCCATTTGGGTGATGTCGGTGACGCCGAGCACCGAAACAAGTGAGCTGTCCTTCACCATCGACACGAAATCGTTCGAAAGCGGCGGAAAGATCGTCCGGGTCGCCTGTGGCAGAGTGATCAGCCTGAAGCGCTGATAGCGGCTGAAACCGAGGGCCTTTGCTGCCTCGATCTGCCCCTCCGGAACGGCCTGTATGCCGGCGCGGAATATCTCTGCAATGAAAGCCGCATAACCGATGGTCAGTGCGATGATCGCCCGCCAGATCAATGATACGTCCCGCACAAGCAAAGGCTCCACCCATCCCTGTGAGACAAGCGGAGCAGTCAGCCCGTTATAGAGCGCCACCAGGCCTGGCGTTCCCACAAAAGCGATGTAGAAAAGCAGAACGATGATCGGTATGCCGCGAACCACTTCGATGTAAAACCGTGCCACCTGCCGTGCCACGATATTATCAGCCATTCCGACGAGGGCGATGCAAAGGCCGAGCAATGTTGCCAGCATAAAGGCCGTGAGCGTGACGGAAACCGTGATGCCGACACCTTTTGCCACGGTGCTGAACACCTGCGTGTAAATGCCATTGACAGCGATCATCGCGGCAAGGGCAATGCCGATCACGAGGATCGCGAGCAGCCACCAGGGAAAATCCTCGCTCGTGCTGTTCTGCGTGTTCCGCTTTGTTGTGGCGTCGTGCAGCGTCATTCGCCAAGCTTGTAGTCGAGGAACCACTTCTTATCGAGTGCGGCGAAGGTGCCGTCCGCCTTCAGTGCCGCGATCGCGGCATTGACAGGGGCAACGAGATCGGAACCTTTTTTGAAGATGAAACCGAAGTCATCGCCGCCAAGCGGACCACTGATCAGTTTGAGCGTGCCGTTTGACGCATCGACATAACCCTTGCCGGCAACGCCATCGGTGAGCACGAGGTCGACATCGCCTGTTTTCAACGCCTGAACGCTGGCGCCGAAGGTTTCCATCAGGCGAAGGCGCGGATTCTGCTCGTTGCCATCCAGAACATCGTAAACGGCCGTGTAGAAGGGCGTGGTGCCGGCCTGTGTGCCAACGAGACCTTTATCGAAGGCGGCGAAACTTTTTGCGTCGGTAAAACGGTTTTCATCTGCCCGCACCAGCATGAACATTTCCGAACGCATATAAGGGACGGAGAAATCCACTTTTTCCCTGCGGTCGTCCTTGATGCTGATTCCGGTCATGCCGATGTCGTATTGCCCCGCAGAAACTGACTGGATCATCGCGTCCCAGGAAATGTTCTGATATTCGACCTTGAAATTCAGCCGTCTGGCGATCTCTTCCATCGCATCATATTCCCATCCGATGGCTTTTCCGCTTTTCGGGTCGACGAATTGCAGCGGCGGATAGGCATTTTCCGTGACCACGACGACGGTGCGTCCCTCAAGATCCGGCAGATCGACGGCGCCGGCGAGTGCAGGCGTCATGGCCAATACGGCGAGGGCGGCGAGAAACGGGCGTCTGGCGATCATGAAAGGCTCCGGAGCGATTTTTCTCAAATTGCACGCTTGCCGGAGCGAGAGCAAGACATGTGAGCGCAACAAAAAAGGCGGTCCCAAGACCGCCTTTTCCGTAAATCCAGTAAACTGGAAATCTTATTCTGCTGCGGTTTCTGCAGCCTTTGCTGCTTCTTCTGCTGCCTTGGCTTCAGCAGCTTCGGCTGCTGCCTTTTCGGCGGCGAGAGCCTGTGCTGCTGCTACCTTTTCAGCTTCCAGACGTGCCTTTTCTTCGGCAGCTGCCTGGCGCTCGGACTCGTTCAGCTTACGGGCGCGCGTACCGGTGTTTTCAACGATACGGGCAGCCTTGCCGCGACGGTCGCGCAGATAGTAGAGCTTCGCACGACGAACCTTACCGCGGCGAACGATTTCAACGCCTTCGACCAGCGGCGAGTAGATCGGGAATACGCGCTCTACGCCTTCGCCGTAGGAGATCTTGCGAACGGTGAAGCTTTCGGAAAGGCCGCCGCCGGAACGGGCGATGCAAACGCCTTCATAAGCCTGAACGCGGGTACGGTTACCTTCGGTAACGCGGACGTTCACGCGCAGCGTGTCGCCCGGAGAAAACTCAGGCAGGGTGCGCTTTGCTTCGATCTTGGCAGCCTGTTCGGCTTCCAGCTGCTGAATGATATTGGTCATGTTAACCTCTGATTTCTTCTGAAACAGCCAGAGCGCTCAACGGTTGCCTGTCGGTCGATGCCTTCAGGCCATGCCTTGCGGCAGGAGCGGGTTCGCCATTCTTTGCTTGCGGTTAAAGGGGTAAACCCCAATTCCACGCGGGCACATACACGAGGATGCACCGTTTGTCATCCCTTCATGACAATTTTTATCAATTCTTCGCCGCGCTCTGACAGTTGCGAAGCGGCTTTGGGCCGGATATGGCATGAAAACCTTGGGAGGGGCCATGTCCATATTCATCGTTCTCATGCTGTTTGCAACCGGCTTTCTGTCAGGTGTCGTCAATGCGATTGCCGGCGGCGGCACATTCCTGACCTTCGGTGCGATGACGCTGGCCGGCCTGCCGCCGATTGTCGCAAACGCCACGTCGGCGATCGTGCAGTTTCCGGGCTACGTCACGTCCGTCATCGCCTATGGGCCGGAGATACGCGCCCATTGGCGCGAGGCGATCCTTCTGTCGGCTGTTTCCGTCGTCGGTGGGCTGGGTGGATCGCTCCTGCTTCTGTCGCTCGACAACCCCTCCTTTCGTCAGCTGGTTCCATGGCTGCTTCTCGCCGCCACCGCCGTTTTTGCCGCCGGCCCGTGGCTCAGGCCGAAGACAAGCACCGAGCGCTCTCCCGGCAATCTGCCGAGCCTCGTCTTCCAGGGGCTTGCCTCCATCTATGGGGGCTTTTTCGGCGCTGGAATGGGCATCATGATGCTTGCCATCCTCGGAATAACCTCGGGCGGAAGCTATCATCATCTGAACGCCTTGAAGAACCTGCTGTCGGTGGTGATCGCGGTCATCGCGATTACGATCTTCGTCAGCGGCGGTGTTGTCTCCTGGTGGGCGGCGCTCATCATGTTTCCCGCGGCAGCGCTTGGCGGTTATGCGGGCGTGCACACGGCGCGGCGGGTGCCGCAGTGGGTCATTCGCTGGCTGGTGATTGCGGTCGGGCTGGTGCTGACGGCTTATTATTTCGTCTCGACCTGAGGCTTCTCAAGAAGGTCGGGCCGCCTTTCCTTCGTCAGCTTCAGCGCCTGTTCATGACGCCATTTGTCGATGACGGCGTGATTGCCGGAGGTGAGAACGGCGGGGATATCACGGCCTTCCCAGAGTTGCGGGCGGGTGTAATGCGGATGCTCCAGCAGCCCGCCCTCGAAGCTCTCATGCACGCCGGAGAGATCGTTGCCCATGACACCAGGCAGGATGCGAACGACGGCATCAAGCAGCGTCAGCGCCGCCGGCTCGCCGCCGGAGAGAATGTAATCGCCGATCGACACCTCCTCCAGCCCGCGCGCCTCGATCACCCGCTGGTCGACGCCTTCAAAACGGCCGCAGACGATGATTGCGCCGTCACCCGCCGCAAGTTCGCGCACACGGTTCTGGGACAAAGGCTTGCCGCGCGGGCTCATCAGCAGGCGCGGGCGCGTGTCACCATTGGAAACGTGGTCGATGGCCGCGGCCAGGACATCGGGTTTCAGCACCATGCCAGCGCCGCCGCCTGCGGGCGTGTCATCGACGCTTCTGTGCCTGTCGGTGGCGAATTCGCGGATCTGCACGGCGTCCAGCAACCATTGTCCCCGCTCCAGCGCCTTGCCGGCCAGCGAATATCCGAGATGTCCCGGAAACATTTCCGGGTAAAGCGTCAGCACGGTAGCCTTGAAGGTCATCGGTTACTTCTTGCCGAACGGCGGTACGCCGGTTTCGTCCTTGTCGTCGGGATTATCGATCAGGCCGGCGGCCATCGGATCGATAAGAATGCGTCCGGCTTCGAGGTCGATCTCCAGCACCGCCGCCTCTGAAAAGGGAATGAGGGCCGGGCGACGGCCCGCACCCTTCAGCTCCAGCAGATCTCCCGCGCCGAAATCATAGACCGCACTGACGGCGCCATAACTCTTGCCTTCGGCATCAACCGCCTCCAGCCCTTCGAGATCGGCATAATAGAATTCGTCGTCATCAAGCTCGTCGTCGGGCAGATTGTCGCGTTCGATGAAGAGTTCGAGCCCATTCAGGCTTTCGGCTGCATTGCGGTCGTTGACGCCCCTGAAGCGCACAATGACAACGTTCTTACCCTCGCGAATTTCCAGAATTTCAAAAATGCGGCCATCGGCGCTGACCAGATTGCCGTAATCGCCGAGCGCCAGCGGGTCATCGGTATATGTGCTGACACGGACTTCGCCACGCAGACCCTGCGCGCCACCAATTTTTGCCATGAGTATCGGGTTTTCCAGCTTTGCCATCGGGCCGTCCGTCTTCTGGTATTGGTTGCGTCAGCTTTAAGGTCTGTTGACGCCAAAATAAACAAAAAACGGGCGGCGTGGAAATCCACGCCACCCGTTCCTCAAAAGTTTCCGTGCAGATTATTCTGCAGCAGAGGCTTCCGCAGCGGCAGCGGCTGCATCTTCAGCCTTCTGCTTCTTTTCAGCAACGCGTTCCAGAGCGCGCTTGCCCGGCTTTGCCTTTTCCGGGTTGCTGCGAGCGGCGCGCTCGGCAAGGCCGGCTTCTGCGAGGAAGCGCAGAACGCGGTCGGTCGGCTGTGCGCCCTTGGCGATCCATTCCTTGATGAGGTCAGCCTTCAGCTCAACGCGCTGCGGGTTGTCCTTGGCAAGCATCGGGTTCCAGGAACCGACCTTCTCGAGGAAGCGGCCGTCGCGGGGCGAACGGGCGTCAGCAACAACGATCTGGTAATACGGGCGCTTCTTGGAACCACCGCGTGCGAGACGAATTTTGAGTGCCATGTCATTTACTCCTTAGGATGGCTTGTCCGCCGTTCAGGCGGTCTTTTCTGTGCCGCCATGTTCGGCGGCGATTGCTTCATGATGCCGGATGACTTCCTTGATGATGAAGTTCAGGAACTTCTCGGCGAAATCCGGGTCCAGATTGGCGTCCTTTGCCAGGTGGCGAAGGCGTTCGATCTGGTATTCCTCGCGCGCCGGGTCGGCCGGCGGCAAATTGTATTTTGCCTTCAGCACGCCCACCGCCTTGGTACAGCGGAAACGTTCGGCAAGAATGTGAACCAGTGCGGCATCGATGTTGTCGATCGACTGGCGGTATTCGGAAAGCTGGGCTTTCACCTCTGTATTGTTCATTGGCGTCCCCCTCACTTCTTTTTCGGAAAGCCGGGAAGGCCCGGCATGCCGCCAAGACCCGGCAGCTTTGTGCCTCCGAGGCCCGGCAATCCGCCCGGCAGACCGCCAAGGCCGGGCATTCCACCCGGCTTGCCGAGGCCGGCGGCTTCCGCCTGCTTCTGGAGCGCTTCAAGCTGCTTCGGATCGATGTTGGACAAATCAGGCATGCCGCCGCCCATCATGCCACCGAGACCCATCTTGCCGGCAAGGCCGCCCATCATCTGCTTCATGATGCCGCCTTTGCCCTTGCCGCCCATGGCTTTCATCATGTCGGCCATGCCGCGATGCATCTTCAGAAGCTTGTTGATTTCGGCGGCATCGGTGCCGGAACCGGCGGCGATGCGCTTCTTGCGGCTGTGTTTCAGAATATCCGGATTGGCGCGCTCCGCCTTGGTCATGGAGGAGATGATGGCAATCTGGCGATCGAACATCTTGTCGTTCATGCCGGCTGAAGCCATCTTGTCCTTCATGCCGGCCATGCCGGGCATCAGCCCCATGATGCCGCCCATGCCGCCCATCTTTTTCATCTGGGCAAGCTGGCCGGCCAGATCGTTGAGGTCGAACTTGCCCTTGGCCATCTTCTCGGCCATGGCGCGGGCTTTTTCCGCATCGATGTTTTCGGCGGCCTTTTCGACCAGCGAGACGATGTCGCCCATGCCGAGAATACGGTCGGCGATACGGCGCGGGTGGAACTCGTCGAGTTCGTTCATGCGCTCGCCGATACCGATCAGCTTGATCGGCTTGCCGGTGACGGCGCGCATGGAGAGGGCTGCACCGCCGCGGCCGTCGCCGTCCATACGGGTGAGAACGAGGCCGGTGATGCCGACACGTTCATCGAAATTGCGAGCCAGATTGACGGCGTCCTGACCGGTCAGCGAATCCGCGACCAGCAGGATTTCATGCGGATTGGACTTCTTCTTGATGTCTGCCATTTCCAGCATCAAGGGTTCGTCGATGTGTGTGCGGCCGGCGGTATCGAGAATGACGACGTCGTGGCCGCCGAGCTTTGCGGCCTGCACGGCACGTGCGGCAATATCCGTCGGCGACTGGCCGGCAATGATCGGCAGCGTGTCGACGCCGGTCTGGACGCCGAGCTGGCGAAGCTGCTCCTGTGCGGCCGGACGACGCGTGTCGAGAGATGCCATCAGCACCTTCTTCTTGTCGCGGTCGGTCAGGCGCTTGGCGATCTTGCCGGTGGTTGTGGTTTTACCCGAGCCCTGCAGACCTACCATCATGATGACGACGGGGGCGACCGCATGAAGGTCGATCGAGACGCCTTCGGTGCCGAGCATTTCGACAAGCTCGTCATGGACGATCTTGACGACCATCTGGCCGGGCTTGATGGATTTCAGAACGGCCGCGCCGACGGCCTTTTCACGCACTCTGTCGGTGAAGGAACGTACGACTTCCAAGGCCACATCCGCTTCCAGCAGCGCACGGCGAACCTCGCGCAGGGCGGCGGCAACATCGGCTTCCGTCAGCGCGCCACGGCCGGTCAGTCCATTCAGAATGGAACCAAGGCGGTCCTGGAGGTTTTCAAACATCGTTTCTTCCTTCTTCGTTCCGGGTTTCCGAAACGTCGGTGCTTTCGCTGGCAAAAACAAGACGCAAAGCCAAAAAGCACCCGAGGGCGCATCGCGCTGTCGGGTGTTGACCTCCGGGATCTCTTTATACCTTTTCGGGTCCCGGTCGGCGGCTTGGAGTCGTGAAACTGCCAGCTGATGGGCGGGATAAACAGGAAAGTGCCGGAAAAGTCAAGGCAGCGTTGGTTTCCGCCCGACAAAGCCTGCATTTCATCTTTGCGTGATCGGTCGTCGGCCGCCAGAGGCGGTGCTTGAACGGCGCCATTCTGCTCCCTATACATTTGTCATGAACCGTCGAAAATTTTTCCGTTTTTCCGCTGTTGGCCTGCTCGCTCTGGCGGGCGGCGGCCTTTATGCCCGTCGTTCAAGCGCCAGCGCTTATTATAGCGGCCCTATCTCCGATCATTTCGACGGGATACGCTTTTTCAATCCCGGTGGTACGCCGCCCAGCAACTTCATGGGTCTGCTGAAATGGCGCTTCAACGGTGAACGCGCCAAGTGGCCGGAAAGCTATGCGAGCCCGTTTCCGTTTGCGAAACCGGACAGCCGGGTCGAGGGTAAAGACATGCGTGTCACCTTCATCGGCCATGCTTCCTTTCTTATCCAAACAGCGGGCCTGAATATTCTCGTCGATCCCGTGTGGTCTGAGCGCACGAGCCCGTTCAGCTTCGCCGGGCCCAAGCGCGTCAACCCGCCCGGTATCCGTTTCGAGGATCTGCCGCCCATCGATCTCGTGCTGGTAACGCATAATCACTACGATCATCTGGATATGGAGACGCTGAAGCGCCTGCATGTGGCGCACAAGCCGCTTTTCATCACGCCGCTCGGCAATGATGCCATCATCCGTACCGGCGTTCAGGCGGCGCGCATCGAGGTGGGCGACTGGGGTGATGTGATTGATGCCGGTGGGGTGAAAATTCACTTCGAGCCGTGCCATCATTGGTCGGCGCGTGGTCTGAACGACCGGCGCATGGCACTCTGGGCGGCGTTCGTCATCGAAACGCCGGGTGGGAAAATCTACCATATTGGCGATACCGGCTTTCACGAGGGCCTCAACTATCACGCCGCGCGCAAGAAGCATGGTGAGTTCCGCCTCGCCAACCTACCCTTCGGCGCCTATGAACCGCGCTGGTTCATGAAGGGCCAACACCAGAACCCGGCGGAAGCCGTGGAAGGCATGAAGCTTTGCGGTGCGGCGCATGTCTGCGGCCACCATTGGGGTACGGTACAGCTGACCGATGAGGCGGTCGATGCGCCGCTCGCAGCCCTCAAGGTTGCGTTGAGCGAACACGGGGTGGAGGAGAGCCGTTTCCGGCCGATGCGCCCCGGAGAGGTTTTCGACGTGCCTTCCGCCTGACAGCCGCCCCGTTTGCGACGCAACAGTCTGGTAATTTGCCGGTGTTTCCGCCATATAGGGCGAAAGCACGGGAAAATCCCGTATGAAAAGCGGTTTTCAGGTTTAAAGCGATGGCGAACACGGTCGAATTTGCGAAGATGAACGGGCTTGGCAACAAGATCCTGGTTGTCGATATGCGCGGCCGAAAGGATATGGTCACGCCAGAGGCAGCAATTGCCCTCAATGCCGATCCTGCCACCCAGTTCGACCAGATCATGGCCATCCACGATCCGCGTATCGAGGGAACGGATGCCTATATTGACATCCTCAACTGCGATGGCACCAAGGCGCAGGCCTGCGGCAACGGCACGCGCTGCGTGGTGCAGGCGCTGTCGTCCGAAACCGGCAAGACCAGCTTCACCTTCCAGACGGTCGCCGGTATCCTGAATGCCGTCGAGCATGAAGACGGCATGATATCGGTCGATATGGGGCTCCCGCGTTTCCGCTGGAGCGACATTCCGCTTTCGGAAGAGTTCCACGATACCAGCCGCATCGAGTTGCAGATCGGGCCGATCGACGCGCCGATCCTGCATTCGCCCGCTGTGATGTCGATGGGCAACCCGCACGCCGTATTCTGGGTTGATCGTGATCCGATGGAGTTCGATCTCGAACGCTTCGGCCCGTTGCTCGAAAACCATCCGGTGTTTCCGGAAAAGGCCAATATCACGCTGGCGCAGGTGATTTCAGACAGCGCGCTTCGCACCCGCACCTGGGAGCGCGGCGCCGGGCTAACGCTTGCCTGCGGTTCGGCCGCCTGTGCTTCAGCTGTTTCCGCTGCCCGCACCGGCCGCACCGGCCGCAAGGTCAGCATCGATGTCGCCTCAAGCCCGATCCGCGTGCCGCTGACCATCGACTGGCGTGAAGATAACCACGTCATCATGACCGGCCCGGCCGAATGGGAATGGTCGGGCTCCATCGATCCCATTACCGGCTTGTGGGCGCGGGATGCTGTCGAGCGGGGGGCTGTATGAGCGGGGTCGAGGTCATAACCTTCGGCTGTCGTCTCAACACCTATGAATCGGAAGTGATGCGGGCGGAGGCCGAAAAGGCCGGGCTTAACAATGCCGTGCTGGTCAATACCTGCGCGGTGACCGGGGAGGCGGTGCGACAGGCTCGCCAGGCGATCCGCCGCGCCCGGCGCGACAACCCACATGCGCGCATCATCGTGACGGGCTGTGCCGCCCAGACCGAGAAGCAGACCTTTGCCGAGATGCCCGAGGTAGACGCGGTATTGGGCAATGAGGAAAAGCTGAAAAGCGCCTCTTATCGCGCGCTGCCGGATTTCGGCGTTTCGGCGGAAGAAAAACTGCGCGTCAACGATATCATGAGCATCAAGGCGACCGCACCTCAGATGGTCAAGCACATAGACGGGCATGTGCGCGCCTTCATTCAGGTGCAGAACGGCTGTGATCATCGCTGCACCTTCTGCATCATTCCCTACGGGCGCGGCAATTCGCGCTCCGTGCCGATGGGTGCGGTGGTGGATCAGGCCCGCCGGCTGACGGAGAGCGGCTACTGCGAGATCGTGCTGACCGGCGTGGATGCGACCAGTTACGGCGCCGACCTGCCGGGTGAGCCTTCCCTCGGTTACCTCGCCAAGACATTGCTGAAGCAGGTACCGGACATTCTGCGCCTGCGCCTTTCTTCCATCGACAGTATCGAGGCCGACCACCATCTGATGGATCTGATTGCCGGTGAGCCGCGTTTCATGCCGCATCTGCACCTGTCCCTCCAGCATGGCGACGACATGATCCTGAAACGCATGAAACGCCGTCATTCACGTGCCGATGCTATCCGGTTCTGTCAGGAGGTGCGGGCGCTCAGGCCTGATGTGGCCTTCGGCGCGGATATGATCGCCGGTTTTCCGACCGAGACGGAGGAGATGTTCGAGAATGCCGCGACGCTTGCGGAAGAATGCGGCATTTCCAGCCTGCATGTGTTTCCCTACAGCCCGCGTGCCGGTACGCCCGCCGCACGCATGCCGCAGCTCGACCGCGCGCTTGTGAAGGAGCGGGCAGCGAGGCTTCGCGTGCGGGGTGAAGTGCTCAGGATGGCGCATCTGCAAGGTATGGTCAGTTCGGCGCAGACGATCCTCGTCGAAAACAACGGTTTTGCCCATACGGACAATTTCACGCTGGTGGCGGCACCTGATCTTGCCCCGCGCACTCTTGCGCGGGTTGCGATTACCGGCCACAACGGCAAACATCTGAATATGAGGCTTCTGGCGGCAGATGCGGCCTGAGGCAGCGCAAGAAAAGAGACACGGGAACAACCATGGCCCTCGGCTTCATCAAAAAAGTCTTTTCGTTCGGCAAGGACAAGGCCGAAACGGAAGAGCGGCCACAAGAGAATGCTGCGCTTGAGCGCGGCAATGAAAACGCCTCTTTCGAAGCGGCGCTGAACGACGCCGAAGCGCATGATGCTGTCGACAGGGATCCTGTTTCCGAACTGGAGATGGAGACGGCCGGCGGCCCGGCCCCCGACGAGGCGGAAGATCTAGCCTCCTCCGGCGAGAATGAAGACGAGGACGCGCCGCTTCTCCCCGGTGCCGAGCTTTCCGGCGATATGGGCGTGGTGCCATTGTCGTTGCTGCAGGCGGAAGCCGCTGCCGAGGAGCAGGTCGAGCCGACTCCGGAGGCTGCCGACGTCGTGCTGGATGCCGATGCGATGGATGCGCTGCTTGACGAGGCGGAGGCCGCGACTGCGCCTGAACCCGTTGCGGTTCCACCAGCCCTGCCAAAGGGTTTTTCGTCCGCCAGTGAACGGCAGGAGCCTGCGCCTGCCGCACCTGAGGTGAAACTGACATGGTTTCAGCGCCTGCGGGCCGGGCTTGCCCGCACGTCTTCGCAGCTAACCACACAGATTTCAGCGCTTTTCACCAAACGCAAGCTGGATGAAGATACGCTCGACGAGCTGGAAGATCTTCTCATCCAGTCCGATCTTGGTGTCGAGACCGCCATGCGCATCACCGGCGCCCTGTCTTCGGAGCGTTACGGCAAGGATGTGAGCGGCGAAGATGTGGCGCGCATCATGGCGGGCGAGATCACCAAGGTGCTGAAGCCTGTTGCCAAACCTTTGGAACTCGATCTCTCGCACAAGCCGCATGTCATTCTCGTGGTCGGCGTCAACGGTACGGGCAAGACGACGACCATCGGCAAGCTCGCCGCCAAGCTTTCTGGCTCGGGCCTCAAGGTGATGCTGGCGGCCGGCGATACTTTCCGCGCGGCAGCGATTGAGCAGTTGAAGATATGGGCCGACCGCACCGGCTCGGACTTCATCGGCACCAAGCTTGGGGCAGATGCCTCGGGTCTCGCTTACGACGCCTATGAGCAGGCTCGGGCGCAGAAAAGCGATGTGCTCATCATCGATACGGCGGGCCGTTTGCAGAACAAGACGGAACTGATGGCGGAACTGGAAAAGATCGTGCGCGTGCTCGGCAAGCTCGATCCGGATGCGCCGCACACCGTGTTACAGACTCTGGACGCAACGACGGGCCAGAACGCCATGAACCAGGTGGAAATATTCCGCAATGTTGCGGGCGTTTCGGGCCTGATTATGACAAAATTGGATGGCACGGCGCGGGGCGGTATCCTCGTCGCCATCGCTGCAAAACACAAGCTGCCGGTCTATTTCATTGGCGTGGGTGAAGGTGTTGACGATCTGGAGCCCTTCGAGGCGGAAGATTTCGCCAAGGCCATTGCGGGAGTTTGAGTATGGATATTGAAAGCAATTCCAAGGAAAGCGAAAAGATGGTGGCGGAAATCAGCCCGCTCCTGAAATTCGTGCTTGAGCTTGGCCCGCTTGTCGTCTTCTTTTTCGCGAATTCCCGCGGCGAATGGCTTGCCACCACTTTTCCGGTTCTGACAGAGTTCGGTGGCCCGATCTTCATCGCCACCGGCCTGTTCATGATCGCGACGGCGATTGCGCTCTCCGTTTCCTGGGTGCTGACGCGCAAGCTGCCGATCATGCCGCTGATTTCAGGCATCGTGGTCTTCGTGTTCGGCGCTCTGACGTTGTGGTTGCAGAACGACACTTTCATCAAGATGAAGCCGACCATCGTCAACACGCTGTTCGGCGTCATTCTGCTGGGCGGCCTGTTCTTCGGGCAGTCGCTGCTCGGTTACGTCTTCAATTCCGCCTTCAAGCTTACGGATGAGGGCTGGCGCAAGCTGACGCTGCGCTGGGGTATCTTTTTCCTCTTTCTGGCGGTGCTGAACGAGGTTGTCTGGCGCATGTTCTCCACAGACGCCTGGGTGGCCTTCAAGGTCTGGGGCACCATGCCGATCACCATCATCTTCACCATGGCGCAGATGCCGCTTGTGATGCGCCATTCTGTCGAGCCGCTTGGCAAGGACGAAAAATGACAGTTGCGGAGATGCCGGCTTCCCGTTCGCGTTCGTTTAAATGGTTCGGCGTGGCCGCCGGGCTGCTTCTCCTGCAGATCATCATTCTCTACGCCATGGGCCGCATTCCGATTTGTGAATGCGGTTATGTGAAGCTGTTCGAACCGGGCGTGAATACACCGGGCAACTCCCAGCACATCGCTGACTGGTACACCCCGTCACATATCATCCACGGCTTCCTGTTCTACTGGTTTGCGTGGCTGCTGTTCCGCAACAAGCCGCTTTCCATGCGGCTTTCCCTTGCGGTGCTGGTAGAGACCGCGTGGGAAATTCTTGAAAACTCGCCCATCATCATCGATCGCTACCGAACAGCGACGATGGCGCTGGGGTATACGGGGGACAGTATCCTGAACTCGGCGATGGACACGGTTTTCATGGCGCTGGGTTTCTTCTTCGCCGCCCGTGCGCCGGTGTGGCTAACGGTGGTGGTCGCCATCTTCTTCGAGATATTCACCGGCTGGCTGATCCGCGACAACCTGACGCTCAACGTCGTCATGCTTGTCTGGCCTGTTGAAGCCATAAAGGAATGGCAGAACGCGCTCCCGCAAATGTGAACGGCGTTCGTTGACATTGCAGTCCGAACGGCCTTGGAATCGCGCGATATATGCAGGCTTTCTTAAGGGCATTGCGGTAACATCCGGGTTCAAAGGCTCGTCTCTCCCTCCGGCAGAACCCATTGCAAGACAATTTCGCCTATCTTCTTCCCTTTATCATGCTGACATTCGGCGTGGTGTTTCTGTTCCTGCAGAGGACCGGGCAGGCTTCCGCCCGCTACTGGGGTATCGGATATCTTTCGGCGGCCTTTGCTTTTGCAACACCGCTGGTGCTTGGCGGGCTGCCTTTTGAAGTTCAGGCGATCCTTTCGAATCTGTTGTTCTTTTCCGCCTTCTTCCTCTATGGCCACGCGTTGCTCACCCATTTCGGGCGGCCGCTCTATACCAAGGCGCGGCTGTCGATCGTCGTCGTTGCGGTGTTGCTGGTCTCTTTCCATGTTTTCATCACCCCCGATCTGAAACGCGAACTCGTCATCGGCGATCTCGTTTGCGCCCTTTTGCTCGCAATCCCGGTCTGGCTCGTGCGAAAGCGCCCGGCTGCGCTTGCCGACAGGCTGATGGTGGGAATCGCCTGTCTTGTGGTGGTGGAGACGCTGGTGCGCATCGGCTTGCTGCTGGTGATGACGCCGGGAGGCTCGATGATCGAACTCAGCGAGTTCTTCGAGTCGGATTATGCTTTCTACATGCAGCTTGCTGCGAGTATTTTTGGCTTCCTGCTCGCGCTTTCGGTGCTCGCGAGCCAGATTTCCGTCACCGTGGACCGGCATCAGCACGCGGCGGAGCATGACCCCCTGACGGACGTGCTGAACCGACGTGGCTTCGACCGGCGTGTGCCCGACTTTCGTAATGATACGCCTGATGGCGCGGTGATTGCCTGCGACATAGACCATTTCAAGCGCATCAATGATGTCTACGGCCATGCGGCGGGAGATATCGTCCTCATCGGCCTTTCCGATCTTCTCACAAAAAATGCGCCCGAGGATGCGCTGGTAGCGCGTTTCGGCGGCGAGGAATTCGTGGTGTTCCTGCCCGGTCAGACGGCTGCTGCGGCCAGCCAGCTTGCCAATGGCATGCGGACAGGCCTGTCGTCACTGGATTGGCGGAACCGGGGTGTGACCAGTCAGATCACGGCGAGCTTCGGTGTTTCGGCGGTCGCGAGGGGCGATCATTCCATTCACGACGCCATCAAGCGTGCTGATGACAGTCTTTATGCCGCAAAACGCGGCGGTCGCGATCAGGTGGTGCTGGAAGGCATGCGTCTGCCGGCGGAAGGCCCGCCTCTGAGGGTCGTTAACAAGGCGTGATGCCTTACGAGCGGTTATTTTCCGGCTGCGGCCGCAATGGCCGGTCGCAGGTCGCGCTCGACGCTGCGGGCATCAAAGGGGCCGACCTTTTTGTAAAGGATCGTGCCGTCCGCGCCGACCAGGTAACTTTCGGGAATGCCATACACACCCCAGTCAATCGCCGCCTTGCCGCTGGGATCGACCCCTATCGCGGCAAAGGGGTTGCCGAGCTCGCCGAGGAAGCGCAGGGCATTGTCCGGCTTGTCCTTGTAATTGATGCCGACGACAGTGATGCGGTCGTCTTTCGCCAGTTCCTGCAACAGCGGATGTTCCTGCCGGCAGGGAATGCACCAGGAAGCGAAGACATTGACCAGCGTCAGCTTGCCCTTGATGGCCGCATCCGTCAGTGCCGGCAGGTTCGAACCTTCCAGCGGCGGCAGCGACAGGGTCGGCGCCCTGGTGCCGATCAGCGCTGACGGTATGGCGCTGACATCCAGTCCGTTGACATCCTGATCATATAGCATCTTGCCGGCAACGAGGGCAAAGCCGCCGAACAGCAGCAAGGGAAGAAGCGCCAGCGCGTAACGTGCGCGGCCAGACGACCTGGATTTTGATGTGTCATTCTGGTTAGTCTGCGTCATTTGCCGTCACCAGCGGAACCGGCTCTTGTCCTGCGGCGCATGCCGGATGCTTCGAGTTCCTTCAGTTCCCGCTTGCGTGCCTGGCCGTCGACGACGACCCAGGCGATGAGACAGAGAACGACAAGGCCGGTCGCCGCATAGGACATGCCGATATAAAAGGCGTGTGTCATCCCTCAACCCTCCCGGTTCGCCATGCGAGCGGCAAGCCGGCGTTGCGCGGCCACGCGTCGGCGCCAGATTTCATTGCGCATGGCGGCGATATGCAGGGTGAAGAACAGCAACGTGAAACCGATCGCCATGGTCAGAAGCGGCCAGAGAAACTCCGCGTCGATGGCGGAGCCGCCCATCCGGATGACGCTTGCCGGCTGATGCAGCGTATTCCACCACTCGACCGAAAACTTGATGATCGGAATATTCACGAACCCGACGAGGATCAGCACCGCGCTGACGCGGGCGGCTCTGGATGGATCGTCCATGGCGCGGTTGAGTGCGATGAGCCCGAGATACATCAGGAAAAGCACGAAAACGGAGGTCAGCCGCGCATCCCACACCCACCAGGTTCCCCACATGGGCTTGCCCCAGAGTGAGCCGGTGATAAGTGCGATGAGCGTGAAGGCCGCGCCAATGGGGGCTGCGGCCTTATGGCTGACATCGGCCAGCGGATGGCGCCAGACGAGGGTGCCGATGGCGGATATTGCCATGACCGAATAACACATCATGGCCAGCCAGGCGGAGGGCACGTGCACATACATGATGCGCACCGTGTAACCCTGCTGGTAATCTCCTTCCGAGGTGAAGGACATGTAGAGGCCGGCCGCCAGCACCAGCGCGGTCAAACCGGCGAGCCATGGCAGGATGCGTGCCGCCAGCGCCAGAAACCGCGTGGGATTGGCGAGATCGCTGAACTTGGTGATGGAGAAAGTCTGCTCGTTCATGCCGTTTGTGTAACCCGAGAATGGCCGCCCCGCAATTGATCCCTGTCAACAGGGTATCGTGCGTTGCGGTTTCCTCAATCCATAACATTGCGCAGTGCCAAAGCGGCAAAGAAAGGGCCGGTCACGGCTGAAAATAACGTGATCGCGCAGAGGATGAGGAGGGGCGGCAGGAAGGGGGCCGGGTCCTGCACTGCCGCGTAGGAAGCGCTGACACCGAAGATCAGCACCGGAATGGCGAGCGGCAGGACGAGGATGGAGACCAGAAGGCCGCCGCGTGGCAGGGCAACGGCAACCGCCGCCCCCACCGCGCCGATGAAGGTGATGGCGGGTGAGCCGACGAGGAGGGTGAGCATCACCGCGCCGATTGCCACCTCGTCCATGTTCATGAACAGGCCGAGAAGGGGCGATGCCAGCACCAGCGGCAGGCCCGTCGATACCCAGTGCGCCAGGCATTTGACGAAGACGGTCAGCACCAGCGGCGTTTCCTGCATCAGGATGAGATCGAGGGAGCCGTCGTCGCGTTCGGCCTGGAACAACCGGTCGAGGCCGAGAAGGGCGGACAGAAGTGCGCCGATCCAGACAATGGCCGGGCCGATACGAGCAAGCAGGTTGAGATCGGGTCCAACGCCGAAAGGGATGACGGCAACCACTGTCATGAAGAACAGGACGCCGATGAGCGCGCCGCCGCCGGCGCGGATGGAGAGTTTGAGATCGCGGAGGAAGAGAGCGGTCATTGGCGTGGCCTCGGTGGGTGAAGTTTACCCCCCTCTGTCCTGCCGGACATCTCCCCCTCAGGGGGGGAGATCGACTCGTGGTTAGGTCTCGTCCATCTCAATGCTCGAGAATGGAGTGGCTGTAGCGCCTCTTGCCGATCTCCCCCCTTGAGGGGGAGATGTCCGGCAGGACAGAGGGGGGTAAGCCGCGTGCACATCGCCATCACGCCCAAGCCTCCACGCCCGCGAACCCGGTCATTTGCAACTCCTGCGCCTTCTCCAGCCCCAAAGGCTGATGGGTTGCCGCCAGCACGATACCGCCTTTTGCAAGATGGCCTTTCACGAGATCGGTAAACATGTCGTCTGCCGCCCTGTCGAGCGCCGCAGTCGGTTCATCGAGAATCCATACCGGCCGCCATGCGACAAGGAGCTTTGCCATCGCGAAGCGGCGCTGCTGGCCGGCGGACAGGTAACCGAAAGGCAGGTGGGTAATGCCGGCAAGGCCGACACTCTCGGCCGCTTCGTCAATCGCTACGCCCGCCGCGCCATGAAAGTCTCCAAGGAAATCCTTCCAGAAGCGCAGGTTCTCGGAAACTGTCAGTTCCGTCTTCATCGCATTGCGATGGCCGAGATAATGGCACGCTTCCGAAGGTCGCATCTCGGCTTCTATTCCTTCGCCGGCTATCTTCACTTGCCCCCGCTCGGGTCGCAACAGACCGGCCACCGTGCGCAGCAGCGTCGATTTTCCCGAGCCGTTACGCCCGGTCAGCACCAGCGCCTCACCGTCGCTTAACTTGAAGGAAATGTTCATGAATATGAAATCTTCGCCGCGTCGCACGCCAAGATTTTCCGCCGTCAGATGCATGCTGCGTTCCGATTAAAATTTGCCGTTCGATCATAAAAAAATCGATTAGCGTCGTGGAATGGTCTGGCACGTTTGTCTGAAATTATCTATATGGGTGTCAACACGCCAGCGGCCGGCGTGAACATCATCTTGCGCCGGACTTGACGATTGCGAGGAGCAATTTTCACGTGCGGACAGCGGAAATGGTCGTACCCGCATCCTGATGTGCATGAGTGCATAGGTGTCCGCACGAACGTGTTGGCTATCAGTGTAAGCGGGGTTTTTATCCATGCCCAAATCACTCGACAGTTTCAAATGTCGTTCCGTTCTTACCGTCGATGGTAAGGACTATGTCTATTTCAGCCTGCCCAAGGCTGAAGCCAATGGCCTGAAGGGCGTTTCCAAGCTGCCCTATTCCATGAAGGTCCTGCTCGAAAACCTCCTGCGTTTCGAGGACGGCCAGTCCGTTACCAAGGAACACATTCTGGCGGTTTCCGAATGGCTCAACAACAAGGGCCTCACCGAAAACGAAATCGCCTACCGCCCCGCCCGCGTTCTCATGCAGGACTTTACCGGCGTTCCTGCCGTGGTCGATCTTGCCGCGATGCGTGATGGTATCAAGGCTCTCGGTGGAGATCCCGAAAAGATCAATCCGCTGGTTCCTGTCGATCTCGTCATCGACCACTCCGTTATCGTTGACGAATTCGGTACGCCGAACGCTTTTGCCCGCAACGTCGAACTTGAATATGAGCGCAATGGCGAGCGTTACCGCTTCCTCAAGTGGGGCCAGCAGGCATTCAAGAACTTCCGCGTTGTTCCCCCCGGCACGGGCATCTGTCACCAGGTCAACCTGGAATATCTCGGCCAGACCGTCTGGACCAAGGAAGAGGACGGCGAGACCATCGCTTATCCGGATACCTGCGTCGGCACGGATAGCCACACGACCATGATCAACGGCCTCGGCGTTCTCGGCTGGGGCGTCGGCGGTATCGAGGCTGAAGCGGCCATGCTTGGCCAGCCGGTTTCCATGCTTCTGCCTGAGGTCATCGGCTTCAAGCTGACTGGCAAGGTGAAGGAGGGCGTCACCGCGACCGACCTCGTTCTGACCGTCGTGCAGATGCTGCGCAAGAAGGGCGTCGTTTCCAAGTTCGTTGAATTCTTCGGCCCCGGCCTTGATTCAATGTCTTTGGCCGACCGAGCGACCATCGGCAATATGGGCCCGGAATATGGCGCGACCTGCGGCTTCTTCCCGGTTGACAGCGAAACCATCAATTACCTGACGATGTCCGGCCGTACAAAGGATCGTATTGCCCTCGTGGAAGCCTACTCCAAGGCCCAGGACATGTGGCGCACCGGCGACGGTTCCGATCTTGTCTTTACCGACACGCTCGAACTCGACCTCGGCGACGTTGTACCGTCCATGGCCGGCCCGAAGCGTCCGGAAGGCCGCCTGCCGCTCGAAACCATCGCGCCCAATTTCGCGACTGCTCTCGAAAATGACTACAAGAAGCCCGGCCAGCTTTCGAGCCGCTACGCGGTTGAAGGCGAGGACTTCGATCTTGGTCACGGCGATGTGGCAATTGCCGCCATCACCTCCTGCACCAACACGTCCAACCCCTCCGTCCTCATCGCTGCCGGCCTTCTCGCCCGTAACGCTGTCGCCAAGGGGCTGACCTCCAAGCCATGGGTGAAGACGTCGCTTGCACCTGGATCACAGGTGGTTGCCGAATATCTCGACAAGTCGGGCCTTCAAAAGGATCTCGATGCGATCGGTTTCAACCTCGTTGGCTTCGGCTGCACGACCTGCATCGGCAACTCCGGCCCGCTGCCGGCGCCGATCTCCAAGACGATCAACGACAAGGGCCTGATTGCGGCCGGCGTTCTCTCCGGTAACCGCAACTTCGAAGGCCGTATCTCGCCTGACGTGCAGGCGAACTATCTGGCCTCTCCGCCCCTCGTCGTCGCTTACGCTCTTGCCGGCACGGTCCAGAAGGACCTGACCAAGGAGCCGATCGGCAATGATAAGGACGGCAACCCGGTCTATCTCAAGGATATCTGGCCGACCTCGAAGGAAATTCAGGAGTTCATCCTGAAATACGTCACGCGCGAGCTTTACGAGACGAAGTACGCCGACGTCTTCAAGGGTGATGCCAACTGGCAGGCCGTTCAGGTGCCGCCGGGTCAGACCTATGCCTGGGACGACAACTCGACCTATGTCCAGAACCCACCCTACTTCGTGGGCATGGGCAAGACAGGCTCGGGTCTCAAGAACATCAAGGGCGCGCGCGTTCTCGGTCTCTTCGGCGACAAGATCACCACCGACCATATTTCTCCGGCCGGTTCGATCAAGGCGGCATCGCCTGCCGGTGCTTATCTCACCGAGCATGGTGTCGGCGTTGCCGACTTCAACCAGTACGGCACACGTCGTGGCAACCACGAAGTGATGATGCGCGGCACCTTCGCCAACATCCGCATCCGCAACCACATGCTCGGCCCGAACGGCAAGGAAGGTGGCTACACCATTCACTATCCGTCCAAGGAAGAGATGTCGATCTATGACGCGGCAATGAAGTACAAGGCTGAGGGCGTTCCGCTCGTCATCTTTGCAGGTGTCGAATATGGCAACGGCTCATCCCGTGACTGGGCGGCCAAGGGTACCAACCTGCTCGGCGTCAAGGCGGTCATCGCGCAGTCCTTTGAGCGTATTCACCGTTCGAACCTGGTCGGCATGGGCGTCGTCCCCTTCGTCTTTGAAGAGGGAACGTCCTGGGCGAGCCTCGACCTCAAAGGCGATGAAATCGTTGAGATCGACGGTCTCGAAGGCGAGATCAAGCCGCGTGAAAAGAAGATCGCCAAGATCACTTACAGCGACGGCACGGTGAAGGAAGTTCCGCTTCTTTGCCGTATCGATACGCTTGATGAAGTGATCTACATGAACAATGGCGGTATTCTGCAGACCGTTCTGCGCGATCTGGCTGCGTAAAGCTTCGACAATCGAAGGCGCCGGGAGGAATCCCGGCGTCTTTCCGTTTCAAGTCGCTTGTTTTGTGATTGTCGCTCACCCCTTCGTGACTTTCTATTGAAGGGCGTTAGACGTTATTTTCCGGTTTGCATCCCGGCGGGATTGATCGCATCAATTCGTCTGGATCTCTTCCGGACAAAGGTTTTTGTAATGCCGCTGAAATTCCCCCTGTCGATATGTCTTCTCGGCACGTTGCTCGTCACCTCCGCGCAGGCGCAGGAGGCGGTGAAGGGCGTCGTCGAATTGTTCACATCGCAGGGATGTGCATCCTGCCCCCCGGCGGATGAGGCCCTGCGCAAGATGATCCAGAAGGGCGACGTCGTCGGTCTCTCCTATCATGTCGATTATTGGAACTATCTCGGCTGGACGGATTCGCTCGCATCCAAGGAAAATACCGAACGGCAATACGGTTACATGCGTGCACTCGGCCGCAACGGGGTCTACACGCCGCAGGCCATTCTGAACGGCCGTGACCACGTCAAGGGCGCGGATGTGCGCGGGATCTATGACAGGCTCGACTCGTTCAAGCGTGAGGGCAAGGGATTGAACGTGCCCGTCTCGTCAAAATTTGCGGGTGATGAGGTGGAGATCGATATCGGTGCCGGCAGCGGCAAGGCCGATGTCGTCGTCGCATATTTCACCCGGGAGCAGACCGTGGATGTGCAGAAGGGTGAAAACCAGGGAAAAAAAATGTCCTACTGGCACAGCGTTTATGACGTGCAGACGGTCGGCATGTGGGACGGTTCGCCGATGACGGTAAAGCTGCCGGCGAGCGTGGTCGCCAAGGTAAAAAAGGGCGGCTGCGCCGTGCTGTTGCAGACGGCGAATGCAAGCGGTGATCCCGCGGCGATTGTCGGTGCAAGTATTTTATTGGGGAACGAAACGCCATAATCGCCGATCTGGCGATTGAAGATCCGGTCCGGGCACTGGGGGCTGGGGGTAAAGGGTCAATGCACCGGACCGGGTCATCTTGGTGCCTAGGCATCAATTGACAATGCGACTATTCCACCCAATTCAGGCCATGGTTTGACCGAAATACGGCAGGCGCCCGTAAAATGGGTGCCTAAATGGTTACCGTTTTTACCCTGCTCTTGCGCGGGACGGTTTGTCGGTGATGTTGGGGCAGATGCTCGTTGTCGCATTGTTTTTCTGCCTGCAGAGCTTTCGAAGCCGAGAAACCCCATCTGGATCCTGTGAGCGCCGTAAGTCGACAACACTTGCAATTTCGAGCCGCCAAGCTCACATTGATCTGATGATTTGGGTGGAATCGGAGGTACTGGATGACCGATCAACCGGATGTGCAGCAGGCTCAAACCGCTTCACGCGACAGCTCCACCGTTATCGATCTCCGTGAATACAAGAAGAACAAGGATCCATTGCCGGTGACCTTTCACCGCCGCGAGCTGGATGCGATTTTGCGCATTTATGGCCGCATGGTGGGAGAAGGGGAGTGGCGGGATTACGCCATCGATCATCTGAAGGAAAAAGCGGTGTTTTCCGTCTTTAAACGGTCGGGAGAAATGCCGCTCTATAGGATCGAAAAGAACCCCAGGCTGGCGGCGAAGCAGGGAGCTTACAGCGTCGTGAATGTGGATGGCCGCATTCTGAAGCGCGGCCACGAGCTGCCGCAAGTCCTCAAGGTTTTCGACAAGGTTTTGAAACTTATCGAATGAGCTCCAGTAACGTCAGTCTCCTGCCTTGACGGACGATCAGGCGCATTGAGCGTAATAAGGTAATAAAAAAGGCGACCCTGAGGTCGCCTTTCTTTTTCCGTAGGATCCAATCCCTTAGTCGTCGCGGTTCCCGAGGAACTGCAGGAGGAAGGTGAAGAGGTTGATGAAGTCGAGATAGAGCGTCAGCGCACCCATGATGGCCTTGCGGCCGGCGACGGCAACATCGTCAGCATCGAAATACATTTCCTTGATCTTCTGGGTGTCGTAGGCGGTCAGGCCTGCGAAGATCAGCACGCCAATCGCGGAAATCGCGAACTGCAGCGCGGAGGATGCAAGGAAGATGTTGACGATCGAAGCGATGATCAGACCGAACAGGCCCATGATCAAGAACGAACCCATGCCAGACAGGTCTTTCTTGGTCGTGTAACCGTAAAGCGAGAGCGCACCGAACGAGGCCGCGGTCACGAAGAAGGTCTGCACGATACTCTGGCCGGTATAGACCAGGAAGATCGAGGAGAGCGAAACACCCATCAGCGCGGCGTAAACCCAGAAGGTCGTCTGCGCAGCGGAAACGCTCATGTTCTGGATGCGGAAGCTAAGGAAGAAGACCAGTGCCAGCGGAGCGAGCATCACGACCCAACGAAGCGGCGACGCGAAAAGCAGCTGCTGGACAGCCGGATTGGAAGCGGCGAGCGTATAAGTGCCGAACGCGGCAACGCCGGTGATGACCAGAGCCAGCGCCATAAGGTTGTAAACCTTGAGCATATAGGCGCGAAGACCTTCGTCGATCAGCGCACCAGACTGTGCACGCGTCTGCGCCATGCGGTTCTGGTAGTTATTAAAGTCAGCCATTGTTTCCTCTTTTGAGCTCCGTAATTGCTACGGTGTCGGGATACCTCCCGGGCGCCGCTGCGGAGCTTCAGCAAGCCTGCTCAAGAATATGATGGCAGAACGCGTTCGATACAAGGCCTTTTCCCGCCGAAAAGACACCGTATGCGCGAAAAGCGCTCACGTTTTGGCGATCATTACAAAGAATTAATCGTTAAAGTTAAGCGGCGCACAACCGATGATCATTCACCAGCCTGTCTGAGAACGGGCGCTGCCTTCTGCCCGAGAATCCGCCAGGTGCCGATGAGGCCGATGCCCACAGTCATCACAAGGGCGACGACAAGGGTTCCGATTGCCACATCCGGCAGGAAGCTGGAGGGTAGCTTCATGATGCGGGCGATCACGAACCATGCGGAGACACCGCCGGCGAAAAGCGCGAAGACGGCGGTGGCGAGACCGAGGATCATGTATTCATAGGAGAAGGCGCGTATGAGCAGGCTTCGCGTGCCGCCCAGCGTTTTCAAGATGACGGCGTCATGCGTACGGGCGCGATTGCCGGCCGCAAGCGCGCCGGCGAGAACCAGGACGGACGCAATGAGCGCAACGGCTGCGGCGGCGCGGATCGCGGTCGCGAGCTGGCCGACAAGCCGGTTGACGACGTCGAGCGCATCCTTCACGCGGACGCTGGTGATCGTGGGATAAGTATTGGTGACAGCGCGCAATATGCGGCCTTCGTCGGCCGCAGTTGCGGAAGGATCGGCAAGTGTTGCCAGCCAGGCATGGGGCGCGCCGCGGAAAGTATTGGGCGAAAACACCATGACGAAGTTGATCGACAGGGATTCCCATTCGACATTGCGCAGATTGGCGATCTTCGCCGTGATGCTGCGGCCAAGCACGTTGACGGTAACGCTGTCGCCAATCTTCAGGCCCAGATCACCCGCCTCTTTCGCTGCGAAGGAGACCAGTGGTTCGCCGCTATAATCCGGTGCCCACCAGGCGCCCTCCGTCAGCTTGGCATTTTCGGGAATGTTTTCGGAATAGGTGATGCCGCGGTCACCACGCAGCACCCATCGCCCGGACGAGGGTACGTCCATTTTCGTCACGTCTTCTCCGTTGAGGGCGAGGATGCGGCCGCGCAGCATCGGCACTTCCGTTAGGGTGCCCTGCGGCGCCTCCTGTTTGAGAAGATCGCGGAAGCCTTGCACTTCGCTGCCCTGAATGTCGACGAAGAAGAAATTCGGCGCCTTCTCCGGCAGGCTGTCCGTTAGTTCGCGGCGCAGGTTGCCGTCGATCAGCGTCAGCGTCACGAGGAGGGTCAGGCCGAGGCCGAGAGAAAGAACCACCGAGGGGGTGAGTGCGCCCGGTCGGTGAATATTGCCGATCGCCAGTCTCAGCGCAGCCGAATGAACGCGCGGAGTGCGCTTGGCGATGGCCTTTACCCCGGAGGCGACCAGCCGCAGCACTACAAAGGCAAAGGCAATGGCCGCGAGGAAGACCGAGGCTATGAAACGGTCTTCCGCCGAGAAGACAGCAAGGGCCGCAAGCGCCGCCAGAAGCACACCGGTCGCGGTCAGATAAGGCCAGGACGGCCAGCTTCCCTCCTCGAAACCCTGTTCGCGGAAGAGCGCCGTAGCCGGCACCTCGCGTGCCTGACCGAGTGGTACGATGGCGAAGGCGAGTGTCGTCAGGAGGCCGAACAGGGCGGCGAGACCGAGCGCGCCTGGATAAAAGGCAAGTTCTTCCGGCACTGGCAGCACGCCCTCCAGAAACCGCATGGCGATGAGTGGCGCAACGGCACCGACCATAAGCCCGATGACAATGCCGACGGCCGCTATGAAGGCGATCTGGAAGAGATAGGTCATGGTGACCACGGAGGCCGGCGCACCCAGGCATTTCAGCGAGGCGATGGTGGTGCGCTTGGAATCCAGAAATGCGCGAACGGCATTGGCGACGCCGACACCGCCGACGATCAGGGCAGTGAGGCCAACCAGCGTCAGAAACTGCGAGAACCGGTTGACGTTTTCGGTGAGCGACGGGGCAGCCCGGTCGCTGGTGCGGATCGACCAGCCGGCATCGGGAAACGCCTTGTTGGCTGCATCGGTCATTGTCGCCCGTGCTGCAGGATCGTTCAGCTTGATCTTGTAAGCGTGTTCGACGAGACTGCCCGTCTGAACGAGACCAGAGGCGAAAAGGGCGTCGCGGCTGACCATCAGTCGAGGAGCAAAACCGAAACCATCAGATAGGGCATCCGGCTCATCGATCACGGTGCCGTTCAGTTTCAACGTCACATTACCGAGCAGAATCTCATCGCCGACCTTGATTCCGAGCCGTTCCAGTAAAAGCGGCGCGGCAATCGCGCCATAGGTGTCGCCATTTCCGGCCAGAAGCTCGCTCAGCGCCCGGTTCGGCTCGGCCACGAACGTTCCATAGAGCGGGTAGGAGCCGTCAATGGCCTTTACTTCCGTCAGGGTCTGTTCTGAGCCATTCGCGAGGCGCGCCATGGAGCGTAGACCGGTGGAAACCGCGACGGTGCCGAGACTATCGAGGTAAGCGCGCTCTTCTGCCGTCACTTCCCTGTTGCGCAGCTCAAAACGCACGTCGCCTGCCAGTATGGACTGCCCCTCCGTGGCGATGGCGCTGGTGACCGCGCGCGAGACGGAATTGACGGCGGCGATGGCGCCGGTTCCAAGCGCGATGCAGGCGAGGAAGATGTAAAAGCCCCGCAGGCCGCCGCGAATTTCGCGCCGCGCGAGCCTTGCTGCGTTTCTGACATTTGCAAAAGACGGAAGAAAGATTCCGGTCATGCGGATACCGCCCGAGCCATCTGTGAGCGGGCGCTGTCGCCCTCGATTTCGCCGGAGCGAACCTTGATCTGCCGTGAGCATCGGGCCGCCAGCGAGGGATCATGGGTAACGAGGATCATCGTCATGCCGCGCTCGGCCTGTTTGGCAAACAGAAGATCGGCGATCTGTTTGCCCGTGTCGGTATCGAGGTTGCCGGTCGGTTCATCGGCTATCAATACGGCTGGTGACGGGGCGAGTGCGCGGGCGATGGCCACACGCTGCTGCTCGCCGCCGGAGAGCTGGCCGGGATAATGATTGAGGCGCTCGCCGAGACCGACAGCGACCAGTTCACGCTCGGCGATTTCGAACGGGTTCGGAACGTTTGCCAGTTCCAGCGGCACTGCGACATTTTCCAGTGCGGTCATATTGGCGATGAGGTGGAAGGACTGAAAAACGATGCCAATGTTGCGGCCGCGGAAATCCGCGAGGGCGTCCTCACCGAGCTCGTGCAGCGGCGTATCCGCAATGATGATTTCGCCGCTGTCGAGCCTCTCGAGCCCGGCAAGCACCATCAGAAGTGTCGACTTTCCCGATCCGGAGGGGCCGACGATGCCAACCGCCTCGCTCTCTCTGATTGAGAGATCGATGTTCTTGAGAACGTGGACGGAGGCGGCGGCATTGCCGAGCGTGAGGTCGGCTTTCTTCAGCTCTATGATGCTTTTCGTCACAATTCTCGTTCCTATATAGGGTGATGAAAACGGTCTGGCGGTCGATGCGGTCAGTATTTCAGGCAATGGGAACCAAGTTAGGAAAGCCGTGATGAGATTTAAAGCTGCCCTGTTTCACTTCATCGTCATTTTCGCCACCGCCCTTTCCGCCACTGCTGGCTTCGCCCAGGAGCGGACATTGCAGCTGGTTGGCCTCGGCGACAGCCTGATGGCCGGTTATCAGCTTCCCCCGACTGACAGCTATACCGCACAGCTTGAAGCTGCATTAAAGGCCAGGGGTATCAATGTCGCCATCGCCAACGCAGGTGTGTCCGGTGACACTTCCTCAGGCGGTCTGGCGCGGGCGGAATGGTCTGTTCCCGATGGCACTGACGGCGTCATTCTGGAACTGGGCGCCAACGACGCCCTGCGGGGAATTCCGCCGGAACAGACCGAAAAGAACCTCGACACCATCATTTTCGGTTTTCAGAAGCGCAACATAGCCGTGTTGCTGGTCGGTATTATGGCGCCGCCAAATATGGGCGATGATTATGCAAAGCGCTTCAATCCGATATTCCCGAAGCTTGCGGAAAAATACAACCTGCCGCTTTATCCCTTCTTTCTGGATGGCGTGGTGACGGATGATGCGCTGAAGCTGGACGACAAGATGCACCCCAATACCAAGGGGGTGGCAGTGATGGTCGAAAAATCTTTGCCGGCTGTTGAAAGCTTCATCAAGACAATCGGTGCGCAAAAAAAATAAGCACTTGCGCCCGTCTGCATTGCGTGATTCGCTATGCTTGTTCTGCCAAGAGATTCGGGGAGCTCGCCATGCCGAGACTGTTTACCGCCCTCGAAATTCCGCGCAATGCGGCGATGAGCCTCTCATTGTTGCGCGGTGGTCTGCCGGGAGCCCGGTGGATCGATGTGGAGAATTATCACATAACCCTGCGTTTTATCGGTGACATCGACGGTCGTACCGCCGATGAGGTCGTTGACAGGCTGGACCGGATAGACCGGCCGGAATTCCAGCTCAACCTCACCGGAATGGGCTCCTTCGGCTCCAAGAAGCCGCATTCCATCTGGGCTGGCGTTTCTCCCTCGCCCGAAATGCATGCGCTGCAGGCGGAAATCGAGAGAATCTGCCAAAGGATCGGTCTCCCGCCCGATCCGCGCAAGTTCATGCCCCACGTCACGCTGGCGCGGTTGCGCTCCTCCCGCGTGGACGATGTGGTGCAGTATCTTTCCGGACGCGGCAACTTCCGCACCTCACCCTTTACGGTCGGGCGCTTTGTGCTGATGTCGTCGAAGGAATCGGTGGGTGGCGGGCCCTATATCGTCGAAGAGGTGTTTCCGCTTCACGAGGCGCGGTCCAGCTCGATCTTTTCGAGCAGCGATCTGCATCCCGCTAAAAGCATGTTGTAAACTGTGAGGAATCCGTCCTCGGCCCCGTAATAGGGATCGGGGACGTTCTCGCGATGCCCGGCGGCATATTCCATGAAAAGATGGATTTTGTGGCGGTGCCTTTCGGAGCTCAATCGCAGCAGGTTCGCCAGATTGTTTTCGTCCATGGCGAATACCAGATCGAAGGTCTCGAAATCCGCCGCAGTGACCTGTCTCGCCCGTTGAAGTGAAATATCGATACCGTGCCGGCGCGCCATGGCGATGGATCGCGGATCGGGCGCGTCACCTCTGTGCCATCCGCCGGTGCCGGCGGAATCGACGGTAAGCTGATGAAGCGCTGCGCTGTCGGCAAGGTTCCTCAAAATCCCTTCGGCCAACGGTGAGCGGCAGATATTGCCCATGCAGACGAAGAGAATAGCTGTATGTTTCATGGAATATGCGTCGATCCGGTCGTTGAAGCGTTAATGGGTTTAAAGCGGAGGCAAATTCATGAAATATCCCAGACTCGAGCCCGATGCCATCCGGCAGGCCCTGCAGAAACTGGAGGGTTGGTCCCTGCGCGAAGACGGGGCGGCGATCGTCCGTTCCTTCAAGTTTTCCAGCTTTGCGGAAGCCTTCGGTTTCATGGCTGAATCCGCACTCGTCGCAGAGCGGCTCAATCATCATCCCGAATGGTCCAACGTCTATTCGCGGGTCAAGGTATGCCTCACGACCCATGATTCGCAGGGTGTGACGGAGCGCGATTTTCTTCTGGCCGAGGCCATGCAGAAGGCCGCTGCCGGCCGAGGCAATTGAACGCTCCACCTTAAATCCCATATAATAGCCGTGACCGGAGGACCGTCGATCATGGATGATGTGAAAATCGGTGAAATTCTTCTGCCGGGTGAAACCGACAGGCAGCGTGAGCGCGAAGAGGTTGTTCGGACCAGGTTCTGGCCGAAGCTGAAACGTGTCATGTCGAAAGTGCCGTTTGCCCGCGATGCGGCCGCTGCCTATTACTGCGCGATCGATCGCGACACGCCGCTGCGCGCCAAGGGTATCATCCTCGCTGCGCTGGCTTATTTCATCATGCCTTTCGATGCCGTGCCGGACATGCTGGCTGTCGTCGGTTTTACTGATGACATAGCCGTCATTACCGCAGCGCTCGCGATGATCCGCGCCAATATCAAGATGGAACATTACGACGCGGCGGACGCCATGTTGAAGCGGCAGCAGGAAGCCGGGTAACGCCTCTGTGATCTGCCCGTTCGGGCGCGCCCGACGGGCGACAAATTCTTGCCTGAATTTATGTGTCATACACACGGAGGAAGGGTGTCGCACGCCCTTCTCCTCAGGGCGTCGGGAGTCGCCAATCTGTAACACTGCAAGACGTTTCCGGCATTTTATGCATGTTGTTGACGGTTTGGTAACCGCTTCCCGACCACAATGAGAAAAGACGATCCGCACCTGAACGTGGCCGATCCAGACTCTGGGCTCGCCGATGCTTCGGGCCAATGGAAGACAATAACCCGGCAGGAAATTCTATGTTTGTAAGAAGTGTAGCAACCGCAGCGGCCATTTTGCTGACCAGCGTCGGCGTAGCATCTGCACAGTCGCCCACGCGCATCCAGCAGTTCAATGCTTGGGGTGCCTATTCGTACAAATCGGGCAACAGCACCGTCTGCTACGTTCTTTCCATTCCCACCGCCAAGGAACCGGCGAGCGTCGACCACGGCGATATATTCTTCATCGTCTCCCAGCGCCCGGGCCAGAACATCTCCTACGAGCCGCAGGCCATGGTAGGTTATCCGCTGAAGCAGGGTTCGAAGGTCAATGTGACGATCGACAACAAGAATTTCGTCATGTTCACCAAGGACAAGGCCGCCTGGGTTGAAAACGCTGCGGAAGAACCGGCTCTCGTGGCTGCCATGAAGGGCGGCAAGTCCATGACCGTCAAGGCAGTTTCTGGCCGTGGTACCGCGACCTCCTATTCCTATTCGCTGTCGGGTATTTCGGCTGCTCTCAAGCAGATCGAGAGCTGCAAGTAACGCTGACCCTTCATCGCGTTTGACAATGGCCGGTCCTCGACCGGCCATTTGCGTTTTTGCCAGTTTGATGCTAAAGGCGCGGCAATATTGACAGGCGGATGCGCGAAAAGTGCTCCGCCTTTGATTTTCTCGACATGCAGACGATTTTCCGCCTCCCCGACAGGCCGGTCGTGCGACGCATGGAACGATGGGATAACGTGATGTCCGTAATGCAAGCTCCTGCCGGTCTGGCAGTCAAAACCCCGCTGATCGCCAATAGCGATCTCATGTCCGGCAAGCCGTCGCTGATCGGCATGACCCGTGAGGAGATGGGTGAGGCGCTCGCGGAAATCGGTGTGCCGCAAAAGCAGGTGAAGATGCGCGTCAGCCAGTTGTGGAACTGGCTTTATGTGCGCGGCGTTTCCGATTTCGACAATATGACCAATGTCGCCAAGGAGCTTCGCGAGAAGCTGAAGGCGGCCTTCACCATCGCTCGACCTGAAATCGTCGAGGAGCAGATCTCCAATGACGGCACCCGCAAATGGCTGATGCGTTTTCCGCCGCGGGGCGCTGGTCGTCCCGTCGAGATCGAAACGGTTTATATTCCGGAAGAAGGGCGCGGCACGCTGTGCATTTCGAGCCAGGTGGGCTGTTCGCTGACCTGTTCTTTCTGTCACACCGGCACGCAGCGTCTGGTGCGCAACCTGACGGCCGAGGAAATTCTCTCGCAGCTGTTGCTGGCGCGTGATCGGCTCGGTGATTTTCCCGATGGTTCGACGCCGGTTGGCGCTTATGTGCCGAGCGAAGGCCGCAAGGTTTCCAACATCGTGATGATGGGCATGGGCGAGCCGCTCTACAATTTCGAGAATGTTAAGACCGCGCTTCTGATCGCCACCGATGGCGATGGCCTGTCGCTTTCCAAGCGCCGCGTCACACTCTCCACCTCGGGTGTGGTGCCGGAAATCTTCCGCACCGGCGATGAGATCGGCGTCATGCTGGCGATTTCGCTGCATGCGGTGCGTGATGAGTTGCGCGACATGCTGGTGCCCATCAACAAGAAATATCCGCTGAAGGAACTGATCGAAGCCTGCCGCAGATATCCGGGCCTCTCCAACGCCCGGCGCATCACCTTCGAATATGTGATGCTCAAGGACGTCAATGACAGCCTGGAAGACGCCAAGATGCTGGTGCAGCTTCTGAAGGGGGTTCCGGCCAAGATCAACCTCATTCCGTTCAACCCGTGGCCGGGCACGAATTACCAGTGCTCGGACTGGGCGCAGATCGAGAAGTTTGCCGATTTCATCAATCAGGCAGGTTATGCCTCGCCGATCCGCACGCCGCGCGGCCGCGATATCCTAGCGGCCTGTGGCCAGCTGAAGTCGGAATCCGAGCGCATGCGCAAGACCGAAAGGCTGGCTTTCGAGGCGATGATGATCGCCAACCACGGCGCAGACGACTGAATAAGCCGGTTTTGCCTCATAAAGCTGGGTTTCCGGCGGTTCTCCGATTGATTTCGGCCTGTCTTGTTCCTAAGAAGACGAAAACAGGGAACCAACAGGAGGATATCCATGCGCGCATTGATTCTGGCTCTCGCCGCTGCGAGCGCCATCGTTCTGCCGGCGAAGGCTGAAACCGTCACCGTTGCCGTGACCGCCATCGTCGAACATCCGGCACTCGATGCCGCCCGCGATGGCGTGAAGGCTGCCCTTGCCGAAGCGGGCTACAAGGAAGGTGAGAACCTCAAGTTCCTTTACGAATCCGCGCAGGGCAATCCCGGCACCGCAGCACAGATCGCGCGCCAGTTCGTTGGCGAGGCGCCTGCTGTCATCGTGCCGATTTCCACGCCGTCCGCCCAGGCCGTCGTTGCCGCCACGCGCGACATTCCGGTTGTCTTCACGGCGGTTTCCGATCCGGTCGGCGCACAGCTCGTCAAGGATATGCAGAAGCCGGGCCGTAACGTCACCGGCCTTTCCGACATGTTGCCGGTCGGCGAACATCTGGCGCTCATCAAGGAAATCTCGCCGAACGCCAAGTCCATCGGCTTCATCTACAATTCGGCCGAGGCAAACTCCGTTTCGACACTCGCCCTCTTGAAGACCGAGGCCGAGAAGGCGGGTCTCAAGGTCGTTGAATCCGTCGCCACCAAGTCGGCTGAGGTGCAGGGTGCGACCCGTGCGCTGGTCGGCAAGGCCGACGTGATCTACGTTCCGACTGACAACACCATCGTTTCGGCTTTCGAGGCTGCTGCCGGTGTTGCGTCTGAAGCCAATATCCCGCTTTATGCCGCCGATACGGATTCCGTTGCTCGCGGTGCGGTTGCTGCCCTCGGCTTCAACTATTTCGACGTTGGCAAGCAGACCGGTGCCGTCGTTGTCCGCATCCTCAAGGGTGAAAAGCCGGGCGATATTCCGGCAACCGTTGCTGTTGGCACCGATCTCGTGATCAACAAGAAGGCCGCTGAAAAAGCAGGCGTCACCTTCCCCGAAAGCGTTACGAAGCGCGCTACCAAGGTCATCGACTGAACTGAAACCTGACTGAATAACGGGCGGCGGCAAACTCGCCGCCCGTTTTACGTGGCACGAGACGGTGCCCGTATCCGCCCGATGGCGGCAATAACAAGGACATTACCGTGAGCCAAATCGCCTTCTGGGGTGCCGTGGAGCTGGGACTGGTCTTCGCTTTCGTGGCGATCGGCGTTTACCTCGCTTTCCGGGTGCTTGATTTTCCTGACCTGACCGTGGACGGTTCGTTTCCGCTTGGCGCTGCCGTGGCAGCCGTGCTGATCATCGCCGGTCTGAATGCCTGGGTCGCGACGGCGATTGCGATGGTGGCCGGTGCGGCTGCCGGCATCGTGACCGCCACACTCAATGTGCGTTTCAAGATTCTGAACCTGCTTGCCTCGATCCTGACGATGATCGCACTGTTTTCGGTCAACCTGCGCGTGATGGGAAAGCCGAATGTCGCGCTGCTCAATCAGGACACGATGATATCGCCGTTTTACGGCCTCGGCCTTTCTGAATATCTGGTGCGGCCGCTCTTCGTCGGCGCTTTGGTGCTGATTGCTGTCATTCTCGTCTGGCGTTTCCTTGAAAGCGATGCGGGTCTTGCCATGCGCGCGACGGGTGCCAATGCGCGGATGGCGCGGGCGCAGGGCGTGAAGACCGGTAGCCAGATCTATCTTGGCATGGCGCTTTCAAATGCGCTTGTGGCTCTTGGTGGTGCGCTGTTTGCCCAGACCAATGGTTTTGCGGATGTGACTTCCGGTGTCGGCACCATTGTTGTCGGGCTTGCGGCCGTCATCATCGGTGAAACCCTGTTTGGCGCGCGCGGCATCCTGATCGCGCTGATCGGCTGTGTCTTCGGCTCCATCGCCTATCGTCTCGCCATCCAGCTTGCTCTGTCGAGTGATGTGTTGGGTCTCAAGGCGTCCGATCTCAATTTCGTAACGGCGGTACTGGTGGCCATCGCATTGATCCTGCCCCGACTGCGCCGTGGGGGAGCAACATCGTGATTTCGCTTTCCGACATCCAGGTCGTCTTCGGGCGCGGCACGCCACTGCAGAAGCAGGCGCTGTCCAAGATAGACCTCACCATTGAGGATGGTTCGTTCGTTACGGTCATCGGTTCCAATGGTGCGGGCAAATCGACACTTCTCGGTGTTCTGGCCGGCGATGTGCTGCCTACGGCAGGCAGGGTGATGATCGGTGGCGCCGATGTTACCCGCAAGCCGACCGCCAGCCGGGCGGGGCGGGTGGCACGCGTGTTTCAGGACCCGCTGGCGGGCAGTTGCGGCGCGCTTACCATCGAGGAAAACCTCGCGCTGGCGGCATCACGTGGTGAACGTCGCGGTCTTTTGCCTGCGCTCGGACGTGGCCGGCGGGATTTTTTCAAGGAGCGTATCGCTTCGCTCAATCTCGGTCTGGAAAATCGTCTGAAGGACCGCATGGACCTTCTGTCGGGTGGCCAGAGGCAGGCGGTCTCTCTCGTCATGGCGACACTGTCAGGCTCGGACGTGCTTCTATTGGACGAACATACGGCAGCGCTCGATCCCGGCATGGCGGAATTCGTGATGGAATTGACCCGCAAGGTGGTATCGGAGCGCAAGCTGACGACGCTGATGGTCACCCATTCCATGCGTCAGGCGCTGGACTATGGCACGCGCACGATCATGCTGCATGCCGGTGAGATCGTGCTCGACGTTTCCGGTGACAGCCGCAAGGATCTTGAGGTGGAGGATCTGATCGACATGTTCCGCAAGATACGCGGCCAGAAGCTCGATGACGATGAGTTGCTGATTGGTTGATTCTAAAAAAGGCGCCGTAAGGCGCCTTTTGTTTGCCGTCAGCGGGCCTGCGTGAAGAAAATCTTCACGGCGAAAAGCGAAAAGACGCCGGCGATCGTATAATCCAGTCCGCGCAGAATCTTCCGGTTGCGTTGCAGCCAGGCGGAGAGAACATCTGCGGCGATCACGATGCCGATGCCGATCGGCAGTGCGACGATGATTGACCAGATGCCGAGGAAAATCAGCTTGCCGGTCACATGCGGATCGGATGCGCTGACGAATTGCGGCAGGAAGGTCATGAAGAAGATGATGATCTTCGGGTTCAGCAGGTTGACCCAGATGCCGTTCAGCAGGGCGGATTTGAGGGATGCCTGCGCTTTTTCGCCGGTGCCTTTGACCATCACGAAATCCGAGCCCTTGCGGATCGCCTGAATGGCGAGCCAGACAAGATAAGCGGCTCCGCCGGTCTTCAGGATCATGAAAGCCGTCGGCGAGGCGACGATGAGGGCGGCGACACCGAAGGCGACCAGCATCGTGTGCACGGTGATGCCGATATTGGTTCCTACCAGGGTCATGAAGCCCGCCGCCCGGCCTTCGCGCAGGGAGCGGCTGATCCAGAGCGTCATGTCCGGACCCGGCGTTACCGCCAGGAGAAGGATGGCGATGGTGAAGGCGATCAGTGTTGGCAGGCTTGGAACGAAATCCATCGCGGCACCCGTAAAGCTGGAGACGGCCGTTGTTTAACGTGATTGCGGATTTCTGCCAATGTTTTTGAGTGGCGGCCCTAGCGCAGTGGTGGATTAAGCAGGGCGGGGCACCGCAATTTTCAGATCGCGGCGGCCCCTAGGCGTCAGTTCTTGAGGAAGCTGGTGAAGGCGGCGGAATATTCCGTGTGCCAGCGCGAGAGCGGCGGGCGGTTCTGGACGATATCATAAGCCGCCCAGAGAATGCGTTTCTCGTCCGTCGGGCGGTCAACCTCGCCATCCGGGCAGAGAATGTAGAAATCGCCCCGGCCGATGCTTTCGAGCATGAACTCGATGGTCTGTTCGCCGGTCCAGGCGCCTTCCGGTTTTTCCGTTCTGCCGTGGGCTGTAAGGCCTGTGAAGACGAAGCCGGGGATGAGGAGATGCGCGGAAACTCTACCATTTGGAACATTGCGCAACTCGTGTTGAAGCGCTTCCGTGAAGGTTTTGACGCCCGATTTCGAGACATTGTAGGCGGGATCGCCGGGAGGCGTGGTGATGCCCTGTTTCGAGCCGGTGTTGATGATGAGTGCCGGCTCACCATGTGCGATCATGCCCTGACCGAAGACACGGCTGCCATTCACAACGCCCATCAGATTGACGCTGATAATCTTTTCCCAGTTGGCCTGGGGACCGAAAATGGCGCTGCCAGGCTGGATGCCGGCATTGTTCATGAGGACGTGAACGCGCCCGAAACGCTGAATTACGGCGCGTTCCAGCGCCTCCAGCTCATCGAGTTTCGAGACGTCGGTCGGGATCGCAACGATTTGCGCCTCGCCGTCCCGGGCAAGTGCCAGAACGTCCGCATGTGCGGCGGCAAGTTTCTCGCCATCGAGATCGACGAGCACGACACTCATGCCGAAACCGGCGAATTTGCGGGCGGCGGCGAGTCCGATGCCAGAGGCCGCACCTGTTATGACGGCGACATTATCTTCCTTGAATGCGGGGTGGATGGTCGTCATAGGTTTCTCCTTCGCGTCGTTTCTGCTGTTTCCAGCGGTTTGCAACGTTGCCTGAACCTGAGTGGCTTCATTCACGGTTTTCAAGTCGATCGCGCCGCTTCATCATAAAGCGCGAATTTTCTAAATGCATGTGACAACGGCTTCGTTCCCCTCGGTGTAGCTGTCGTCACGTGCATCACGCGTGTCCATCAATTGTTTTGTCGCTTATCTCACGGAAAAGCGCTTCACACATTTCGGGTTGCACTGTAAAAGTGCCGAAATCCCAAGGAAATGGCGGTGTCCCGATGCCGTCATCATGCAGATGGACATCACTATGGCACTCCCGAAAGACGTTAAGAAAGTCGTTCTCGCCTATTCCGGCGGCCTCGACACCTCGATCATTCTGAAATGGCTTCAGACGGAACTCGGCGCTGAGGTCGTTACCTTCACCGCCGATCTCGGCCAGGGCGAAGAGCTTGAGCCGGCACGCAAGAAGGCCGAGATGCTGGGCATCAAGGAAATTTTCATCGAGGACGTCCGTGAAGAGTTCGTGCGCGATTTCGTGTTTCCGATGTTCCGCGCCAACGCCGTCTACGAAGGCGTCTATCTGCTCGGCACCTCCATTGCCCGGCCGCTGATTTCCAAGCACCTGATCGAAATCGCCAGGAAGACCGGCGCCGACGCCATCGCCCATGGTGCGACCGGCAAAGGCAACGACCAGGTCCGTTTCGAGCTTTCGGCCTATGCACTGAACCCTGACATCAAGATCATCGCCCCGTGGCGCGACTGGACGTTCAAGAGCCGTACCGACCTCCTGAACTTTGCCGAACAGCACCAGATTCCGGTTGCCAAGGACAAGAAGGGCGAAGCGCCGTTCTCCGTCGACGCCAACCTGCTGCACTCCTCTTCCGAGGGCAAGGTTCTGGAAGACCCGGCGGTGGAAGCTCCTGAGTATGTGCATATGCGCACGATCTCCCCGGAAGCCGCTCCCGACAAGGCAACCGTCATCAAGGTTGGTTTCCGAAAGGGTGATGCCTGCTCGATCAATGGTGTCGAGATGTCGCCTGCAACGCTTCTTGCCACGCTCAACAATTATGGCCGCGAAAACGGCATCGGCCGTCTCGATCTGGTCGAGAATCGCTTCGTCGGCATGAAGTCGCGCGGCGTTTACGAAACGCCCGGCGGTACCATCCTTCTTGCCGCGCATCGCGCCATCGAGTCCATCACGCTCGACCGGGGTGCTGCGCATCTGAAGGACGAGCTGATGCCGCGCTACGCCGAGTTGATCTATTACGGCTTCTGGTTCTCGCCGGAGCGCGAAATGCTGCAGGCCCTGATCGACAAGAGCCAGGAGCATGTGGAAGGCGAAGTCACGCTGAAGCTCTATAAGGGCAACGTCATGGTAACCGGCCGCGAGAGTGCCAAGTCGCTCTACTCCGACGCGCTGGTGACCTTTGAGGACGACCACGGCGCTTATGACCAGAAGGATGCGGCAGGCTTCATCAAGCTCAATGCGCTGCGTCTTCGCACGTTGGCAAAGCGCAATCTCAGCAAGTAATTCTGTTCTTGAAAAAATAACGAAACCCGCTGGTGGTGACACCGGCGGGTTTTTCATGTCGCTCTTCTGGAGACGATGCGGAAGCCGATGTAGCTGGCAACGGCCGTGAATTCCATCATGGGAATGATGACGCCGAAGCCGGTCAAAGGTGAACCGATGAGGGAGGCTGCAGCGCCGCCGGCGAAGCCCGATCCCATCTGGATAAATCCCATCATGGCCGATGCCGAACCGGCGATATGCGGGAAGGGCGCAAGCGCTGCTGTCACCATCGAAGGGGTCAGCAGGGCGATGCCGACAGTCGCGACTGCAACGGGCCCCATGATCGAAAGGAACGATGGCGGCATCAGGAAAACTGACAATAAAATAAGGAGGCCGCCGGTTCCGGAAAAACAGAGGCCGATCACGACCGAGCGCCGGTCACCCAGTCGGGGCGCGATGTAACGCAGGGCAATCGAGCCGAAGAAGTAGGCGCCTGTCTGCATCAGCATGCCGATGCCGAAGGCGGTGGGTGTCATGCCGACCTCGTTGATAAGGATGAAAGTCAGCATGGTGGCCTGCGCATAAAGCGCGCCGATGGAACCACCAAGCACCAATGCAGCCAGAAGGAAACGTGGCGCGCTGAGCAGTGCGCCGTAGGCCGACAGGAGCCGCCTGGGCCGGATCAGGCTCCTGTCCGGAACCGTTGTTTCCCGCAAAAAAATCACGACGGATAAAATGGCGATGGCTCCGAGGCCGACCATCAGAAAAAACACGGATTTCCAGCCGAAAGCCGCGAGTGAAAGTCCACCGATCGTCGGTCCGAGGGCAGGACCGACCGCCAGCATGATACCAATGAGATTCATGATGCTGGAGGCTTCGGCGCCGGTAAACTGGTCGCGCACCACGGCACGCGCCACCGTCATACCGACGGAAGCGCCGATGCCCTGAACCAGCCGGGCGAAAAGCAGCACTTCGATCGTCGGCGCGGAAATGGCCACCAGGCCGCCGCCCAGAAAGATCAGGAGGAAGACGATGCTTGCCTTTCGCCGACCGAAGGCATCCGATGCCGGCCCGGCGAGCAGTTGCGCCAGCGCGAACCCGGCAAAATAGAGGGACAGGCTGAGCTTGACGGCGGACTGGTCAGTGGCAAAAACCCGCGTCAGTTCCGGCATGGCGGGTGTGTAAATCGCCATGGATATGGGCGCAAGCGCCGTCAAAAACGCACCAAGCATCGCCGTGCGTTTCGTGGACATGATCGGTTTTGGCGACATGGTGATCAGCCGTTCTGCCCCGGTTGTTCCGGCTGCAGATTGTCACGAAGGGTTTGCAGAAAGTGGCGGAACAGCGCCACCTCCTCGTCATTCAGGCCCTGGGTAGCGTGGCGGACGAGTTCATCTATTTCCTGCCGGACGGCTTCCAGCATGTCGGCTGAGGATTTGGTCAGCACAATACGCTTGGAGCGTCTGTCCTGCGGGTCCTGCTGCCGCTCGATGAGATCGAGGGACTGCAACTTATCAAGATAGGCGCAGATCGTCATGGGTTCTATTCCGAGGCGAGCGGCGATGTCCGACTGTTTGCTGCCGTCAACGACAGCGACCGTCAGCAGCGC
>NZ_QLNF01000014.1:0-131247 GCF_003261015.1 Agrobacterium sp. MS2 | reverse complement strand
GGTCAGGCCCAGTCCGGCCTCGGATATACGGCGCTCAAAAGCACTGTTCAGCAGGCGTGCACCGCTGTTCAGCAAAAATGCCAATGAATCTTTTTCGCGTTTCGTGCCCATGCTTCGCCTTTTCGTAAGTCAGCCTTACTAAAATCCGGGCGATAATCAATGGTACACAAATCATATTACCGAAAATCGAGTAAACTATATGTCACTTCGATTGCAGGGTGCCCCGCAACGCGGTTCAGGGCCGTCACGCCAAAGCAAAAAAAGACAGAACGTCCTGCATTTTTTCAACCTCGTCTGCGGTGCCGATGGAACGGGCAATTTCAGCGCGGTCGGAAAAATAGGTCAGGAAGTCGAATTCCGTGTCCTCGGTCACATCAGCTATGTCGATGACCTCACCGCTGGCACTGAGGGTTTGTGCCGGAAGTTCGGACGAAAGTTCAAAAAGGGTGTCCTGGCTGATTTTTCCCGCATGGTAATAATCTCGGGCGATTTCGCGCAGGTCGCGCGGGCTGATGCGGGTAAAATCTATCCCTCTTACCGTCTCTTCAAAGCCTGAGGCTGCATCGGATTTTCCGGCCTTGCCGAAATCGGCAATGCCCACGGATCTTGCGTTTCTGGAATTGTCCCTGAAAAGGAAATTATTAGAGGACCTTAAAGAATAAATCTCCATAATACATATCTCCGTCATGGGATATTATTTAAAGAAGCAGACCATGATGTCGTCATATCGGTCAATACTTGGAAATGAAGGCGAGTGCGTATTCCACACCAAATTCCGATATTGAATTGGCGGCGGCGGCGTGCCCATATGGCTAAACCGGAATTGTACGAGGAACATGAAATGCCATCTGAGACCGCGCTTTATCCCGCACTCGTTCACTGGAACGGTCACAATGGTCTGCCAAAATTCGATGCAGTCAGGGATGAGGATTTCGCTCCGGCCTTTGACGCCGCACTTGGTTCCCATGAGCAGGAGATCGATGCGATCGCAGCCAATGTTGAGGCGCCGACATTTGTAAACACTGTAACTACGCTTGAGGTCGCGGGTGACGATCTTTCACGCATTTCGGCGCTGTTCTGGAACAGGGCAGGAGCGAACACCAATGGCGTGATCCAGGCGCTGGAGCGGGAGATTGCTCCGAAAATTTCGCGGCACTATTCTAAGATCGGCATGAACGAGGCTCTGTTCAAGCGCATCGATACCTTGTGGGAAAAACGCGAGACACTTGGGCTGACGGGTGAGGAAAACCGTGTTCTCGAACGGCACTGGAAGGGTTTCGTGCGCTCCGGCGCGAAATTGCCGAAAGACCGGCAGGAGCGGCTGGCGGCGATCAATGAGGAGCTGGCCGGTCTCGGTGCAAAGTTCGGGCAGAATGTACTGGCGGATGAAAAGGACTGGAAGCTCTTGCTTTCCACGGAAGAGGAACTTGCCGGCATTCCCGGTTTTCTGCGCGACGCAATGGCGGGTGCGGCCCGGGAGCACGGCGAGGATGGCAAGTTCGCCGTCACCCTTTCCCGTTCCATCATCGAGCCCTTCCTGACCTTTTCCGAACGTCGAGACCTGCGCGAACAGGCCTTCAAGGCATGGGTGGCGCGCGGTGAAAACGGCGGCGAGACCGACAACCGCGAGATCGTCCGCCGCACGCTTGAACTGCGCGGGGAGAAGGCGAAGCTTCTCGGTTATGCGAATTTCGCCGCCTACAAGCTTGACGACACGATGGCAAAGACGCCCGATGCCGTAAACGGCCTTCTGGGGCAGGTCTGGGAAAAGGCCGTTCGCCGCGCGGGTGAGGAGGAGGCTGAGCTTGCCGCCATCATCGCCGCGGAGGGCAAAAACCACGACGTTCTGCCATGGGACTGGCGACATTACGCCGAAAAGCTCCGCGCTCAGAAATTCAATTTCTCCGAGGCGGAACTGAAACCTTATCTGCAGCTGGAAAAGATCATTGAAGCCTGTTTCGATGTGGCCGCGCGGCTGTTTGGAATTCGTGCCGACGAGGTCAAGGGTGTCGCCGCCTATCACCCGGACGTCCGAGTTTTCGAGATCCGCGACGACCAGGGCGATCTGAAGGCCATGTTCCTCGGCGATTATTTCGCGCGGCCCTCCAAGCGATCAGGCGCATGGATGAGTTCGTTCCAATCGCAGCACAAGTTGCCGCTGAAAAATGGTACGGTCGGAGAAATCCCGATCATCTATAATGTCTGCAACTTCGCCAAACCGGCCGAAGGTAAGCCCGCGCTTCTTTCGCTTGACGATGCGCGTACACTCTTCCACGAATTCGGCCACGCACTGCATGGCATGTTGTCCGATGTCACCTACCCCTCGGTGTCGGGAACGGGCGTATCGCGCGATTTCGTCGAATTGCCCTCGCAGCTTTACGAGCACTGGCTGACTGTGCCGGAAATCCTGGAAAAATATGCCCTGCATTACGAAACCGGTGCGGCAATGCCGAAGGCGCTGCTGGACAAGGTTCTGGCTGCACAGACCTTCAATGCCGGCTTCAGCACGGTGGAGTTTACCTCTTCGGCGATTGTCGACATGGCGTACCACACGCGCGACAGCGTCGACGACCCGATGGCCGTGCAGGGTGAGGTTCTTTCAACGCTCAACATGCCTGAATCCATCGTCATGCGCCATGCGACACCGCATTTTCAGCACGTTTTCTCCGGCGACGGTTATTCCGCTGGATATTATTCTTACATGTGGTCGGAAGTGCTGGATGCCGATGCCTTTTCCGCCTTCGAGGAAACCGGCAATGCCTTCGATAGCGATATGGCGCGGCGGCTGAAGGACAACATCTACTCCGTCGGCGGTTCCGTGGATCCCGAGGAAGCCTATCTCGCCTTCCGCGGCAAGATGCCGAGCCCGGACGCGATGCTTTCGAAGCGCGGTCTCCTATAAGAGACTGTCATATTTCTGAGCTAGAAGCTGAGCGCAGGGGGCTTATGACATGAGCCCCCCTTTCGCATTTGCAAAAAAAAGGTTATGAGCGCGCCAAACTAAATTGGCGTTTCTCATCAATATAGCGCCCAACCTCAGAGATTTTGAACAATGGCACTTCGCAACATCGCGATCATCGCGCACGTTGACCATGGAAAAACGACGCTTGTTGACGAGCTTCTGAAGCAATCCGGTTCGTTCCGTGAAAACCAGCGCGTGATGGAACGCGTGATGGATTCCAACGACATCGAAAAAGAGCGCGGCATCACCATTCTCGCCAAGGCGACCTCGATCGAGTGGAAAGATACCCGCATCAACATCGTCGACACCCCCGGCCACGCCGACTTCGGCGGTGAAGTCGAGCGTATCCTGTCGATGGTGGACGGCGCCATCGTTCTCGTTGACGCTGCCGAAGGCCCGATGCCGCAGACGAAGTTCGTGGTTGGCAAGGCGCTGAAGGTCGGCCTTCGCCCGATCGTCGCCATCAACAAGATCGACCGTCCGGATGCCCGCCATGAGGAAGTCGTCAACGAAGTCTTCGACCTTTTCGCGGCTCTGGATGCAACCGACGAGCAGCTTGACTTCCCGATCCTCTACGGCTCGGGCCGTTCCGGCTGGATGAACGTCAATCCGGAAGGCCCGACTGATGAAGGTCTTGCGCCGCTCCTCGATCTCGTCGTCAAGCACGTGCCGGAGCCCAAGGTCGAAGAAGGTCCGTTCCGCATGATCGGCACGATCCTCGAAGCCAACAACTTCCTCGGCCGCATCATCACCGGCCGGATCGCTTCCGGTTCGATCAAGCCGAACCAGGCGGTCAAGGTTCTCGGCCAGGATGGCAAGCTGATTGAAAACGGCCGCATCTCCAAGATTCTTGCTTTCCGTGGCATCGAGCGCACCTCGATCGAAGAAGCCCATGCAGGCGACATCGTCGCCATCGCAGGTCTCTCCAAGGGCACCGTCGCCGACACCTTCTGTGACCCTGCCGTCATGGAGCCGATGCAGGCGCAGCCGATCGATCCGCCAACCGTTACCATGTCCTTCATCGTCAACGATTCGCCGCTCGCCGGCACCGAAGGCGACAAGGTGACGAGCCGCGTCATCCGCGACCGTCTGTTCAAGGAGGCCGAAGGTAACGTTGCGCTGAAGATCGAAGAGTCCGCCGACAAGGATTCCTTCTTCGTATCTGGCCGTGGCGAATTGCAGCTGGCGGTTCTGATCGAAAACATGCGCCGCGAAGGTTTTGAGCTTGCCGTTTCGCGTCCGCGCGTCGTCATGCACAAGGATGAGAACGGCCAGCTGATGGAGCCGGTCGAAGAAGTCGTCATCGACGTGGATGAGGAGCATTCCGGCGTCGTCGTGCAGAAGATGTCCGAGCGCAAGGCCGAAATGGTCGAGCTTCGCCCTTCGGGCGGCAACCGCGTCCGTCTGGTGTTCTTCGCGCCGACCCGTGGTCTGATCGGTTACCAGTCGGAACTCCTGACCGACACGCGCGGTACGGCCGTCATGAACCGCCTGTTCCACGACTACCAGCCTTACAAGGGCGAGATCGGCGGTCGCGTCAACGGCGTTCTGCTGTCGAACGAGTCGGGCGAAGCTGTTGCCTATGCTCTGTTCAACCTCGAAGATCGCGGTCCGATGATCATCGATGCCGGTGAGAAGGTTTATGCGGGCATGATCATCGGCATTCACAGCCGTGACAACGACCTCGACGTGAACGTGCTGAAGGGCAAGAAGCTCACCAACATCCGCGCCGCCGGCAAGGATGAAGCCGTGAAGCTCACCCCCCCGATCAAGTTCACGCTGGAGCGCGCGCTTTCCTGGATTCAGGATGATGAACTCGTTGAAGTCACGCCGAAGTCGATCCGTCTTCGCAAGCTTTATCTCGATCCGAATGACCGCAAGCGTTTCGAAAAGGCAAAGCTTGCTGCCAGCTGATCGGTTCGATCCCTGTTTCGAAAACCCGGCCTTGCGCCGGGTTTTTTTATGCATTCTTTTTTATGTGTGCATGAGTCGAAAGGAGCTTTGCCAAAGGTTAAGGATGCGTTAATTTTTTCTGGTCGTCCACATGAATAGGCTGTGGGTAAGCTTGCCGGCGTTAACCTTTATGACTGGTAAGTTTCGGTGGCCGGGGCCAGAATCGCGTTATGAAAACGTTATCCATCGATGTTCGCCGTGCTGAGCCGCATGATGCGCGCGCCATATCCGAGGCGCACCGTCTGTCGTGGCAACAGGCCTATGCCGGGCTTATCCCGCATCGGCCGTTGACGCAGATGCTCGAGCGCCGTGGCGAAATCTGGTGGAAAAAGGCAACCAAGGGTTCAGCAACCATGCTGGTGGTTGAAGTGGCGGGCGTTGTTGCCGGCTACGCGACGCTGGGCCTCAGCCGGGCGCGCGGACTGCCGCATGACGGCGAAATTTACGAACTCTATCTCCGTCCGGAATATCAGGGCATCGGCCTCGGATCACTGCTTTTCACGGAAGCGCGACGCTTGCTGACCTCGCTTGGCTGCAACGGTATTGTCGTCTGGTGCCTTGAGGACAGCGATGTAGCCAATCGCTTTTTCCGCTCGCATGGCGGGCGCGACATTGCCGAAGGCATGGAAGATTTCGGTGGCAAATCACTTCGCAAGGTCGGTTTCGTCTGGAACTGACGGCGCAAATTCCGGGATTGTCGTTTCGCGTCCGGTCGTGACCGCATCGCTGGCACCCAATTTATCCATTATGCCTTATATGCCCACAGCCGTGTTGCAATGCGCAGACTTTCCCAGTATCGAAAACCAAATCCAACCCGCGAATGAGGGAAGCGAATGCGTATCGATGCAATTTCCGTAGGCAAAAATCCGCCGGAAGACGTTAATGTTATCGTTGAAGTGCCGGTCGGTGGACACCCGATCAAGTACGAGATGGACAAGGATGCCGGTGCGCTGATCGTTGATCGCTTCCTCTACACGCCGATGACCTATCCGGGTAACTATGGTTTCGTACCGCACACCCTGTCCGACGATGGCGATCCGATCGACGTTCTCATCTGCAACACCCGCCCGCTGGTACCGGGCTGCGTCATCAATGTTCGTCCCATCGGCGTGATGATCATGGAAGATGATGGCGGCAAGGACGAGAAGATTCTGGCGGTTCCGGTTCCGAAACTGACCCGTCGTTATGACAAGGTCAATAATTACACCGATCTTCCGGAAATCACGCTGAAGCAGATCGAGCACTTCTTCGAGCACTACAAGGATCTGGAGCCCGGCAAGTGGGTGAAGATGGGCGGCTGGCAGGATGTCGACGTTGCAAAGAAGCTGATCGTCGAAGCCATCGAGCGCTACAAGGCGCAGGGCTGATCTGGTCTAAAGCTTCTTGAATCGGTCTTCAAAATCCTCCGGGTCGGTGTCGATCCGGAGGATTTTTTTGCGCGCTGTTTCGCCCGAAACGAAGCTGATGGCGGTTTTGGGTACGCCAAGTTTCTTTGCCAGCAAAACAGTCAGGGCCTTATTCGCCTTACCGCCTTCCGGCACGGCGCTGACCCGGGCCTTTAGCTGCGCGTTTCCGTCCGCATCGAGCTCGACTCCATCAATCGCCTCCCGCCTGCCATTCGGCGTGAGGCGAACGGAGAGCCGGATATGATCACCGTGTTTTTGCCAGCAGCCGTTCACGCGAACATCGGGTACAGCGTGTTCCACATGAAGGAGCGGATGAAGAAGATGATCAGGAGCACGATGATCGGCGAAATGTCGATGCCACCGAGATTGGGCAGAACGCGACGGATGGGGCGCAGAACCGGTTCCGTGACATTGAACAGAAAGCTGCCGATGGCGTTCACGAACTGGTTGCGGGAATTGATGACGTTGAAGGCGTAAAGCCATGAAAAAATGGCGCTGCCAATCAGCACCCAGGTATAGAGGTTCAAGGCCAGATCGATGGTCTGAAACAGGGCAAGCATCAATATCTCCGTATCTTGGTTGCAAGACATTTAGACATTCGTCGCTGAACCGGCAAGTGTTGCGCCGAATCGTAATCGTCACCGGTTAGATCCACCTGCTGTGATCGTGGTCTAACTCATAACCCGGCGGCAGGATTTCACGCAAAAACCGCTCACACTTTGCGCGATCGCGATGGTGAGGGCTGGCGATTCCTGTCATATCGCTTTATTGCCATCACACATTTTCCTCGCGAGCACCCAGCCGATGTCTCTTCCTTCTGCCGAAAACCGTTTCGGTGCATTCCGGCATTCATCCTATCGACGTTTCTTCAGCGCCCGGTTTTTTTCGGCCTTTGCCATACAGATCGTCAGTGTTTCGGTTGGATGGCAAATGTATGAAGTGACCGGCAATGCCTTTTATCTCGGCCTGATCGGTCTTTTCCAGTTTCTGCCGTCCCTTCTCTTGATCCTTGTTACGGGAACGGTTGCCGACCGTCACAATCGCCGGCGTATTATGGCCATATGCCTGATGGTTGCGGCGCTCTGTGCGGTCGCTCTTCTGGCGCTGACACTCACGCACAGCTTTTCCCCTTGGCCGGTCTTTGCCATTCTTGTCGTCTTCGGCATAGAGCGCGCTTTCATGGGACCGGCGGTCCAGTCGCTGGCGCCCAATCTCGTGCCGGTAGAGGATTTGCCGAACGCCATCGCCTGGAATTCTTCTTCCTGGCAGATGGCCTCCATTCTCGGTCCCGTTGCCGGCGGCCTGCTTTATGGTCTCGGCGCCTCCGTTGCCTACAGTGTGGCGCTCGTGCTTTTTATCGTCTCCGCAGGACTTGCGGTGGCGATCCGCAAGCCGGAACAACGCGGCCCGGCAAAGGCGATCAGCCTCGAAACCATGCTCGCCGGGTTTAAATTCATCTCGCAGGAAAAGATCGTCCTCGGTGCAATATCGCTCGATCTCTTCGCGGTGTTGCTGGGTGGCGCGGTTGCATTGATGCCGATCTTTGCCAAGGAAGTGCTGACGCTCGGCCCGTGGGGCCTCGGGCTTCTGCGCGCGGCGCCCGGTATCGGCGCCATCACCGTCGCCGTTATTCTGGCATTCAAGCCCATTCGTCACCATGCCGGCCTGCTGATGTTCGCTGGCGTTGGCCTTTTCGGCGTTTCAACCGTGGTCTTCGGACTTTCGCAAACCGCGTGGCTGTCCATCGCCGCGTTGGTAGTCATGGGCGCATCGGACATGGTATCGGTTTATGTGCGAGAAACTTTGATCGCGCTTTGGACACCGGATGAGGTACGCGGGCGTGTGAACGCGGTGAACATGGTCTTCGTCGGCGCATCGAACGAACTGGGTGAGTTTCGTGCCGGCACCATGGCTCATGTTGTGGGTGCCGTTCCAGCCGTTGTCATCGGCGGGGCTGGCACGCTCGCCGTGGCGGTCATCTGGGCGCTCGGCTTTTCCAAGCTGCGCAAGATCGACAATCTCGACGCGCCGCACTGACGGCCATTGGTCTCAGATCGTCTTGGCTTTTCTTCGAAGCGCAAAAACGATCCAACTTTTTGTTTTCACGGATTATCCGGACGTAAAGCCGCAGCGCATCTTTACCGGAAATGCTCTAGCGCTGCGCCTTGCCCTCAAAAACCAGATCGAGAAAATTGCTGAGCCATGCCCTGAGCGGCGTATCGAACAGCATGCGGCCTTCCAGATGCTGGCTGCCCACCTGGGCATTGGGCATGCCGAAACGCTGCGCGCCGCGCACCACCCAGCTATGCATCATGGCACGGGTCAGCTCGGCGTGAAACTGCAGGCCCCAGGCATTTTTTCCATATCGATAGGCCTGATTGGGGTAGGTTTCGCCCGATGCCAGAAGTTCGGCTCCACGCGGCAGCTCAAAGCCTTCGCGATGGAAGTGATAGACCATCTTCGGCCAGTGCGGCATCAGAAGCCGCCCATGTTCGGTGGCATGGAGCGGATACCAGCCAATCTCCACCTTGCCGTCCCTGTCGGCTTCCACCCTGCCGCCCAAATGTTTGGACAACATCTGCGCACCGAGACAGATGCCGAGAAAAGGCTTGTTTTCCTTCAGCGGCACTTTCAGCCAGTCGATTTCGGCTTTGACATAATCATGCGGATCATTGGCGCTCATCGGGCCGCCGAAAATGATGGCTCCGGCGTGTTTTTCCAGCGTCTGTGGCAGGTCATCGCCGAGCGCGGGGCGCCTTATATCCAGACGATACCCTTTTTCCACCAGCATCTGGCCGACGCGACCGGGCGTGGAGCGTTCCTGATGCAGGACGATGAGCAGCGAAGGTTGTTGTTTCTGTTGCCTGGAGGGGTCAAACAGCATCGTCTTCGTTTTCGCTTTCTTCAGCGGGTCCGGACCTCGTGGCGGCCTGCTGACGTTGCAGGACCCTGTCGCGCACGGAAACACCCAGCAGATCCGCGACACGCCAGATCACATGGTCTTCCATCTCGCTTCGTTCGCCGTCAGCGTAAACAATATCCCATAATATGCCAATAAGCTCCACGCGCTGATCTTCATCCAGGTGGCGACGGATATCGGTGGTAAAGCGGTAATAATCGACGGCTTCCTTGCCGGCCTCCTGGCCGGCGGCGAGCAGGGCATCAAGCTTGCCGCCGTCGAGATGATAATATTCATGCAGAATTTCGCGAAGACGATCACGCTCGCTTTTCGAGATGGTGCCATCGGCTTCCATGACCTGGAAACAGAGGGCGGCTACCGCCACCCTCAGATCATCGGGACTGAAATCACCTGCCTGCGGGCCGACGAGGTTCTGAATAAACGACTGTATTTGCTGGAACATCGATAGCCTGCTCGTCAGAAGAGTTTGAGCCGTGTCTTGGGTTCGGCTTCCGCGCCGGATTTCTTCACACCCGGATCATCTGGCGCACCGCCGAAAAAGGGCACTGCTTCGGCCTTTTCATTCGCCGCTTCGGTTTCCACCGGCGCTTCGATCGTGACGGGCTTTTTCTCCGTCGGAGCCGAAACACTCGGTTTTACCTCTATGGGCTCAGCCGAAGCCTGCTTTGGCTCCGCACGGGTCTCGGGCGCGGTTTCCACGACGACCGTCTTTACCGTCGGTTCGGTCCTTGCGGGTGCTGCGGCAATCGCGTTTTCGATTGTCAGATCTTCAACAGGGCCTTCCAGCTGCCCGAAAGGCGCTTTCCATTCGAAGGCATCGAGACGACCCGTGACAGGCGAGACCGGCAGCCATTTTTCAGAGACGATACCGTCGGCGACCCATGCCGGATCACGCGGCGCGCGCAGTGCCTGCGCCATCCAGTAGCGCACACGGCCTTGATCGCCGGTTTCGGCCTCCTCGATATCGGCCATCAAGAGGAAGATGCTTTCGCGCGGCTCGATCCGGGCGGCGGCCTCGGCCTTCGTCCGGGCCTTGGCGAATTCCTTGGCGTCGAGCGCCGCCTGCGCCACTGCAAACAGGGATTCGATGTTGTTGGGCTTCAGACTTTCAAGCCGCTCTGCCCGCTTCAGACGGTCGATGGCGGTATCGCCGCTGCGAGCGCGTACGTAAAGTTCGGCGATCTGCGGATGCGGATCGTTTTTCCAGACGGGTTCAAGAATCGCGGCGGCCTTGCGCAGATTGTCTTCGCGCAGGTAGGACTTTGCCGCGATAAGCGCTGCCGGGACGAGGCCTTTTGCAAGCTTGAGAGCGTGCTTCGCGTCCTCGCGCGCACCTACCGGGTCGCTTTCCAGTTTCTCGCCGGCCTTGGCAGTGAGAAGCACGGCTTTCAGCCGCTCCGCCTCGCCGCGTTCGATGACGCTGGCCGCCTTCTGCTGATCAAGCAGACGGATGGCATCGTCCCACTGCCCATTGCGGCATCGGTTTTCCAGCGTCGCCTGTGCCGCCCATGGCAGATAGGGTGCTTTTTCCGCGGCGTCCTCGGCATATTGCTGGGCGGCTTCGTAAGCGCCCTGACGACGTGCCTCGATATAGAGGCCGCGAAGGCCGAGTTCACGCGTTTCGGGATCACGCGCCATGGCCTCGAACTTACGGCGCGCCTCATCATATTTGCCTTCGATGAGATCGGCTTGTGCATCGAGCAGGTGAATCAGCGGCTCCTGATCGGCACTCAGTAGTCCCTGCGTGCGGGCCGTCATCTTCCGTGCAAGAATGGCATTGCCAGCGCCAGCGGCGATGAGGCCAGTGGAGAGCGCCTGATAACCGCGGTCGCGCTTGCGCGCGCGGAAATAACGACGGGCGGCATTAGGCGAAGTCCATACGGCGTTGACGAGCCACCAGAGCAGCATGGCAGCAGCGATGAGCGCCGCGATGATGGAGGCTGCGACCATCAGGCTCATTTCGATCAGCTGACCTTGCCAGACGATGGAAAGGACCCCCGGCCTGTCAGCCAGCCATGAGAAACCGAAACCGAGGGCCAGAACGATAACGGCGAAAGTCAGAATTCTGGTCATGCCCTTACCCCTGCCTGCCGGTGCTGGTGATGGCGCGGTTCAACGTGCCGCCCACCAGATTTTCGACCTCGACGCGCGCATCCAGAGATTTCTTGTAATCAGCGGATGCCGTCTTGGCGGCATCCGGAAGACCGTTCCACTCAAGTGCCGCGCCCTGAAGATCGCCATTGCGCAGCTTGTTTTCCATGCGTGCGATCCTGGCTTCGGGGGTTTCGCCTTCGATGTTTCCAACGGGTCGCACCTTCACCAGCGAAAAGGCGCTTTCGGTCAGACGTTCCATGATGCCCTGATTGGGGTCAGGCTGGTTAATCGCTGAGAGCATCGCATTGGCGACATCGGGGAACTTCTGCATCAGCTCCGAGCGTGATGGTACGCCGGTTGCGGCGAAGGATTGCAGCGATGCGATGGCCGGATCGTCGGGCGTTACCTTGGACAGGGTATCCAGTTCCGTCAGGAACGGTCCACCGCGATCGATCGCGGCCTTCAGCGCGGCCGATGCTATAGCGCGGGCGACTTCGATATCGTCGCGCGGCTCGTTGATCTTGGCTTCAGCGTCAGCGAGACGGCGTGTCAGTTCCGCTGTCGCCGAAGTCTGCGCAGACCGTTCCGACTGGAGAGCCGTTTCGAGGGCGGTGATTTTCTCTGACAGCCCATCGACCTGCGAGGCCTCCCCCTTCACGCCTTCAAGGGTTGCGATGCGCTGTTCCAGCGCCGAGGTATCGGAGGCTGGCGCATTGGCAAGCTGCTGGCGCAAGCTGTCCAGATCGGTTTTAAGGGCAGCGATTTCCTCGCTTCCCGCCTTGCCTGCATTAAAGGAGGGCAGGATGCCTGCATATTGCATGCTGCCGGCGGCGGCGAGCGCCACAAGGCCGCCGACGATACCTGCCGCGATCAGGCCCGAGGTCGCCGCCTGTTTGCTATCGACCCGCTGCGGTATGGAGGGCTTTGCCGGTCCTGAGGACGAGGTCGCGGTCGAAGGCTTTGCCGTGGTGGCGCCGCCGGATGCGCTGGTGGAGGCTGTGGATCCGGAGGCAGGCTTTGCTGTTGCAGCCGCGGCAGCGGTCGTCTGGGCGGTTCCTGTCGAAGATTTACTATCGGCTTGAGGCGGAGCGGAGGAGGGCGAGACAGGCGCTTTCTGTCCGTTATCCAGGTTCTCCGCCTTCGGTGTCGCCGCCACGGCGTCCGCTTTCCCGACATTGGGCTCGGGCTCGAGAGGGGGTCTCTTTGGCTGATCCCATATCGGTGCGGCATTGCCTGTTGCGGTTGCTTCCGATCTGATATCCGAAACTGCGGAATCCGCTGCGGTCTCCGGGGTTTTGTCACCGGGCTTTTTGTCGGTCTCGGCGGCATCCACGTCGGCGGAAACTGCTTTCACGTCTTTGGCGTCCAGGTCGATCGTGACCGGTTCGGCTTTGGACTTGGAGTGGCGTGGCGGCTTTCCCGATACCATGACAACCTCATTTCTGCCTGCAGTACTCTAAACCTAGTCAGTGACGGCGGCAAAGGAAAGAGGCGAGCTCGAATTAGGTTCCAGAGTTGCGGTGCAGAAGTTCAAACATTGCAGCCTCGCTCGGCTCTTTGGCAGCAACCGCGTTTACGCGGAAGATTTCCGGAACGAGAGAAAACACGTTGCGGCTGATGCAGATGAATTGTGTTCTCGCCAACGCCTTTTCGTATTTTTCCGTTGATACATGACGGAAAAATGCCCGCGCCGCTTCCGATGAATAAAGCAGGACCACATCCGCCGCGTTTTTCACCAGGGCCCTTTCGAGCACAGTTTCAGGAACGTTGCAGGGCAGCATCTCGTAACAGTCGACCGTTTTGAAGGCAATGCCGGCGACGGCAAGGCCTTCCTCGAAGACGGCGCCACGGGGTCGGCCGGCGAGATAAAGCAGGGGTTCTTTCTCGGAAAACAGGGCCGCGTGTTCAGTCACCAGCGCGTTCAGACTTACGGCGTCGCCGGAAGCGGTGAGAATGTGTTTGAAACCGATTTTTTCCGCCGCTTCAGCCGTTGCCCTTCCGACGGCGAACAGCGGTTTTGACAGATTGGGAACCAGCCGGTCTAGTGATGTCTCCAGTGCCCGCAAAGCCTCTGCGCTGGTCACGGCGATGGCCGCCATTGGGTGCGACAGCGCCGAGATGGCGCGCTCGTGATGATGGACGGGATAGAACAGCGGCAGTAGCACCGACGTGTGGCCGAGCGCTTCGAGTTTTGCGGCCGTCCTTTCGCCCGAACGCTGCGGCCGGGTGACGACGATCCGCATTGGTTCAGCCCCAGCCTTCGAAGAAACTGCTGCCTGCCTTGGCGCGTACCTCTTCGCCGGCCTGTTGGCCGAGTTTCGCCGCATCCTTGCGTTTTCCTGAGATTTCAATCCCGTGGCTTGTCTGGCCATCGGGCGTAAGGATCAGGCCGGAAAAATGGAGATCCTCACCTTCACAGGTGGCATAACCGGCAATGGGGGTACGACAGGAACCGTCAAGTGCCGCGAGGAAGGCACGCTCACAGGTCACGGCGTCATAGGTGGGGGCATCGTTTATGGGAGCCAGCAATTCATCCATGCGAGCGTCACCGATGCGACTCTCGACCCCGATCGCGCCCTGGGCCGGAGCGGGGGGGAATTCTCTCGGATCGAGAATTTCCGTCGGCACCTTGTCCTTGCCGAGCCGCTTCAGGCCGGCAAAGGCAAGAAGCGTGGCATCCGCCTGGCCTTCCTCCAGCTTGCGCAGGCGGGTATCGACCAGGCCGCGAAAAACGATGACGCTCAGATCCGGACGCAGGCGGCGGATCAGCGCCTGGCGGCGCAAAGAGGCGGAGCCGACAACGGCGCCCTGCGGCAGCTCCAGAAGCCTTGGCGCAGTGCGGCCGATGAAGGCGTCGCGCATGTCTTCACGCGGCAGGAAGGCAGAGAGATGAAGGCCCTCAGGCAAAACAGTCGGCATGTCCTTGGAGGAATGCACGGCAATATCGAGATCGCCGGACAGAAGCTGATTTTCCAGCTCCTCCGTGAACAGACCCTTGCCACCGATTTCCGACAAGGCGCGGTCGGTGATCCGATCACCCTTGGTGGACAGCACGACGACCTCGAACATGTCTTCCGGCAGACCATGCGCCGCCATCAGCCGGCTGCGGGTCTCATAGGCCTGCGCCAGCGCCAGCGGGCTGCCACGCGTGCCGATTCGGAAAGGTTTTGTTTGCATCCGCGTCTATCCATTGTTACCGGAGTTGTCTTAGACCAACTCAGCGTATGATCGCAATGAACGAACAGATTTGATGGCTCCCTTTCTTCGTATCCTCGGCATAGAGACAAGCTGTGACGAAACCGCTGCATCCATTGTGGTTCGGCATGCGGACGGGCGTGGCGAGATCGTCTCCGACGTCGTTTTGTCGCAGCTGGAGGAACACAGCGCTTATGGCGGTGTGGTGCCGGAAATTGCAGCGCGCGCCCATGTCGAGGCGCTGGACACGCTGGTGGAAGAGGCATTGGAGCAGGCGGGAGTCACGCTCGCCGATGTCGACGCCATTGCCGCCACCTCTGGTCCCGGTCTCATCGGTGGCCTGCTGGTGGGGCTGATGACCGGCAAGGCTATCGCCAAGGCGGCCGGCAAACCGCTTTACGCCATCAATCATCTGGAAGGCCATGCGCTGACGGCGCGGCTGACCGATGGCCTGTCGTTCCCCTATCTGATGTTGCTGGTTTCCGGCGGCCACACCCAGCTGGTGCTGGTGCGCGGCGTGGACGACTATGAGCGCTGGGGAACCACCATCGATGACGCTTTGGGTGAAGCCTTCGACAAGACCGCGAAACTTCTTGGCCTGCCCTATCCCGGCGGGCCTGCCGTGGAGAAGGCGGCGGCGAAGGGTGACCCGGACCGTTTTCCGCTTCCGCGTCCGATGGTGGGTGAAACACGGCTCGATTTTTCTTTCTCAGGCTTGAAGACAGCGGTGCGGCAGGCCGCGACCGCCATAGCGCCGCTTTCCGAGCAGGATATTGCCGATATCTGCGCCTCCTTCCAGAAGGCGGTGTCGCGCACCCTCAAGGATCGCATCGGCCGCGGCCTTGCGCGTTTCAGCCATGAGTTTCCACAGCTGGAGACGACGCCTGCGCTGGTCGTGGCCGGCGGCGTTGCGGCCAATCAGGAAATCCGCCAGACGTTGCAGGCGCTTTGCGATAAGCATGGCTTCCGTTTCGTTGCGCCGCCGCACCGGCTTTGCACCGACAATGCGGCAATGATCGCCTGGGCGGGACTGGAGCGCATGGCGGATGGCAGGCAAGCCGATCCGCTGGAGATACCGCCGCGCTCGCGCTGGCCACTGGATGGCAATGCGGAGACCTTGATCGGTTTCGGCAAAAGGGGAGCCAAGGCCTGATGCAGCGGGAAAAAATCGTCGTCATCGGTGCTGGCGCCTTCGGAACCGCGCTTGCTGTTGTCATAGCGCTGGAAAACCGGCATGACGTCACCTTGCTCGGCCGTGATGCATCGCTGATGGCCGATCTTAAGGTTGATCGTGTTCACGAGGCGGCTCTGCCGGGTGTCGAGCTGCCGGACGCGCTTGAATTTTCGACCGAGCCGGATGTGCTGGCCGGGGCCAATATCGTGCTCTTCGCCATGCCCTCGCAGGCTCATGCGGATGCGGCGCGTCACTATGGTCCTTATCTGGCTAATGACTCTATCATCGTCACCTGCGCCAAGGGTATCGACCGCAGCTCCGGTCGTCTGCTGACGGAGCTTCTGGAAGCGGAACTGCCGCATCACCCGATCGCGGTCCTTTCCGGCCCAGGGTTTGCCGCGGATATCGCACGCGGATTGCCGACAGCCATGGCGATTGCGGCTGATGATGCAGGGATTGCCGAACGGCTGGCGACCACGATCTCCGGTAAGACCTTCCGGCTTTATGCCTCCACTGACCGCATCGGCGTGCAGCTTGGCGGGGCGCTGAAGAATGTCCTCGCCATTGCCGCCGGCATCGTCGAAGGCGCGGGGCTTGGCGATTCCGCCCGGGCGGCGCTGATCTCGCGTGGGCTTGCCGAAATGTCGCGCCTCATCGTCGCCATGGGCGGCAAGGCGGATACGGTGCGCGGACTTTCCGGCCTTGGCGATCTGGTGCTGACGGCCACCAGCCACCAGTCGCGCAACCTGCGTTTCGGTATCGCGCTTGGCCGGGGTGAGGGCAAGGACACGTCCGGCGGGCTGGTGGAGGGCGCCTTTGCGGCTGCCGTCGCCGCGCGGCTCGGAGAAAGTCACGCCGTCGATATGCCGGTTACCGAAGCGGTCGCCGCTATCATCGATGGCAATCTGGATGTGGCAAGCGCCATGCAACAATTGATGACACGGCCGATCACCACCGAGTGAGGCGGGCGGTAGAATGATGTTTTACGCATGTCCTGGTCCCAACACCGCTGACAGTTTTGGGGGGCATGCTCTAGCGAGGAGACGACAATGCTTTTTGCCTTTATCTGCAAGGACAAGCCCGGCCATTTGAACGTGCGCATGGAAACGCGCCCGGCGCATCTGGAGCATCTGAACAAACTCAATGCCGAAGGCACGCTGAAGATCGCCGGTCCGTTTCTGGATACCGAAGGCAAGCCGAATGGCAGCCTCGTCATCGTGGAAGCTGCCGATATCGATGCGGCCAAGGCCCTTGCCGACGCCGATCCTTATGCCAAGGCCGGCCTGTTCGAAAGCGTTGACGTGAAGCCCTATAACTGGGTCTTCAACAATCCGGGGGCGTGATCGGGCATGGCGAATTATTGGCTTTACAAGTCCGAGCCGTTCAAATGGTCCTGGGAAATGCAGAAGGCCAAGGGCGAGGCCGGCGAAGAATGGACCGGCGTGCGCAATTATCAGGCGCGCAACAACATGCGCGCCATGAAGATTGGCGACAAGGGTTTCTTCTACCACTCCAATGAGGGGCTGGATGTCGTCGGCATCGTCGAAGTCTGTGCATTGTCGCATCCGGACTCGACTGCGGAAGGTGATCTGAAGTGGGATTGCGTCGATATCCGTGCCGTCTGCGATATGCCGCAGCCGGTTTCGCTGAAGGATGTGAAGGCAAACCCGAAGCTGGAGAAGATGTCTCTCGTCACCTCCATGCGGCTTTCCGTGCAACCGGTAACGGAAGAGGAATATCTTGAGGTCTGCCGCATGGGCGGCCTCACCAATCCGCCGAAATCACCGGACTGATGCTTCGGTGAGGACCGATCCCGAGCGCTTCATTCTTGACAATACCGGCATCATGCGCCCGCCGCATGTGCCGGAGTTGCGTCTTCATCTCGCCACCGAGGCGCACGAGCTTTGGCTGAAGACCGAGGATGAACTGGAGGAGATCGGTTTGCCGCCACCGTTCTGGGCCTTCGCCTGGGCCGGCGGGCAGGGGCTTGCCCGTTATGTTCTCGACCATCCTGAAAGTGTTTGCGGCAAGCATGTGCTGGATTTCGCTAGTGGCTCCGGGCTGGTTGCCATCGCGGCGGCAAAGGCCGGTGCGAGCGAGGTTCTGGCCGCCGATATTGATCCGTGGACGGAAACAGCCATTCGGTTGAATGCGGCACTCAATGACGTGGATATCGGCTTTACGGGGTTCGACCTGGTCGGCAGGCCGGTCGAGGCCGATGTACTCTTGGCGGGCGACGTGTTCTACGACCGCGCCTTTGCCGATCTTCTCCTGCCGTGGTTTCTGGCACTAACGGAAAAGGGTGTGAGCGTCCTCGTAGGCGATCCGGGGCGGGCCTATCTGCCCAAAGAGCGCCTTCGCGCCGAGGCGACCTATCAGGTGCCGGTGACGCGGGCGCTGGAAGACAGCGAAGTGAAGAAGACCACGGTGTGGCGTTTTATTTGATCACGGCCTGATGATACAGACGCCATGCTCATACGCGCAGGCATCGTCAGCGTTTTCGGCGTGGACAGAGATGATTTTCGCCTTCGGGGCTAATTGGGCACCCGCTCTATCCGTTACACTTCTTCGCGAAAATCCGCTGCTGATCGCGAAATAATTGCCGTTTCCGCGCACCCGCAGGGCTGCTATGCCGCCGACATAGGTGCCGCCGGGAAGGGTTGATGGTAACCCATCGGTGGAGAAGCTTACCTCAGATTGATGATGCCGATATTGGTGGCGACCATAAAAATCCTCTGCCGCCGCCAGTGGCACGAAGGTGAAAATTGCGCCAGCAACCGTCATGGTCAGGGCGGCGATTCGGCATAGTAACATGAGCTTCATGCTCCGGTTTTTGAGGTTAACCAATCGTAAATTACACCTTTTCTGAATTACGTAAAGGTAAATATTCCGAGGGCGTAAATCTTGGAAACGCTCGATTTTTTATTTTGACGCAAAAAAATTCCAAAAAAAATTCGCGAACCAATCGATTAAATTCGAATCGGCCATGAAATGTGCTTGTGGTGATGCTCCCATGTGATTAAACGTCGCGGTTGGTGCAATGCACATTCTTTCGTCATGTGCTGTTGCTTGGGGGCGTCCTGTCTGATGGGCGCACGGGAAAACGCCGCGAGGTTCTGATGGCGAATGTGACTAATAACCGGCCTCTGTCGCCGCATCTTCAAATTTACAAGCCGATTCCGACGATGGTGGCCTCCATCATCCACCGTGTCACCGGCGGTGCGCTGTATTTCGGCACGCTCCTTGTTGCCTGGTGGCTGATCGCACTTGCGTCCGGTCCCGCCTATTACGATTGGGTGAGCTGGGCGATGGGCACGATCATCGGCAAGATCATTCTGATCGGCTACACCTGGGCGCTGGTCCACCACATGATCGGCGGCCTGCGCCACCTGATGTGGGACCTCGGGCACGGCTTCGAGAAGCACTTCACCACCAAGCTGGCAAAGGCCTCCTTCGTGGCGTCTATCTGTCTGACCGCGCTGATCTGGGTCATCGTCCTGATCGTGCGCTGAGGAGATACTTTTATGGATATGCGTACACCTCTCGGTAAGGTTCGCGGTCTCGGCTCCGCCAAGGAAGGCACCGACCATTTCTGGCGCCAGCGCCTGACGGCCGTTTCGAACATTCCGCTGTTGACCTTTTTCGTTGTCTTCCTGATCAAATATGCCGGCGCGCCCTATCCGGAAGTTGTCGCGGCACTCTCCAACCCGCTTGTCGCTGTTATCATGGCTCTGGTGCTAGTTTCCGGCCTCATCCACATGAAGCTCGGCATGCAGGTCATCATCGAAGACTATATTCACGCCGAAGTTTCGAAACTCGTTCTTCTGATGCTGAATACATTTTTCGCGATCCTCATCGGTGGCCTGTCGATCTTCGCCATCCTGAAAATCGCATTCGTAGGATAAGTTCGCCATGGCTTCGATCAGTTCACCTTCCCAGAATGGCAAGGCCTACACCTATGTCGATCACTCCTATGACGTGATCGTGGTGGGCGCCGGCGGCGCCGGTCTGCGCGCCACGCTCGGCATGGCCGAGCAGGGTTTCAAGACCGCCTGCATCACCAAGGTTTTCCCGACGCGTTCCCACACGGTGGCAGCGCAGGGCGGTATCGCCGCATCGCTCACCAACATGACGCCCGACTGTTGGCAGTGGCACCTTTACGACACCGTAAAGGGTTCCGACTGGCTGGGCGACGTCGATGCGATGCAATATCTCGCCATGGAAGCGCCGAAGGCGGTCTATGAGCTTGAGCATTACGGCGTGCCTTTCTCGCGTAACGAAGAAGGCAAGATCTACCAGCGCCCCTTCGGCGGCCACATGCAGAATTACGGTGAAGGCCCGCCGGTGCAGCGCACCTGCGCCGCCGCCGACCGTACCGGCCACGCCATTCTGCACACGCTTTATGGTCAGTCGCTGCGCAACAATGCGGAATTCTTCATCGAATATTTCGCGCTCGACCTCATTATGGCGCCCGATGGCCGCTGCACCGGCGTCGTGGCGTGGAACCTCGATGACGGCACGATCCATCGCTTCTCCGCCAAGATGGTGGTTCTGGCGACCGGCGGTTACGGCCGTGCCTATTTCTCGGCGACCTCGGCTCATACCTGCACCGGCGACGGCGGCGGCATGATCGCCCGTGCCGGCCTGCCGCTCCAGGACATGGAATTCGTGCAGTTCCATCCGACCGGCATTTATGGCGCGGGCTGCCTCATCACTGAGGGCGCGCGCGGCGAAGGCGGTTATCTCGTCAACTCCGAAGGCGAACGCTTCATGGAGCGTTATGCGCCTTCTGCGAAGGACCTTGCCTCGCGCGACGTGGTGTCGCGCTGCATGACGATGGAAATCCGTGAAGGCCGCGGCGTCGGCAAGAACAAGGATCACATCTTCCTGCATCTCGATCACCTGGATCCGGCGATCCTGCATGAGCGTCTTCCGGGCATCTCCGAAAGCGCCAAGATTTTCGCCGGCGTTGACGTGACGCGCGAGCCGATCCCGGTTCTCCCGACCGTTCACTACAATATGGGCGGCATTCCGACCAACTATTGGGGGGAAGTGCTGAACGCCGATGCCAACAACCCGGAACGCATCGCGCCCGGCCTGATGGCCGTGGGCGAAGCCGGTTGCGCCTCGGTTCATGGTGCCAACCGTCTCGGCTCCAACTCACTGATCGACCTCGTGGTCTTCGGTCGTGCCGCCGCCATCCGCGCAGCCCAGGTCATTGACCGCGATGCACCGGTTCCCGCGCTCGACGTTGCGGCCTGCGACAAGATCATGGAACGCTTCGACAGCCTGCGTTACGCCAACGGCTCGACGCCGACGGCGGTGCTGCGCGACAAGATGCAGCGCGCCATGCAGGACGATGCGGCCGTGTTCCGTACCCAGGAATCGCTCGAAAGCGGCTGCCGCCGTCTCTCGGCGATCTGGAAGGAACTGCCCGACGTCAAGGTCACCGACCGTTCGATGGTCTGGAATTCCGATCTGGTTGAAACGCTCGAGCTTCATAACCTCATGGCCAATGCCATCACCACGGTCTACGGCGCGGAAGCGCGCAAGGAAAGCCGTGGTTCGCATGCCCGCGAGGATTTCGTCGATGGTCCGTTCGGTGGTCGCGACGACGTGAACTGGCGCAAGCATACGCTTGCCTGGGTCAGCCCCGAAGGCGACGTGAAGCTCGACTATCGCCCGGTTCACACCGACCTGATCGCCGACGGCATCGATCCGAAAAAGATCGAGCCGAAGGCGCGCGTCTACTGATTTGAGGAACTGGATATGGTTGAACTTGCTCTCCCCAAGAATTCCCAGATCAACGAAGGCAAGGTCTGGCCGAAGCCGGATGGTGCCAAGAATGTGCGCGAATACCGCGTCTATCGCTGGAACCCGGATGACGGCCAGAACCCGCGCATCGACACTTTCTATATTGATGTCGATGATTGCGGACCGATGGTTCTCGATGCGCTTCTTTACATCAAGAACAACATCGACCCGACGCTAACGCTGCGCCGCTCCTGCCGCGAAGGCATCTGCGGTTCCTGCGCGATGAACATCGACGGCACCAATACGCTCGCCTGCACCAAGGGCATGGACGAGATCAACGGCACGGTGAAGGTTTATCCGCTGCCGCATATGCCTGTCGTGAAGGACCTTGTTCCTGACCTGTCGAACTTCTACGCTCAGCACCGCTCGATCGAGCCCTGGCTGAAGACGGTTTCGCCCACACCCGCCAAGGAATGGAAGCAGAGCCATGAGGATCGCCTGAAGCTGGACGGTCTTTATGAGTGCATTCTCTGCGCCTGCTGCTCCACGTCCTGTCCCAGCTACTGGTGGAATGGCGACCGTTATCTGGGTCCGGCCGTTCTGTTGCAGGCCTATCGCTGGCTGATCGACAGCCGCGATGAGGCGACCGGCGAGCGTCTCGACAATCTCGAGGACCCGTTCCGTCTCTATCGCTGCCATACGATCATGAACTGCGCGCAGGCTTGCCCGAAGGGCTTGAACCCGGCCAAGGCGATTGCGGAAATCAAGAAGATGATGGTTGAGCGCCGCGTCTGAGGACGAATCGCCGACCACAGAGATTTATCGGGCCGCGGTCTCGACCGTGGCCCTTTTTTCAACCCGGCGTGGGAAAATTCGGTAAAAATTGACCGAAATGGTAATTATCCCGGCCATCGCTTGCGCAAGATAAGGCTTTGGTAATAATTCAGCCTTCTTGTTTGATCATCGTCTTTCCGGAAGCGAGAGAATCGGGAGCTTGATATGCAATTCAGATATGTGGTGACGGGCCTTGCGGTTGTGATGAGCCTTGCCGGTTGCCAACGTACCTCCTACGATTACAACAATAACGCCAGCAACAATCCCGGTTATACGCCGCCCCTGCAGGCGCAGCCGGTGCCCTCCGTTCAGTCTGGCGCCCTGCCGCCGCCCGGTGGTGCCAACGGCAGCCAGTTCCCGTCGGCGCCTGCTTCGGCGACACCCGGCGGCACCAATGTTGCATCCGCTGCTCCACCGGCAACAGCTCTCGACGTGACCAAGGAATCCATGGTCGGCAACTGGCGCGTTTCTAATGGCGGGGCCAATTGCGATATGTTCCTGACGCTCACCAATCTGGGCAGCGGATCGCGTGGCGGCACGCGTGGTTGCTCCGGCGAGCTGACGGCGATGGGGTCCTGGGAAGTATCCGGCAAGATGGTCGTCTTCAAGAATCGCTCGGGTGACACTATCGGCCGCGTCTACAAGAGCGCAGACGCACGCTTCGACGGCACGACCAATAGCGGGCAGCCGCTCAGCCTCAGCCGATGAGTCGTTCCGGTGCAGCCGGAACGTTCATTCTGCTCTAAGCCATTCCATTCGTCGCGGGTTCCGTGCTGCATCCGCGACCGGGGCGTCTTTTCATGAAGCCATTGCCTGATTACAATCATAGTGTCGTTGAACAGCTCAACGCATTGACGGCAGCTGGCACCTTGCAGGCCGATGCCGCCCAGCTTGGTGTGGCGGCCCATCTCGACAGAATTCTCGCCGATCTGAAGGCCCGCAAGCCTGCCAAGAAGAAGAGCGCGCTCGGCTGGATGTTCGCACGCAAGGCCGGTCCAGCAACGACGGTGAAAGGGCTTTATGTCTATGGCAGCGTCGGCCGCGGCAAGACGATGCTGATGGACATGTTTTACGAAATGGCGCCCGTTTCTTCCAAGCGGCGTTGCCATTTTCATGAATTCATGGCGGATGTGCATAATCGTGTGCATGCGCACCGGCAGAAGCTGAAGAATGGCGAGACCAAACAGGCCGATCCGATTCCGCCTGTCGCCGCCCAGCTTCTGGCGGAGGCCGAACTCCTGTGTTTCGATGAATTCACCGTGACGGATATTGCTGATGCGATGATCCTCGCGCGGCTATTCAGCGAGCTCTTCGCCAATGGCTGCACGTTGGTGACGACCTCCAATGTCGTTCCGGACAATCTCTACAAGGATGGTCTCAATCGCGGCCTGTTCCTGCCCTTTGTCGAGCTGCTGAAGAAGCATGTGGAGGTGGTGACGCTGGACAGCCCCACCGATTATCGGATGGAGAAGCTGGAAAGCCTGCCGGTCTATGTGACGCCGCTTGATGGCGCGGCCGATCAGGCGATGGATATGGCGTGGCGGCACATGACCGGCGGGCACCTTGTTGCACCAACCGAGATACCCATGAAGGGTCGTTCCATTCTGGTGCCGCGCGCCAGCGGCCGTGTGGCGCGTTTTTCCTTTTCCGACCTTTGCGAGAAGCCGCTCGGGGCTTCCGACTTCCTTGCCATCGCCAATCGTTTCGACACGGTCTTCATCGACCACATTCCATTTTTGAACGCGGACAAACGGAACGAAACCAAGCGTTTCATCATCCTGATCGACGCGCTTTATGATCACAGCGTCAGGCTGTTCGCGTCAGCAGCCGCTATGCCGGAAGAGCTGCTCGGCAAACGCAAGGGAACGGAAGGTTTCGAGTTCGATCGCACCGCCTCGCGTCTGTTTGAAATGCGTAGTGCCGATTATCTGGCGCTTCATCAAGAAAAACGGCAGAAAGTTTGACACTTTCGTGACGCATTTTCTTACGTTTACGTAAGAAAATATTGATCTAAACGATTGAAAATACTCAGCAGAAAAGAATCTGTTGCCTATTTTGGCCAATGGGTCTAATCGGAGTGCGACAATTTGGCTGCCGGTTTGGCGCGGTGAAATTGAATTGAAGCTCAAGAGGAAGCATTCGATGGCTCGCAAAAAGATTGCACTTATTGGTTCTGGCATGATCGGCGGCACGCTGGCGCATCTGGCCAGCCTGAAGGAACTGGGCGATATCGTCCTCTTCGATATTGCTGACGGCATCCCGCAGGGCAAGGGCCTGGATATTGCCCAGTCCGGCCCGGTTGAAGGCTTCAATGCAAAGCTCACCGGCGCATCCGATTACGCTGCCATCGAAGGCGCTGACGTCTGCATCGTCACCGCTGGTGTTGCCCGCAAGCCCGGCATGAGCCGCGACGATCTTCTCGGCATCAACCTCAAGGTCATGGAACAGGTCGGCGCCGGCATCAAAAAATACGCGCCGAACGCTTTCGTCATCTGCATCACCAATCCGCTCGACGCCATGGTCTGGGCGCTGCAGAAGTTCTCCGGCCTGCCGAAGAACAAGGTCGTCGGCATGGCCGGCGTTCTCGACAGCGCGCGTTTCCGCCTCTTCCTCGCCGAAGAGTTCAACGTTTCGGTTGAAGACGTCACCGCCTTCGTTCTCGGCGGCCACGGCGACACCATGGTGCCGCTCGCCCGTTACTCCACCGTTGCCGGCGTTCCGCTGACCGATCTCGTAAAGATGGGCTGGCTGACGGCCGAGCGTCTCGAAGAGATCATCCAGCGCACCCGTGACGGCGGCGCCGAAATCGTTGGTCTCTTGAAGACCGGCTCGGCCTATTACGCCCCGGCTGCCTCGGCAATCGAGATGGCTGAATCCTACCTCAAGGACAAGAAGCGCGTTCTGCCCGCCGCTGCCCACCTTTCGGGCCAGTATGGCGTAGACGACATGTATGTCGGCGTTCCCACCATCATCGGTGCAGGCGGTATCGAGCGCATCATCGAGATCGAACTCAACAAGGAAGAAGAAGCTGCCTTCCAGAAGTCCGTCGGCGCTGTCGCTGGTCTCTGCGAAGCCTGCATCAACATCGCTCCGTCGCTGAAGTAACAACTTCAAGCGGTTCCAAACAGGGATTATTCCATGAATATTCACGAATATCAGGCCAAGGCTCTTCTGAAGGGCTACGGCGCGCCGGTTGCCGAAGGCGTTGCCATTCTCAAGGTCGAAGAAGCCGAAGCTGCCGCAAAGCAGCTTCCGGGCCCGCTCTATGTCGTCAAGAGCCAGATTCATGCTGGCGGCCGCGGCAAGGGCAAGTTCAAGGAACTCGGCCCGGACGCCAAGGGCGGCGTTCGTCTGGCCAAGTCCATTGAAGAAGTCGTTTCCCACGCCAAGGACATGCTCGGCAACACGCTGGTAACGGCGCAGACGGGCGATGCCGGCAAGCAGGTCAACCGTCTCTACATCGAAGACGGCGCTGATATCGCTCGCGAACTCTATTGCTCGCTGCTGGTTGACCGTTCGGTCGGCCAGGTTGCCTTCGTGGTTTCCACGGAGGGCGGCATGGACATCGAAGCCGTCGCCCACGACACGCCTGAAAAGATCCACACCATCGCCATCAACCCTGAAAAGGGCGTTTCCGATGCCGACGTTGCTGCGATCTCCAAGGCGCTTGAGCTTGACGGCGTTGCAGCCGAAGATGCCAAGTCGCTCTTCCCGATCCTTTACAAGGCCTTCAGCGAGAAGGACATGGCTCTCCTCGAGATCAACCCGCTGATCGTCATGGAAAATGGCCATCTGCGCGTTCTCGACGCCAAGGTTTCCTTCGACGGCAACGCCATGTTCCGCCATGACGACGTCAAGGCGCTGCGCGACGAGACCGAAGAAGACGCCAAGGAAATCGAAGCCTCCAAGTGGGACCTCGCTTACGTCGCCCTCGACGGCAATATCGGCTGCATGGTCAACGGCGCAGGTCTTGCGATGGCCACCATGGACATCATCAAGCTTTACGGCAAGGAGCCGGCAAACTTCTGCGACGTCGGTGGCGGCGCCGGCAAGGAGAAGGTTGCGGCAGCTTTCAAGATCATCACTGCCGACCCGAAGGTCGAGGGCATCCTCGTCAACATCTTCGGTGGCATCATGAAGTGCGACGTTATCGCCGAGGGCGTTATCGCCGCGGTGAAGGAAGTCGGTCTGCAGGTTCCGCTCGTTGTTCGCCTCGAAGGCACCAACGTCGAACTTGGCAAGAAGCTTCTGAATGAATCGGGCCTTGCGATTACGGCTGCTGACGATCTGGACGACGCAGCCAAGAAGATCGTCGCGGCGATCAACGGCTAATTGAGGGACCGGAAATAATGTCTATTCTCGTTAATAAAGACACCAAGATCCTCGTTCAGGGTCTGACCGGCAAGACCGGTACCTTCCACACCGAACAGGCGCTTGCCTATTACGGCACGCAGATGGTCGGCGGCATTCATCCGAAGAAGGGTGGCGAAACCTGGACCGGTTCCAAGGGCGAAACCCTGCCGATCTTCGCAACGGTTGCCGAAGCCAAGGAAAAGACCGGTGCAGATGCATCCGTGATCTATGTTCCGCCGGCAGGTGCAGCAGACGCGATCATCGAAGCCATCGATGCGGAAATTCCGTTCATCACCTGCATCACCGAAGGCATCCCGGTCATGGACATGGTCCGCGTCAAGGCTCGCCTCGACCGTTCGAAGTCCCGCCTGCTCGGCCCGAACTGCCCCGGCATCCTGACGCCGGAAGAATGCAAGATCGGCATCATGCCGGGCTCCATTTTCCGTAAGGGTTCGGTCGGTATCGTTTCGCGGTCCGGCACGCTGACCTATGAAGCCGTGTTCCAGACGTCCAACGAAGGCCTCGGCCAGACGACGGCTGTCGGCATCGGCGGCGACCCGGTCAAGGGCACCGAGTTCATCGACGTCTTGGAAATGTTCCTCGCTGACGACGCCACGCAGTCGATCATCATGATCGGCGAAATTGGCGGTTCGGCTGAAGAAGATGCGGCGCAGTTCCTGATCGACGAAGCCAAGAAGGGCCGCAAGAAGCCGATGGCCGGCTTTATCGCAGGCCGTACGGCTCCGAAGGGCCGCACCATGGGCCACGCCGGCGCTGTCGTTTCCGGCGGCAAGGGCGATGCAGAATCCAAGATCGCTGCCATGGAAGCAGCGGGCATCAAGGTTTCGCCTTCCCCGGCGCGCCTCGGCAAGACGCTGGTTGAAGTCCTCAAGGGCTGAGACCACATGAAACCGGTAACGGGCGGCGCGGCTTCAAGCTCGCGCTGCCCGATGCCGCAAGAAGACAAACAGACGGCATACCGCCCCGGCGGCAGACAGCAATAATCAAAGCGGCAGGCCGGTCGAACGGCCCTAACGGCATCGAGGAGGCGGACGGACAAGTCCGCAAGAACACAATGGCAAGGCAAGAAGCGAACGAGCAGTTTCAGATCACGTCGTTTCTGGACGGCGCGAATGCAGCCTATATCGAGCAGCTCTATGCCCGGTACGAAGAGGACCCCTCTTCCGTGTCGCCGGAGTGGCAGAGCTTCTTCAAGGCACTGTCCGATAATCCGGAAGATGTGAAGAAGGCGGCCAAGGGCGCCTCCTGGAAGCGTGCCAACTGGCCGATCCCGGCAAATGGCGACCTGGTTTCCGCACTTGATGGCAACTGGGCCACGGTCGAAAAGGCCATCGAAAAGAAGGTTCAGGCAAAGGCTGAGGCCAAGAGCGCCGATACCGGCAAGCCGGTCAGCGAAGCCGAAGTGCTGCAGGCGACCCGTGACAGCGTTCGCGCCATCATGATGATCCGCGCCTACCGCATGCGCGGCCACCTGCATGCCAAGCTCGATCCGCTCGGTATTGCCGTTGCCGTCGAGGACTATAACGAGCTTTCGCCGAAGTCCTACGGCTTTGAAGAAAGCGATTACGACCGCAAGATTTTCATCGATAACGTGCTCGGCCTCGAATATGCGACCGTGCGCGAGATGATCGATATTCTGGAGCGCACCTATTGCTCCACTATCGGCGTCGAATTCATGCACATGTCCAGCCCGGAAGAGAAGGCCTGGATTCAGGAGCGCATCGAAGGTCCGGACAAGGGCGTTGCCTTCACGGCCGAAGGCAAGAAGGCCATTCTGTCAAAGCTGGTCGAAGCCGAAGGTTATGAGCAGTTCCTCGACGTGCGTTTCAAGGGCACCAAGCGTTTCGGCCTCGATGGCGGTGAATCGCTGATCCCGGCGCTCGAGCAGATCATCAAGCGCGGCGGCCAGGAAGGTCTCGAAGAAGTCGTTCTCGGCATGGCCCACCGCGGCCGCCTGAACGTTCTGACCAACGTCATGGGCAAGCCGCACCGCGCCGTATTCCACGAGTTCAAGGGTGGTTCGTTCAAGCCAGACGACGTCGAAGGTTCGGGTGACGTGAAGTATCACCTTGGTGCCTCCTCCGACCGCGAGTTCGACGGCAACAAGGTTCACCTGTCGCTGACGGCCAACCCGTCGCATCTTGAAATCGTCAACCCTGTCGTCATGGGCAAGGCCCGTGCCAAGCAGGACCAGCTGGCCAAGGTGTGGGAAGGCGATGTCATTCCGCTTTCCGAGCGCGCCAAGGTTCTGCCGCTGCTTCTGCACGGCGATGCCGCTTTTGCGGGCCAGGGCGTGGTTGCTGAAATTCTCGGCCTCTCCGGCCTGCGCGGTCACCGCGTTGCCGGTACCATGCACTTCATCATCAACAACCAGATCGGCTTTACGACGAACCCGGCCTTCTCCCGTTCGTCGCCCTATCCGTCCGACGTCGCCAAGATGATCGAAGCGCCGATCTTCCACGTCAACGGTGACGATCCGGAAGCTGTGACCTATGCGGCCAAGGTTGCCACCGAATACCGCATGAAGTTCCACAAGCCCGTCGTCGTGGACATGTTCTGCTACCGCCGCTTCGGCCACAACGAAGGCGACGAGCCGGCGTTCACGCAGCCGAAGATGTACAAGGTCATCCGCGGCCACAAGACCGTCGCGCGCATCTATGCCGACCGTCTGATCGCCGAAGGCCTGCTCAGCGAAGGCGAATTCGAAAAGATGAAGGCCGACTGGCGCGCCCATCTCGAGCAGGAATTCGAGGCGGGGCAGTCCTACAAGCCGAACAAGGCCGACTGGCTGGACGGTCAGTGGTCCGGCCTGCGTGCCGCCGACAATGCGGATGAGCAGCGTCGCGGCAAGACCGGCGTGCCGATGAAGCAGCTGAAGGAAATCGGCAAGAAACTGTCGACCATTCCCGAGGGTTTCAACGCCCACCGAACGATCCAGCGTTTCATGGAAAACCGCTCGCAGATGGTCGAGACCGGCGAAGGCATCGATTGGGCGATGGCGGAAGCGCTTGCTTTCGGTTCGCTCGCCGTCGAAGGCCACAAGATCCGCCTCTCCGGTCAGGATTGCGAACGCGGCACCTTCTCGCAGCGCCATTCGGTTCTCTACGATCAGGAAACCGAAGAGCGTTACATCCCGCTCGCGAACCTCGCGCCGACGCAGGCCCGTTACGAAGTCATCAACTCGATGCTTTCGGAAGAAGCCGTCCTTGGTTTCGAATATGGCTACTCGCTCGCCCGTCCGAATGCGCTGACGCTCTGGGAAGCCCAGTTCGGCGACTTCGCCAACGGCGCACAGGTGGTGTTCGACCAGTTCATCTCGTCGGGTGAACGCAAGTGGCTGCGCATGTCCGGTCTCGTCTGCCTTCTGCCGCATGGTTACGAAGGCCAGGGTCCGGAACATTCGTCCGCCCGTCTGGAGCGCTGGCTGCAGATGTGCGCGGAAGACAACATGCAGGTTGCCAACTGCACGACGCCGGCAAACTATTTCCACATCCTGCGCCGCCAGGTGAAGCGCGACTTCCGCAAGCCGCTGATCCTGATGACGCCGAAGTCGCTGCTGCGTCACAAGCGCGCCACCTCTTCGCTGGCCGAGCTTGCAGGCGAGTCCTCCTTCCACCGTCTCCTGTGGGACGATGCTGAAGTCATCAAGGACGGCCCGATCAAGCTGCAGAAGGATTCGAAAATCCGCCGTGTCGTCATGTGCACGGGCAAGGTCTATTATGATCTGCTGGAAGAACGTGAGAAGCGCGGCATCGACGATATCTATCTGCTGCGTATCGAACAGCTCTATCCGTTCCCGGCCAAGGCGCTCATCAACGAGCTGTCGCGCTTCCGCAATGCGGAGATGGTCTGGTGCCAGGAAGAGCCGAAGAACATGGGTGCGTGGTCGTTTATCGACCCTTACCTGGAATGGGTCCTGGCGCATATCGACGCCAAGTACCAGAAGGTCCGTTACACGGGCCGTCCGGCTGCCGCCTCTCCGGCGACCGGCCTGATGTCCAAGCATCTGGCGCAGCTTGCTGCGTTCCTGGAAGACGCGCTGGGAGAGTGAGAACTCTCCCGCATCGCCCCGCAAAAAAGACACCTGAATAACGGAACTAGATCATGGCCACTGAAATCCGCGTACCAACCCTCGGCGAATCCGTCAGCGAAGCGACCGTCGGCACCTGGTTCAAGAAGGTCGGCGACACCGTCAAGGCCGACGAACCTCTCGTTGAACTGGAAACCGACAAGGTTACCGTCGAAGTCCCGGCGCCTGCCTCTGGCGTTCTGACTGAAATCGTTGCGCAGAACGGCGAGACCGTTGGGCTCGACGCGCTTCTCGGCCAGATCGCCGAAGGTGCTGCCGGCGCTGCGACCTCCGCACCGGCTGCCGAACCGGCAAAGCCTGCTGCTGCCGCGGCCGCCGCTCCGGCTCCCGCTGCTTCTGCCGCCAGCGCTATGCCGCCGGCACCTGCCGCTGGCAAGCTGCTTGCTGAAAACAACTTGTCTGCCGATCAGGTCGACGGTTCCGGCAAGCGTGGCCAGGTGCTGAAGGGCGATGTGCTCGCTGCTGTCGCCAAGGGCGTTTCGGCTCCGGCCGCTCCGGCTCCTGCTGCTGCACCGCGTCCGGTTTCCGCCGAACAGGATCAGGTTCGCGAAGAGCGTGTGAAGATGACGCGCCTGCGTCAGACCATCGCCAAGCGCCTCAAGGACGCGCAGAACACTGCCGCCATGCTCACCACTTACAACGAAGTGGACATGAGCGCGGTTATGGACCTGCGTAACCGTTACAAGGACGTTTTCGAGAAAAAGCATGGCGTCAAGCTCGGCTTCATGGGCTTCTTCACCAAGGCCGTGACCCACGCGCTGAAGGAACTGCCTGCCGTCAACGCCGAAATCGACGGCACGGACATCATCTACAAGAACTATTGTCACGTCGGCATGGCTGTCGGCACGGACAAGGGTCTTGTCGTTCCGGTCATCCGCGATGCCGACCAGCTTTCCATCGCCGGCGTCGAAAAGGAACTCGGCCGTCTTGCGAAGGCGGCGCGCGATGGTTCGCTCGGCATGGCCGACATGCAGGGCGGCACCTTCACCATCACCAATGGTGGCGTTTACGGCTCGCTGATGTCTTCGCCGATCCTCAATGCACCGCAGTCGGGTATTCTCGGCATGCACAAGATCCAGGAGCGTCCGGTCGCCATCGGCGGTCAGGTCGTCATTCGCCCGATGATGTATCTGGCGCTCTCCTACGATCACCGTATCGTTGACGGCAAGGAAGCCGTGACCTTCCTCGTTCGCGTCAAGGAAAGCCTCGAGGATCCGGAACGTCTGGTTCTTGATCTCTAATCGCTCTTGCTTTTCGTTTCAGCGGGGCTTCAAGTGAAGCCCCGCTGAAAGACTAACAGGGAGGGCAGACGTGCAGCCGACATTTCTAGCCGCTTCGCCTTTTTTGCCGCTTGTCGGTCTGAGCGTTCTTCTCCTCGTCGTGCACGTCATGTTGCAGGGGATGACGGCGACCAAGGAATTCGGGCTTGAATGGAATGCCGGCCCGAGGGATGGCAGCCGAGAGCCGAGGGGCAGGCTTTCCGGCCGTGCCTCACGCGCGTCTGCGAATTTCCGGGAAACATATCCGGCTTTTCTGGCGCTCGCTTTCGGGGTCATCATGGCGGGTGATCCTGCCGGTCTGGCGCTCACTGGCGCCTGGATCTGGCTGATCTGCCGGGTGATCTACATTCCGCTCTATCTGGCGGGCGTCCCCTATATACGGTCTTTCGTCTGGCTGGGGTCGATGCTCGGCCTGGCGCTCATGTTTGTCGTGCTGATGTTCTGAAGGCTGCTTTACGATGCATCAATATCTCATCGAACTTGCATCCCTGATGGCGATTTTCTCCTTCGCGATCGTGTCGCCTGGCGCCGATCTCGCCATGGTCATGCGTCAGGCGATGGTGCATGGGCGCAAGCAGGCCATTATCACCAGCTTCGGCGTCGGGACATCGCTGATGTTCCATGTCACCTATACGATCCTCGGCCTTGGCCTGATCATTTCCCAGTCGATCTATCTCTTCAACATCGTCAAATGGCTGGGTGTCGCCTATCTGATCTATATCGGCATCAAGGCGCTGCGCGCTGGCAAGACCGAATTGCCCGCTGCCGAAGGTGAAGACGTTCAGGCGAAAAGCAGTCAGACGGCGCTGAAGGCGTTTACGCTCGGTTTTGCGGCCAACGCGCTCAACCCCAAGCCGGTGTTTTTCTTTCTGTCGATCTTTTCGACGGTGGTTCACGCCCACACGCCGGTGGCCGTCAAATTCGGATACGGTCTCGTCATGGCAAGCTGCCTCATCCTTTGGTTCGTCGGCGTCAGCCTGTTCATGACGACACCACGGATGCGCGCCGCGTTTCAGCGCGCCAGCCAATGGATCGACCGCACCAGCGGGGTGGTTTTCATCGCCCTCGGTATAAAACTCGCAACGGAAAAAGCGGCCTGAGTTTCAGGTCAAATGGAAGCTGGGCAATGATCCGATATCTTGCCCCTATAAAGCAGGAACCAGAACATGGCATATGATGTAGTTGTAATCGGCACCGGCCCCGGCGGTTATGTTTGCGCGGTCAAGGCGGCGCAGCTGGGCCTCAAGGTCGCTGTCATCGAAAAGCGCGCGACCTATGGCGGCACCTGCCTTAATGTCGGCTGCATTCCCTCCAAGGCGCTGCTGCACGCGTCCGAAACCTTCGCACATGTTGCCCATGGTGTCGACTCGCTCGGCATCGAAGTTGCAGCGCCCAAGCTGAACCTTGAAAAGATGATGGGTCACAAGGACGGCGTGGTGAAGGCCAATGTCGATGGCGTTGCCTTCCTGTTCAAGAAGAACAAGATCGATGCTTTCCAGGGCACCGGCAAGGTTGTGTCTGCCGGCAAGGTTTCCGTCACCAACGACAAGGGCGAGACACAGGAAATCGAAGCAAAGAATATCGTCATCGCCACGGGTTCTGACGTTGCCGGCATTCCGGGTGTTCAGGTTGATATCGATGAAAGCGTCATCGTGTCCTCCACCGGCGCAATCGCTCTCTCCAAGGTTCCGGAAAAGCTGATCGTTGTCGGCGGCGGCGTCATCGGCCTTGAACTCGGTTCGGTCTGGTCGCGTCTCGGCGCCAAGGTTACCGTCGTCGAATATCTCGACAACATTCTCGGCGGCATGGATGCCGAAGTTTCCAAGCAGGCGCAGCGTCTGCTCGCCAAGCAGGGCCTCGATTTCAAGCTCGGCGCAAAGGTAACGGCTGTTGAAAAAACCGCTGCCGGCGCCAAGGTCGTGTTCGAGCCGGTCAAGGGCGGCGCTGCCGAAACGCTGGAAGCAAACGTCGTGCTGATCTCCACCGGCCGCAAGCCCTACACCGAAGGTCTCGGCCTTGCCGAAGCTGGTGTCGTGCTCGACAGCCGTGGCCGCGTTGAAATCGACGGCCACTACAAGACCAATGTCGATGGCATCTATGCGATCGGCGACGTGGTGAAGGGCCCGATGCTGGCGCACAAAGCGGAAGACGAGGGTGTTGCGCTTGCGGAAATCCTTGCCGGCCAGCGCGGTCACGTGAATTACGACGTCATTCCGGCAGTCGTTTACACGCAGCCGGAAGTGGCTTCCGTCGGCAAGACCGAAGAGGAACTCAAGGCCGCCGGCGTCGCTTACAAGGTTGGCAAGTTCCCCTTCACCGCCAATGGCCGCGCCCGCGCCATGCAGGTGACGGATGGTTTCGTGAAGATCCTTGCCGACAAGGAAACCGACCGGGTTCTCGGCGGTCACATTGTCGGCTTCGGCGCTGGCGAAATGATCCACGAGATCACCGTACTGATGGAATTTGGCGGTTCCTCGGAAGATCTCGGCCGCACCTGCCATGCGCACCCGACCATGTCGGAAGCCGTGAAGGAAGCGGCGCTGGCAACGTTCTTCAAGCCGATCCACATGTGATCGGCGTTTTAGCCCGACGCTCGAATATTAAATTTCCGTCATCTGCTGAACCCCGGCTTGCCATGCAGGCCGGGGTTTCTCATACTCGCGCTAAAGCCTGTCTAACCTTTTGATAAAAGGCAATAAAATGGCGCATTCCACTCAAGTTTCCTTCTCCATTCCGCAGCGTGTCATCCATTGGACAATGGCGCTTCTGATTTTCTTCAACCTCTTGTTTCCCGATGCCATGGCCCATGCCTACCGGCTGATGCGGCGGGGTGAAACATTGACGCCAGATCAGATTTCTTCTGCCAATATCCATGCCTATGTCGGCTTCGCCGTGCTGTTTCTTGCGGTACTGCGCTTCTGTCTGCGGCTGATCCAGGGCGTTCCGCCACATCCGCCTGAGGAGCCGCGTGTCGCGCAGATTGCCGCCAAGGTGGCGCATTTTACGCTTTACGCGCTGTTCTTCATCCTGCCACTCTCTGGCATCGCCGCCTATTACTTTGGGGTGAGCGCGGCAGGGGAGCTACACTCCGGCCCGTTCAAGGTGCTGATGTGGGTTTTGATCGCGGGCCATGTCGCGGCTGTCCTTGTTCATCAGTTCTATTGGCGCACCAATCTCCTCCGGCGCATGACACACGGCTGAGCGGCGGTTTGTCACGTTCCCTCCGCCGCGTAAAAACGGCATGTTTCCCTTGTTGCAAAGGAGTGGCTGGGGATCAAAGATGCCAAATATTGAAGATATATTGCCACGTGCCGATTGGTACGATTGCTTTCAGGGTGAATTGACAACGCCGGTAACGTCCTCGCTCGATGTGAGCAGGCTTTTCCTCGAGCATCCTCCGGCATGGATCAGCGGCCTGATGTCGCTTCGAAACGGTATCTTTTCGATGGTCGGTTTGAAAACGGTCGAGCTGGCGGCGGGCAGTTCGGCGGGCGGGTTCCCGGTCATCACATCCACGCCAGAGCGAACAGTCCTCGGCTTTGATGACCACCACCTCGATTTTCGCATCGTCATCGATTTCGAAGATGCGGCAGACCGCCAGCTGGCGAGCGTCACCACCATCGTCAGGCGCAAGAACCTGTTCGGGCGGTTTTATCTTCTTCTCGTTGGTCCGTTTCACCGCCGTATCGTGCCTGCGACGATGCGACCGGTCTGCGCCTCTGTCCGGCCTGTCGAAACAGGAACTGTCCCGGTCATTCTACCCGCGTCAGCGTGAAGCCTTTCGCGCGCAGCAGTTCCACGAGGCCTCCTGCGCCCGGCAGGTGCAGCGCGCCGACGGCCATGAAGACATTACCCTTGGCAAGCTCATCGGTGGAGCGGTCCGCCATCACATGGTTGCGATCGGTGATGATGCGCTGTTCGAAAGCGGCGTAGCCCTTATCGTTGTCGGCGCCCTTCTTGGGATCCAGACTTTTCAGCATCGGCATGGTCATGCCGATGTCGCCCGCGACGTAAAGATCGGTCATGGTCGTCATCACGTCATCCATGCGGTCGCCAAGCTCAAGCGTTTCGATAAGCGCCTGCAGATGAAATTCCATCGGCAGTTCGGACATGGCGGTCAGTTGTTCGACCATGGTCTCCAGCCCGACGAGGCGCTTTCCGTTCGCAACCGCATCTTCGGCAAGCTTCTTGTCGAGAAAGGAAAGGCCCGTTGCCTTGCGGGCAAACTCGCAGGCGGGAAGGGCAACGAAGCTCGAGAGCATCCAGGGCTTCATGCGCGACACGGCATTGAGTGGAATGCCGCGCTCCTTCAGGCCCTTTTCGAGGCGCGCGACATTGTCGGGCGGCAGGATGTCGGTGATCGATTTGCCGTCCAGAAACATGGTGAGTTCGGGCTTGCCCAGCAGGGATGCCGCTATTTTCTTGTCATCAAGGATCTCGTCCGATTCCACGATGACAGTCGCTGCCTTCTCAAAGGCGGGGCTGGCGGCGGCCGGCATCTCCAGAACGCGCGGATCGGTCACATGCATGGTGCCGAGAAGATAGGATGGGGCCGTATCTGCCTTTTCGATGCGCCAGAAATTGCCCTTGCCGTTCGGGATCGCGGCCGCTTCCTGTTCAATCTTTGCGAAAGCTTGCGGATCGGTTTTGCGCATCTCTACGAGAATATCGCTGCCCGTGCAGGTGATCTTCCGCTCTGTGGCCCCCGCTTCACTGAGTGACAGCAAGGTCATGAGCAGGATGGCAACGGCGGTGACATGCAGGGCGGCCAGCAGCCAGAGCAGCGCGTCGCCAGTCTTGCCCATCAGGGTGGCGGTGAGATTTTGAGGCTTTATCAGGCTGTGCATCGGTCCAATCCGGTTCTTGTTCGCTTATAGAACGGCGGTTTGGACGTCTGGTTAATGCCTATGGTTAACCATTTTCCTGCATCATGCACGTGGGTGAGCGTTGTCGTAGATCTCCAACAGTCTCGCCGTATCGACGCCGGTATAGACCTGTGTGGTGGAGAGGCTGGCATGGCCGAGCAGTTCCTGAATGGTGCGCAGATCCCCACCGCCGGCCAGAAGATGGGTGGCGAAGGAATGGCGCAACGCATGCGGGGTGGCGTTTTCCGGTAGGCCGAAAGCGCCGCGCAGCTTCTGCATTTCACGCTGGATGATGGCAGGCTGAAGCTTGCCGCCGCGTGCCCCGAGGAACATCGGTTCGTCCGCCGACAGGGCATAGGGGCAGAGCTTTTTGTATGTATCGACCGCTTCCGTCACCACCGCCAGCAGCGGCACGATCCGCGTCTTGTTGCCCTTGCCGGTGATGCGCAGGCTGCGCACGCCGGGTGGGAAATCGGCCGGGGTAAGACCCAGTGCCTCGGAAATGCGCAGGCCACAGCCATAAAGCAGCGACAGAACCGCAGCGTTGCGGGCGGCAATCCAGGGTTCATCGTTCAACTGTGCCTCGGCCGTGGTGATCTTCAGCGCCTGACGGTCGGTCAGCGGCTTCGGTAGGGATTTTGGCTGTTTTGGCGCGCGCATTGCGGTGGCGCCGGCGGCATTGACGAGTCCCTTTTTCTGCAGGTGGTGCAGTAGCGAGCGCAGGCCCGCCAGATGCCGCCCAAGCGACCGCGCGCCGGCGCCCTCCTTGCGTCTATTGGCCAGAAAGGCGCGAAGATCAACGGGGCGCAGATCGGCAATATCGCTTATGGAGGCTGGTTTGCCGATGTAGCCGGTCAGGAACGTCAGGAACTGACGCGTATCGCGCTCATAGGCCTCGACGGTGTTGTCGGAGAGGCGGCGCTCGCCTGCAAGCGCCGTCAGCCAGGCTTGGCGCTCGGCGAGCAGGTCGGGTTCGGCAAATGTCAGGATTTCGGTCACGCGGCGCTCCATTCCACAATTCGAAACTATGCGCTTATGGTCAGCATTTGGTTAAGAGGTGGACTTTGCGTGGTGCGCCCACTACATCCGGGCGGTTTCCTTTTTCCTGTCGCCGGGGCATGGTCGCCACATCATGGCAAAAGATTCGTCCGATCTGTTTGGGGCTCTGTTCGACCCGCCGTCGCCCACGCGCACGGTGCCCGTTCTTGTGCCCATGCCGGCGCCCGGGCCCTATAGCTACGCTGTGCCTGAAGATATGGTGGTGGAAACTGGTTCCGTCGTTCAGGTGCCGCTTGGCCCCCGACAGGTGTTCGGCGTGGTGTGGGACGAAACCGGAGAGAAAGCTGTCGATCCGAAGAAGTTGCGGCCCATTACCAAGAGTTTCGAGTGCCCGCCTATGAAGACGGAAATGCGCCGCTTCGTGGACTGGGTCGCCGCCTATACGCTTTCTCCGCCCGGCCTCGTGGCACGCATGGCGTTGCGTGCGCCCGCCGCTTTCGATCCCGAACCGATGATCGAGGGGCTGCGGCTGACCGAAGGTAGGCCGGAGCGCCTGACCCCCGCCCGCGAACGGGTGATGGAGCTGGCGGCCGAAGGGGACGGCTGGACGAAGAGCGGGCTTGCCCACGCTGCAGGTGTTTCGACCAGTGTCATCGACGGGCTTGTGAAACAGGGCGTGTTCGAGACGATATTTCTGCCCGCGCCGCCAGTGGTGCCCGAGCCTGACCCCGATTATGTCGAGCCGCGACTGGAAGGCCCGCAGAGACAGGCGGCATCGGAGATTCTCGAGGATGTGCGCAAGGGTGGATTTCATGTTTCCCTGATCGATGGCGTGACCGGCTCCGGCAAGACCGAGGTCTATTTCGAGGCCGTGGCCGAGACGCTCAGGCAAGGCAAGCAGGTCCTCATCCTGCTGCCCGAAATCGCGTTGACGGCGGCGTTTCTGGAGCGTTTCCAGGATCGTTTCGGCGCCAAGCCGGCCGAATGGCATTCGGACCTGTCGCCGCGGATGCGCGAAAAGGTCTGGCGGCAGGCGGTGACCGGCGAGGTGAAAGTGGTGGCTGGGGCACGTTCGGCGCTTTTCCTGCCGTTCGACAATCTTGGTCTCATCATTGTCGATGAAGAGCACGACCCCGCTTACAAGCAGGAAGATCGTGTCTTCTATAATGCCCGCGACATGGCGGTGGTGAGGGCGCGTATCGCCGAATTCCCGGTCGTGCTGGTTTCGGCCACGCCTTCGGTGGAAAGCCAGGTCAACGGCAGTTCGGGGCGTTACAACACCATTCACCTGCATACGCGTTTCGGCGATGCGGCAATGCCCGATCTGCATCTTGTCGATATGCGCCGTCACCCGCCAGAGCGGGGAGGGTTTCTGTCACCTGTCCTGCTGCGCGGAATCGGCAAGACGATCGAGAAGGGCGAGCAGGCGCTGCTGTTCCTCAATCGACGCGGTTATGCGCCGCTGACGCTGTGCCGCGTCTGCGGCCATCGTTTTCAGTGCCCACAATGTTCCAGCTGGCTGGTGGAGCATCGTTTCCGCAATCAGTTGCAGTGCCATCAGTGCGGCCATAATGAGCCGACGCCCGACCATTGCCCGGAATGCGGCACCTTCGATCATCTCGTGGCCTGCGGGCCGGGGGTTGAGCGCATCGCCGAAGAGGTGGAGAAACATTTCCCCGATGCCCGCACCATCGTGCTCTCTTCCGATCTCATGGGCGTCAAGCGGTTGCGGTTGGAGCTGGAGGCGATCGTCAAAGGCGAGGCGGATATCGTCATCGGCACGCAGCTCGTCGCCAAGGGGCATAATTTCCCGCTGATGACGCTCGTTGGCATTGTCGATGCCGATCTCGGCCTAGCCAATGGCGACCCGCGTGCGGCGGAGCGAACCTTTCAGCTACTGTCGCAGGTGACAGGTCGCGCCGGACGGACGGGGCGCAAGAGTCATGGCCTGCTCCAGACCTATCAGCCGCAGCATCCGGTTATGCAGGCGATCGTCTCCGGTGACGCCTCGGCTTTTTACGAGAGGGAGATAGTGGAGCGCGAAAAGGCTGTCCTGCCGCCCTTCGGACGGCTTGCCTCGATCATCGTCTCAGCCGATACGCGCGCAGAGGCGGAAACCCATGCGCGTGGATTGCGGGCTGCGGCCCCGCAGGTGACCGGCATCATGCTGCTTGGCCCGGCGGAAGCGCCGCTTGCGCTCATCCGCGGCCGCCATCGCTTCCGGTTGCTGGTGCACGGGCGACGCAACTCCGACATGCAATCGTTCCTGCGAACGCTTCTGGCAAATGGCCCTAAAGAGCGCGGCAGCGTGCATGTTCAGCTGGATATCGATCCGCAAAGTTTCCTTTGAACTTTAGCAAAGAAGGGCTTTTTCCTGCTGTCATGACCGTGTCATAACGCCAGCGGGAAACAGAATGATTTGGGGAACGATATGGAGTTTTATTTTCCGACCGAGTTCGGCGAACAATTGGCCTTCGGCGCGGCGGTGGTGTCAGCCATCATCGGGCTGTTTTTCATGTTCGCACCCGGCTTGACGCTTCGCGCTTTCGGCCTGCTGCCCGCCGGCGAACGCCGGGATGGCTATGCGCTGGTGCGCTCGTCGCTTGCCGGCTTTTATCTGGGCCTCGGCGCCGCCGCCCTGCTTCTTGCCCAGCCCATGGTCTATCTCGCCTTCGGTGCGGCATTCGGCCTCAGCGTGTTCGGCGGGATACTCTCCATCCTCTCGGATGGTGGCGCAAGCATGCGGAATCTCTTACTTCTGGTTGTGCACTTTCTGCTCGCCGCATTCTCGTTGAGCTACGTCTTCGGCCTGGTCTGAAGCCGTCTTTTTGGCTTTTGCACCTCACAGGCGCTTGATCCTGAGCGAAATCGGAAAATTAAAACGCATTCCCCCTTGCCCAAACGGCGCTTTCCGCTATTACGCGTGTTGCGAGTCCCGGCATCCTATGCTAGACGGACCGCGAAATTGGGAAAAGGCAGGGGGGAATTCCGGTCTTTTTCGGGGAAATTGAAACGATTTCAAGAATTTGATGCGGTGGATCCCCATCGCTGATGGTCTTGGACGATTAGCAGGGAAAAAGTGCCCGTGGCAGAGACCTCCCAGGGAACATCCGGTGTAGCGGAAAGGTATGCGTCGTCGCTTTTCGAGCTTGCTTTGGAAGCGGGTACGGTCGAAGCGGTTCAGGCCGAACTGGACAAGTTTGGCGCACTTCTCGACGAAAGTGACGATTTGAAGCGTCTGGTTGCGAGTCCGGTGTTCTCCGCCGAGGACCAGTTCAAGGCAATCACCGCTATCTGCGAAAAGGCCGGCATCACCGGTCTTGCGCTGAATTTCCTCAAGGTTGTTGCGAATAACCGCCGTCTCTTCGCCGTTCCCGGCATGATCCGCGCCTACCGCACCATTGCTGCCGCCCATCGCGGCGAAATTACCGCCGAGGTCACCTCGGCACATGCGCTCGACGAGGCGCAGGAAACTGAACTGAAGGCGGCGCTGAAGAGCGTTACCGGCAAGGATGTGGCGGTTTCCGTTACCGTCGATCCCTCGATCCTCGGTGGTCTGATCGTCAAGGTCGGCTCCCGCCAGATCGATACGTCTCTTCGCACCAAACTTTCCACCCTTAAGCTTGCACTGAAAGAGGTTGGCTGATGGATATCCGCGCCGCGGAAATTTCCGCAATTCTGAAAGATCAAATCAAAAATTTCGGCAACGAGGCGGAAGTCTCGGAAGTCGGCCAGGTGCTTTCCGTCGGTGACGGTATTGCTCGCGTTTACGGTCTCGACAATGTTCAGGCTGGTGAAATGGTCGAGTTTCCGGGCGGCATCCGCGGCATGGCGCTCAACCTCGAAGCCGACAATGTCGGTGTGGTTATCTTCGGTTCCGACCGTGACATCAAGGAAGGCGACACCGTAAAGCGGACTGGCGCTATCGTTGACGTTCCCGTTGGTCCGGAACTGCTGGGCCGCGTCGTTGACGCGCTCGGTAACCCGATCGACGGCAAGGGCCCGATCAACGCCGCCAAGCGTTCGCGCGTTGACGTCAAGGCTCCCGGCATCATTCCGCGCAAGTCGGTTCACGAGCCGATGTCGACCGGCCTCAAGGCCATCGATGCGCTCATCCCGGTTGGTCGCGGCCAGCGCGAGCTTGTCATCGGCGACCGCCAGACCGGCAAGACCGCAATCATTCTCGACACGATCCTGAACCAGAAGGCCATTCACGACAATGGTCCTGACGGCGACAAGCTCTATTGCGTCTACGTCGCTATCGGTCAGAAGCGTTCGACCGTCGCCCAGTTCGTGAAGGTTCTGGAAGAGCGCGGCGCGCTGCAGTACTCGATCATCGTTGCTGCGACCGCTTCCGATCCGGCTCCGATGCAGTACCTGGCACCGTTTGCCGGTTGCGCCATGGGCGAATATTTCCGCGACAACGGCAAGCACGCCCTCATCGGTTACGACGACCTTTCCAAGCAGGCCGTTGCTTACCGTCAGATGTCGCTTCTGCTGCGCCGTCCTCCGGGCCGCGAAGCTTATCCGGGCGACGTTTTCTACCTCCACTCCCGTCTTCTCGAGCGCGCTGCAAAGCTCTCCGACGAAATGGGCGCCGGCTCGCTGACAGCTCTGCCTGTCATCGAAACCCAGGGTAACGACGTTTCGGCCTTTATTCCGACCAACGTGATCTCGATCACCGACGGCCAGATCTTCCTTGAAACCGACCTGTTCTATCAGGGTATCCGTCCGGCTGTTAACGTCGGTCTGTCGGTTTCGCGCGTTGGCTCTGCCGCCCAGATCAAGGCGATGAAGCAGGTTGCCGGCTCGATCAAGGGTGAACTCGCCCAGTATCGCGAAATGGCCGCCTTCGCCCAGTTCGGTTCGGACCTCGATGCCTCGACGCAGCGCCTGCTAAACCGCGGTGCACGCCTGACCGAACTTCTGAAGCAGCCGCAGTTCTCGCCGCTCAAGACGGAAGAACAGGTTGCGGTGATCTTCGCCGGCGTCAACGGTTACCTCGACAAGGTTCCGGTCGCACAGGTCGGCAAGTTCGAGCAGGGTCTGCTCTCCTACCTCCGGTCGGAAGGCAAGGCGATCCTCGACACCATCCGCACGGAAAAGGCTATCAGCGACGATACCAAGGGCAAGCTCAAGGGCGCTCTTGATAGCTTCGCCAAGTCTTTCTCTTAAATCAGGGCTCTTTTACTCGGACGGATAACGGATGCCTTCACTAAAGGATCTGAAAAACCGCATTGCCTCCGTAAAGGCGACGCAGAAGATTACCAAGGCGATGAAAATGGTCGCCGCGGCGAAGCTTCGGCGCGCCCAGGAAGCTGCGGAGGCCGCCCGGCCTTATTCTCAGCGCATGAGCGCCGTTCTTGCCAACATCGCGAATGCGGTCGAGGCGGACGTTGCTCCGGCGCTGATGACCGGCACCGGCAAGAACGACGTGCATCTGCTCGTCGTCTGCACGGCTGAGCGTGGTCTTTGCGGCGGTTTCAACTCGCAAATCGCCCGTTTTGCCCGCGATCACGCCCGCAAGCTGATTTCGGAAGGCAAGACGGTCAAGATCATCACGGTCGGCAAGAAGGGTTACGACGCCCTGCGTCGCGAATTTGCAGCCAATATCATCGAGCGCATCGAGCTGCGCGACGTGAAGAAGGTTGGTTTTGAAAATGCCGACCAGATCGCCAAGAAGGTGATCTCGCTCTTCAACGCCGGCGAGTTCGATGTCTGCACGCTGATCTATTCGGAATTCAAGTCCGTCATCAGCCAGATCCCGACCGGCCTGCAGCTCATTCCGGCCGCAACGCCCGTTGTGGAAGAGGATGCCGCGACGCAGAACGCCGTCTACGAATATGAGCCTGATGCGGCTTCTATTCTGGAAGACCTTATTCCGCGCAACATCTCGGTTCAGGTTTTCCGGGCTCTGCTCGAAAACGTTGCCGGTGAAATGGGCGCCAAGATGAGCGCGATGGATAACGCAACGCGCAATGCCGGTGAGATGATCAACAAGCTGACGCTGTCCTACAACCGTCAGCGTCAGGCTCAGATCACCAAGGAACTCATTGAAATCATTTCGGGCGCGGAAGCGCTCTGAGGTAAGGAAAGAGGGTAAGGATAATGGCTAAGGCAGCTACCCCCAAGAAAACCGCAGCGGTGAACGGCGCGGGCAAGGTTACCCAGGTTATCGGCGCTGTTGTCGACGTGGCGTTCGAAGGCGAACTGCCTCCGATCCTGAACGCGCTCGAAACCGAGAACAACGGCAACCGCCTGGTTCTGGAAGTCGCGCAGCACCTCGGTGAAAACGTCGTTCGCACGATCGCCATGGACTCGACCGAAGGTCTCGTTCGCGGTCAGAGCGTTTCGAACACCGGCGCTCCGATCTCCGTTCCGGTTGGTCCGGAAACGCTCGGCCGTATCATGAACGTCATCGGCGAGCCGGTTGACGAAGCTGGTCCGATCGTGACCGCTTCCAAGCGCGCCATCCATCAGGACGCTCCTGCTTACGTCGAACAGTCGACCGAAGCACAGATCCTCGTCACCGGCATCAAGGTCGTCGACCTTCTGGCTCCTTACGCCAAGGGTGGTAAGATCGGCCTGTTCGGCGGCGCCGGCGTTGGCAAGACCGTTCTCATCATGGAACTCATCAACAACGTTGCCAAGGCACACGGCGGTTACTCGGTATTCGCTGGCGTTGGTGAGCGTACCCGTGAAGGTAACGACCTCTATCACGAAATGATCGAATCGAACGTCAACAAGCTCGGTGGTGGCGAAGGCTCCAAGGCTGCGCTGGTTTACGGCCAGATGAACGAACCGCCGGGCGCCCGCGCTCGCGTCGCTCTGACCGGTCTGACGATCGCTGAAAACTTCCGTGACGAAGGCCAGGACGTTCTGTTCTTCGTGGATAACATCTTCCGCTTCACTCAGGCTGGTTCGGAAGTGTCGGCTCTGCTCGGCCGTATTCCTTCGGCCGTGGGTTATCAGCCGACGCTGGCAACCGACATGGGCCAGATGCAGGAACGCATCACTACCACGACCAAGGGTTCGATCACCTCGGTTCAGGCCATTTACGTCCCCGCCGACGACTTGACCGACCCGGCTCCTGCTACCTCGTTCGCCCACCTGGACGCCACGACGGTTCTGTCGCGCTCGATCGCTGAAAAGGGTATCTACCCGGCCGTTGACCCGCTCGACTCCACCTCGCGCATGCTCGACCCGATGATCGTCGGCGAAGAACACTATGAAGTGGCTCGTAAGGTTCAGTCGACCCTGCAGCGCTACAAGGCTCTTCAGGACATCATCGCCATCCTCGGCATGGACGAACTGTCGGAAGAAGACAAGCTGACGGTTGCCCGCGCCCGTAAGATCGAGCGCTTCCTGTCGCAGCCGTTCTTCGTTGCCGAAGTCTTCACCGGTTCGCCGGGCAAGCTCGTTGCGCTCGAAGATACGATCAAGGGCTTCAAGGGCCTGGTCAACGGTGAATATGACAGCCTGCCGGAAGCTGCCTTCTACATGGTCGGTTCGATGGAAGAAGCCATTGAAAAGGCCAAGAAGCTGGCTGCCGAAGCTGCCTGATCATGAATTGGCGGGCGCGTGGTTCAGCCGCGCGCCTTGCCGACAATGGTGGCGAAACCGATAAGGCTTTGTCGGCGTTGTAACAGAAAAGTCCGTGACGCCCGCGTAATTGAAAAGAAGTGAATAGCCATGGCTGACAGTTTCAAATTCGATCTCGTTTCCCCGGAGCGTCTGCTCGTTTCCGAAACGGTTACGGAAGTCGTCATCCCGGCCACGCTGGGTGAAATGACCGTTCTGGCCAACCATGCGCCGACGATGACCACGATCAAGCCGGGTTTGGTAACGGTGAAGTTCGCTTCTGGTGAAACGCATAAATATGTTGTCTTCGGTGGCTTCGCCGATATTCTCCCGACGGGCTGCACGCTTCTTGCCGAATCCGCGGTTTCGGCCGATGACATGTCTCCCGACACGTTGCAGCGTCGCATCGATGCGGCCAAGGCCGAAATCGAAGAAGGCAATCATCACCACGAGCATCTGACGAAGCTTGAAAAGCACCTTTACGAACTGACGAACCTGCATGAGGTTATCGTCGCTGCTTGAAAGCACCGGGCGGGTTCGAAAGAATGACTGCCCACAAAAAATCCGATCCAGAAAGCGGCCGTCTCGGTCGCTTTTTTTGTTTTGACCTGCTGCTTAACGGGTCAGCGGGTACGATTGCCTTCGTCGTCCTCAGCCTGCCCACATAAGCTTCAAAATCACGTTGACCGGGTTGCATCAATTATCGCCTACGGAACATGAGTCTAGCAAAGGTGCGCTTCAACGATTGCGTTTCAACCGGGCAGCCTCGGAAACCGATTCCGATTTTCAGAGCTTTCGGTTAGATGTGATATCCCGAAGAAATGCTGCTCGGGTGCGCAACACGAAGCAGATTTGGTGATGGAGGAGTGATCGGCGTGTCGGCAAAAGCGAGCTACAGAGGGGTCGCGAGAACCGCGTTGCGGTCAGGGACCCTGATCGAGGGCGATAGAGCGGTGCCCGAGGAAGTGCCGGTTGCTTTTTCCTATGGTGGCAGCACCCATGCCGTGATGATGGCCAGCCCCGCAGATCTTGTCGATTTTGCAGTCGGATTTAGTCTGACGGAAGGCATCATATCCACAGGGGCGGAAATCCGGTCAATCGAGGTGATCGAGGCGGGGCAGGGCTTCGACGTTCAGGTGGATTTGCAGGATGCCAATGCGGATGCGCTCAGGGCGAGACGGCGGCATATGGCAGGCCCTGTCGGCTGCGGTCTTTGTGGCATCGAGTCGATAGAGCAGGCGGTCCGAGTGGTCCCGGTCCTGAGCGGCTCTGAACTCTCCGTCTACGGGGATGATATTGTTGCTGCGATGAAAGCACTGAATGAAGCGCAAAGCCTTAATCGCCAAACGAGAGCGGTTCACGGCGCGGGTTTCTACAATCCTCAAAAGGGGCTGCTTGCTGTTCGTGAAGACGTCGGTCGCCATAATGCGCTCGACAAGCTTGCAGGTGCAGTTGTAAATGCAGGCCTGCCGCCGAATGCCGGCATTGTGGTTGTGACCAGCCGCCTGTCGGTAGAAATGGTCCAAAAGACCGCCATCCTTGGCAGTCCCATTCTGGCGGCGATTTCCGCACCCACCGCGCTCGCCATCGAAACCGCTGAAAGCTCGGGTATCACCCTTGTCGCACTCGTGCGGGGTGAAGATTTTGAGATCTTCACCAGGGCGGATCGTATCATTTTATGACGTAGAGGCCGCCGTTCCCGACGGCCTTCAGACTTCAAAGAGACCCTTAGAACTCCGCCCATTCGGCTGCTGCGTTTCCATGAGACCTTGGTAAAGCAGCATATCGCGGTTGCGGCACCGGCAGCCTGGTGAGGACGGCTGGTTTCTTGTCGACGGGGCGTGCGGGTGACGTGTCGTGCGCGATTCTGAACTGCCGCAGCAATTCATGCAGATTTTCCGCTTCTGTAGCGAGCCCGTGGCTGGCGGCGGTGGTTTCTTCTACCATCGCGGCGTTTTTCTGGGTGGCCTGATCCATAACGTTGACGGCCTGATTGATCTCCCTGAGACCGTTCGCCTGTTCGCGGGATGCTTCAACGATGGCCGAGACATTAGTGTCGATCTCGCCCATCTGCGACTGGATGTCCCGCAGGGCGTCGCCGGTTCTGCCCACCAGATCCACGCCGTTGGAGACCTGCTCGCGAGAGGTGTTGATGAGGGATTTGATCTCCTTGGCGGCAACGGCGGATCGCTGTGCGAGCTCCCGGACCTCCTGTGCGACGACGGCGAACCCCTTGCCCGCTTCCCCGGCGCGCGCTGCTTCGACGCCCGCATTGAGGGCCAAGAGATTGGTCTGGAAAGCGATGTCGTCTATAACGCCAATGATATTGGTGATCTCGCCTGAGGACCTCGAAATCGCATCCATGGCGGAAATTGCCTGCTGAACGATGTCGCCGGAATGCTCGGCATGTTCTCTTGTCCGCAGCACCAGTTTACCGGCCTCACCTGCGCGGTGGCTTGCATCGGTTACGGTGGTGGTGATCTCCTCCAGCGCCGCAGCGGTCTCCTCCAGTGAGGCGGCTTGCTGTTCGGTGCGTTGCGAGAGCTGATCGGCGGCGATGCGGATTTCGCCGGATCCGGATGCGATTGTCGAGGCATTGTGCGCGATTGTCTGCATCGTGGCCTGCAGCTTGGCGACAACCTCGTTGAAATCTGCCCGCAGTTTTTCCATGCTGGGCACGAAGCTGTTGTCGAGGCGTTGTACAAGGTCGCCTTCGGCCAGCGCCCGCAGGGCATCTGCAAGCATGCGAATGGCGCTCATGCGCGGTGTGACGTCGGTGGCAAATTTCACCACCTTCACCACTTTACCGGTTTCATCGACAACCGGATTATAGGCGGCCTGGATCCATATTTCCTTGCCGTTCTTCCCGTAGCGGACAAACTCGTCCGAGATGAATTCGCCTGATGCCAGTCGTTGCCAGAAATTTGCATAGGCGGACGAGGCGGCATAGGCAGGATCACAGAACATGCGGTGGTGCCTGCCCTCGATTTCCTTGAGGTCATAGTTCACCGCAGCGCAGAAGTTTGGATTGGCGGTGATGATCGTACCGTCAGGAAAGAACTCAATGGTGGCTTGCGAGCGGGAGAGCGCCTCCAGTTTGCCCGCATCTTCCGCGGCCGTGATCTTTTTTGCGGTGATATCTGTTGCGATCTTGACCACTTTATAGGGCTTGCCCGAACGGAAAACCGGGTTGTAGGAGGCCTCGATCCAGATCACCGAGCCGTCCTTGCGGATACGGCGGAATTCCCTGGCCTGAAACTCGCCCCGGGCGAGAGAGTCCCAGAATTCCTGATAGGCGCGAGACGCGGCAAGCTCGCTGTCGCAGAATATGCGGTGGTGCTTACCGACGATCTCGATGAGGTCATAACCCAGTGCCGCGCAGAAATTCTTATTTGCGGTGAGGATATTACCTTTGAGATCGAATTCGATGACCGCCTGCGATCTTGATATCGCATCGAGCATATTTCTACTGTCTGCGCTTTTTCCTAACCCCAGCATTACAAGTCCCCCAAAGTCAGCCCACGGCGCGGCAAGCCGCAAAGAAGATGCGGTCCACGCCATATCACGTTGAACAACGAACAGGTTTTGCCGCCGAAGGCAGCAATGCAGGCACTTCTCTATGTTGGCCCTGGGTCAGGTATCCGCCCGCGTAATAGGCTTACCGGCGCGGTACTGATCTATGGCGCTAATATTAGATATCTATAATATTAAAATGTTCTTATTTAATAAAATGCGTGAAAGAAAAAACAAAACCGCCGGCAGGTGCTCCGGCGGTCTGGATTGTTCCTTATCATTCTTCAGCGAGGCCTGCGCAGACCTTGTCAGGCCGCGAGATCTTCCGCTTCAGTGCCCTTGAACATTTTCGCAAGGTTCAGGAAGCAGATCATGCCATGTTCGTTGGCGATGATCCCTTCGGAATAGGACTTGTCGAAGGAGGCTGAAATTTCGGGAACCGGCTGGACCTGGTTTGCCGGGATCGTCAGAATGTCTGAAACGCGATCCACCAGCATGCCGATGACCATGTTATGCACTTCGGCCACTACGATTGCACTGCGCTCATTGGCGACGGTGCTTTTCATGCCGAGTTTGTGAGCCAGATCAATGATCGGGATAACAGAGCCGCGCAGGTTCATAACGCCGATGACGTCTTTCGGTGCATGGGGAATGGGCGTCGAAGGCGCCCAGCCGCGGATTTCGCGAATGGTCGTCGTCTTCACGCAGAATTCCTGATCATGCAGGCGGAATGCGATGATTTCGAGCGTCTCACCGCCAAAATTGGTAGAGTTAATCATTGCCATCAGAATTCTTCCCAATGCTCGCTGTGGAGGCCGGCGCAAGTGCACCGACACTTGCAATGCGAATTTGGCGTTCTGCCTGGTGCCTGAACAGCCGGAAACAATATTTCCGTCTTCAATGGAAGATTCCTAGCATGAGATGGTTTCGCAAACCTAAATGCGAACCATCTCAATACTCTTTCTCGTAAAATATGCCTGCTGCGCCTTCGCCATCGCCGCCCGCTTCCCCGCGCAGCTTCACACCGCGTCCTACGTCGAGATTGATGATGGCTTTTGCGCCGGATTCGCCGCTTTGCTGCAACTCCAGATAAGTTCTCTCGTTCAGGTATTTACCGGCGGAAACACGGGCCTGTCCTTCGGAGTCCGTCGAAATATCAAGATCATCGACGCCGAGATTGCTTCTGAGCTTGTCGAACAGCGATGTGGAACGCCCGCCGGCCAGTTGAGCGGCGGCATCCGCCAACCGCGCGATCTGCAGCGCGGATAGTTTTGACATGGACTGGCCGAAGATCAGCTGTGCCATCACCTCATCCTGTGGCAGGGCGGGAGCCGAGGAGAACGCAAAGGTCGGATCGTTGGCAGTACCGGAAACAGATACGGTGATGGTCGTTGAACCAACCGTTGAGTCCGCCTTCATGTCGAGGACTGGAACGAGGCCGCCACCGAAACTGATATTTCCTGTCGTGAAATCAAGGCGGCGAGTGAGGATTTCAAGCCTGCCCCGACGCATTTCGAAGCCGCCTGAAATGACCGGAACCGCTGCGGTGCCACGGATCGTCAGATTGCCGGTCAGTTCTGCATCGATACCCCGACCGCGCACGAATATACCGCTCGGCGCATTGACCTGCAGATCGAGATTGATGGTGGACGAGCTCCCGCTTCCGCCCTGATCGGCTCCAAGCGCCTTGGCCTGCGCGCGTACCTTGGGTGGTGCGTTCTTGTGCTTGACGTCGATCTCCGTCAGTGAAGCCGGCAGCTTCTCCGGAATGGTGATGGCGCTTCTGTCCAGCGTCAGGTTGCCGCCCAGCACGGGGGAATTCAGCAACGGGCCTTTCAGCGTCAGCGTGCCGCTCACCACTGTCGTTACCAGCGTGCCGTCGTTGTAACCGGCGCGATTAAGCGTAATCGATATATCGGCAGGAAAACCCGAACCACCGGTTATGCCGACGCTGCCGGTTCCCGAGATCGTTCCACCGCCTGCCAGCCTGCCGGTCAATCGGGAGATGACGGCACGATCACGGTCGAAGGTGATGGTGGCGCCCAGATCGTTGATGGTGAGGTTTCGGCGCACGTCGGTCAAGCGCGTGCCATCAGTGGTGATGCTGCCGCTAATGACAGGTGCGGAAGCGCTGCCGGAAATCTTCACGTCGATGGCGGCGGTGCCATCCACATCGAGGCCCTGCGCTGCTGTTTGTGCCGCGACGGCTGAGAAAGGCAGTCTGCCGGAAAACGCCATCGAAAGCGGACGATTGCCGGCGATACCGAGCGAGCCGCCGCCTGAAAGCGCCATGCCGCCCTGACCGGAGACATTCGTTTCGATCTGCAGGGTGCCACCGGAAAATTGACCGTTCGCCTTGATGCCGAGGGCGGCGAGACCCGCCGCGCGCGTCTGCGCGACCTCGGCATTTACCCAGTTGAGATTATAGTCGACCGCAGGGTTCGATGCCGCACCCTTGGCCTTCACCGTGCCGGAGATGCTACCCGCCGCATCCAGTCCGGTGGCAAAGGCATTTGCGAGACTTGCGGGCAGCGAACGGATATCGGCATTGATATCAAGCGTCGACCCGGCGGTGCCGTTGACCTCGACACGTCCTTCGCCCGTGATGATGGTCAAATCGGAGATCCGGGCCGTACCGTTCTGGATGGCAATGGTGGTGGGTTTTTCAAGGCGCACGGCAATGCCCTTGGGCGCGGCGGAAAAGGCGTCGAGTCTTACCGTCATGGGCGATCCGCCCGTCTCGGCGCTGCCATTCACCACCAGCGGTGCGTTGTCGTAACGACCGTTGACGTTGAACTGCGTCGTTGTGCCGGAATGACCGATTGTGGCTTTCAGGTCAGATATCGCAGCCGCGCCGGCATTGACGGTATCGGCGTTGACCTTGCCGTTGATGGCGATTGCCTGAAGGTCGTCTATTGAAATATCGGCTGCCAACCCGGAGATCGTTGTCGTGCCCTGACGGATGCTGCTGCCATTGGCTTTGATCGTCGCGGCGATCCGGCCATTGGCGTTGCTAAGGGCGATGTCGCCGGCAATATCGCCATCCGCCTGCTGCGCAGCGAGAGCGGCGAGTAGCGCAAGGTCGGGAAAGTTGAAGGAAAGATTGCCGGATGGCAGAAACTGCTGCGAGAATTGCAGTTGCCCGTTCAAGATATTCCGGCCTACCGCCACGCGCAGCTCGGGAATCGCAGTGCCGTTTTCGGTTTGCACCAATTCGGCATTGGCATCGATCTTCTGTCGGTCAAGGCTGCCGCTGGCGGTAAGTTTCGCCTGAGGAGCGGCGGGATCGGCCTTGCCTGTCGCATTGACTTGCAATGATTCAAGCGTACGTCCGGCAAGGATTGCGCTCTCGGAAGTCAGGGTCACGTTGAAATCTGGCGCTGCCAGCGCGCCGGTGGCCTCGATCGCAAAATCGGCGACGCCCTTTGCCTGTGGCGTCAACTTTTCAAGAGCGAGAAATTTACCCGTCAGGCTGGCGCTCAATGCATCGTTTTCGAGGCCGGCATTGCCTGTCGCCTCAATCGTTCCCGACTTGACGACGATGTTTTCAACGCTGGTGCGTCCACCGATGGTCACGTCGACATCACCCTGGAGGGCGATGGTGGTGTCAAACTTTTCCGCGAGAGCCGGTGGAAGGGTGGCGGGCAGCGCGAAGAGCTGCACGCTTGAGGTGAGGCGGTTGCCGGTAAGGTCGAAACTGCCGTTCAGTGTTCCGCCAACGCTGGCGCTTTCAAGCGTCGCGCTGTCAAAGCCGATGGCGGATGGGCTCAGGCGGAGCGGTGCATTGATGGTGAGCGGCGCACGCACCAGCCGATCAATATCCGGGCTGACAAAGGACGATTGCGCTACGGAGAGAGCGGTGGCGATTGTGCCGCTCCGGTCAGCGATATTGAGATCAGCGCTTTGCGCCGTCAGTTTGACGTCGTCCAGCCTGCCTTGCGGCAAAGAGAGGCTGCGCAGGGAAACGGTCGTGTCAAGATGTGCGGCGTCTGCCCCACCCTTTAACGAAAGATCGAGGCCGTTGATGAGGGCCTGCACCTCCCCATCGCTCAGCGGCCAGCGAAAATCGACGGGCCCGGCTGTGCCGATGAGGTTGGCGGCAAGGTCGTTCTGGCCGTTCGGATCAATGGTGCCGGAGGCCGTCAGCAGCAGGGTGCCGGTTTCCAGTGTACTGCTGCCGATTTCGATGCGCCCCTGTGGGGAAAGGGTGGCGTTTGCGTCGAGCTTTGTCTCACCGGCAAAAAGCTGCCGGAAGGCGGGCGGCAGAAGCAGATCGGGCTGGCCGCCACCCGCAACTTCGATGCGGCGGGTGCCATCCTCCGCGAGGAGGTGCCGACCGGTGACGTTGACAACAGGGTTACCAGCGACGTTGCCGCGCATGCTGCCGGTCCAGTTTGAAAGCGGTCCTTCGCCGTTAAGGTCGATGGCGACCGCAGGTGTGCCGGGCAGAGACAGCAGCGTGGCAAGAAGTCCGCCCTCAGGCTCCCGCATCTCCGCTTTCAGCTTCAGGACATTTTCGTTGGGAAGAAATGCGATGTCGGCGTTAACGGCCGCATCCGGGGCATTCAGCCGGTGGGCCGTGAGCGACAGTCTGATATCGTCGCTGGCGGCCTTGAGGTTGCCTTCGGCCGTCAGTTCAAAGGGGCGGCCGAGAAGGGGCTGGCCGAGACGAATATCGGGAAAGCTGAAATTGTCGATCGCTATTTCAATCGGCAGAGAGGAACTGCCGGAGCTTTTGCTCGTCGTTTCCTCCACCGGAACCGGTTGGCGCTGGACATCGATCGATCCCGCCGATACCCGGTCCGCATGGAAGGTGCCGGCAAGAAGCGAGAAGGGTGACCAGTCGACGGCGATCTGGTTTACGCGGGCATAAGGGCCCTGCCGATCCGAAAGAGTGACGTTGTCGAGCCTCAGATGCCCCGTCAAAAGCCCGCTGGGCGGAGAAATCTCGATTATCTGATCGGGTGTCGATACAAGCGATGAAATCTGCTTTGCGGCTATTCTCGCGCCCATCGGCGTAAAACCGACGAAAAAGGCTGCAAGCAACAGAAGTACCACGCCGCACAAGGCAGCGTAGCCCAGCCATTTCAGCAATCGAATCAACGTTTTCATAAAGGGTAATCTACACTCTGTTGCAAGGGTGTTCGACTGCGGCGTTTAAAAAGACTGACCGATGCCAGCATAAATGCCGAAACTGTTGCCGCCATCGTATTTGTCTAGCGGCGTGGCGACATCCAGACGCAGAGGCCCGAAGGGTGTCGCGTAACGCAGCCCGATACCGGCGCCAGCCCGAATGTCGGAAAAGTCCGGGGTCACGTCGTCCGAGACCACACCCGCATCGATAAAAGGCACGATACCGATCGTGTCGGTGACCTTGATGCGGGCTTCAATGGAGCCAACGACATAGGAGCGACCGCCGGTCGCGTCGCCTGCCGCATTATAAGGCGATATTTCCTGATAGCTATAGCCGCGCACCGACCCGCCGCCCCCGGCATAAAAGCGGCGGGTGGTGGGGATGTCCTGCAGGTCGCTTCCGCCGACGAGCACGCCGCCCGACAGTTTTCCGGCCATGATCAGCCTGTCTTCGGCGCCCAGCCCCTTGTACCCGGTAATCGAACCTTCGAAAGAGGAGAAGAAGGTCCCGTTCAGGGCCTCATAGCTGGGCTTGGCGGCCACCGATGCACGAAAGCCTTCGGTCGGGTTGAGCTTGTCGTCGCGGGTATCGCGAACGAATTCCAGCGGAATGGACGTGGTAAGATATTCGTTCTTTCCGAAGGCGTCGTCTGTATCGGCCCACTGCACCTCCAGGCCCGCGGCAGCCGTGTCGGTATCGTTTAGTTCATAACTGAAACCGGCAGTCCCAGTCAGCGTCTTGGCTTCGTAGGTGTCCGGATGCTCGGTCTTGGCAATCAGGCTGGTCTTGAATGTCGTGCGGGGATTGAACATTCCGGGCTTCGTAAAGGTAATGCCCGCCGAATAGTCCATGCCTTCCACGCTCGATGCCTCTGCAATGCGCGAGACCGAGCCCTCGATGCGCAGCGATTCGGCCTGGCCGAACAGGTTTCTGTGGCCCCAGTAGCCCTGAAGACCAATGCCTTCGGTGGTGGAATATTGTGCGCCGACGCCGAAATAGCGGTGCTTGCCTTCGGACACTTCGATGGTCAACGGAATGGTGCCGTCGCGGGCGAGCGTTCCTGCCTCCTTGATCGTCAGGCTGGAAAAAACACCGAGCTGGCGCAGGCGATCGGCGGCCTTGCGCAGTTTTTCCGGCGAATAGGGCTCGCCGCCATTGAGGCGCGAATAGCGGCGGATGAAATCCCCATCGACGGTTTTTTCACCGGTGACGGTGACCGTGCCGAGTGGGGCGACGGGGCCGCCTTCGGCCGCCATGGTGATGTCGACAGTGTTTGTCGCGTGGTTTGCAACGGCCTCGCGTTTCGTCAGCTTGGCAAGCGGGCGGCCTTCGGCCTTCAGATCATCGATCAGCTTGTTGCCGGCGCGGATGATCGCCAGGGAGCCCGCATCGCCGCCCGTCGTCAGGCCGTATTCCTCGAGATTGCGGCCTGTGACGTCGCCTTCGAGACGGATATTGCCGAGTGTGAATTTGGGACCGGGCGTAACGGTTATGACCACGGGAACGGGCGCGCTATGGTCGAAAACCGGGTTGGGCGGCAGGTCGTCGACATTCCTCCCGGCCACGGTGACATTGACAATACCGCCATAGCGGGCGTTTTCATAAAGCGCTGCAATCAGCCTGTCCCTGTCGTCCCTTGCCTTTATCAGGAGTCCGAGATCGCCTGAGGCAGGCTTGTCTTTGTCGGCCAAAAGAAGGGAACTGTTTTCGAGGCTGTCCGTCAGGGATTTGTCGGCGTCGGGAGCGTTGAGCGTGACGGCATATTTGACGGGGTTGATAACCTCGACCTCCGGTTCTTCCGAACCCCACAGGCGCATGCCGAACAGTTTAAAGGCGAAGGCATCACGCGCAAAAGCCGGATACAGGGCGAACGTCACAGCAACCGCAAGCGCGGTGCCAGCTTTCCGATACGCAATACCTGTCTTCGGGTTAGTTCGTGTTCTTCGCATAAGCTGCTTTATGGTTGAGCCTTTATTGTCGCCCTAACCCGTTTCCTCTCCGTTAACATTGCAATTTAATCATAAATAAACGGCTTTGAGGACCCTCGGCATCTGTTTTGCAGCCCATAACGCAAAAAGCCCCGGATGACCGGGGCTTCTGTGCAACGGTATTTCGCGAAGCGATTAGCGGCAACGTGCCGTGTAACGCTGGCCGTACTGGTCGCGGTAATAGCAATAGCCCGGCTCGGAAGCGTTGCCAATCAAAGCACCACCGACGCCACCGATCGCTGCGCCAACAGCTGCGCCACGAACGTTGCCAGTGACCGCGCCACCGATAACGGCGCCGGAAACGGCACCAATCGAAGCACCCTTTTCAGTCTGCGTGCAGCTTGCGAGCGACAGGCCGACCAGCGCAAATATGATTGCCTTTTTCATGAAACTCTCTCCAACGTTACAATGAGCTCTTTGGCTCGGTAGGCGTCCCATATTTATCTGCGGCGACTGCTACCTCCGACCGCCACAGATAACTAACAATTCGATGTCGTTTAGGGAAGCCTCCACTTAAGGCATTCCTCCGAGCGTAAATCGATTGTGCCCCAAACAACGGCGCGGCGCAAAAAAGGTTCCAAAAATCCGCTTTTTTGATGTGAATCAATTTTGCGCTTTTCATGAGCGGCTATAAACGGTTTATTGGAATGGTTCAAAACAACGGCGAATTGACGCAGTGGCGGCTAAAATAGCCCGGAAGGGTTGACGGTCCCGGCAACGAGGCAGAGAACGAGCTGGTCAATTCTGGAGCATGGCATGGACTTCGAGGCATTTTTCACGACGGAACTGCAAAGCCTGCATTCTGAGGGACGCTATCGCGTTTTTGCGGATATCGAACGCCAGCAGGGCAATTTCCCCCGCGCGACCCGGTATAACGCCAATGGTGAACGCAAGGACGTTACTGTCTGGTGTTCCAACGACTATCTCGGCATGGGCCAGAACCCGAAGGTTGTCGAAGCCATGAAAGCCGCCATTGATCACTGTGGCGCGGGTGCGGGAGGCACCCGGAATATTTCTGGCACCAACCACTATCACGTCCTGCTCGAGCGCGAACTTGCTGACCTCCATGGCAAGGAATCGGCGCTGATCTTCACCTCAGGCTATGTGTCCAACTGGGCTACCCTCGGCACGCTCGGTCAGAAGATACCTGGCCTGATCATCTTTTCGGACGCGCTCAACCATGCCTCAATGATCGAGGGCATCCGTTATGGCCGTTGTGAGCGGGTGATCTGGAAGCACAATGATCTCGAGGACCTCGAGGCCAAGCTCCAGGCCGCTGATCCGAACGCGCCGAAGCTCATCGCTTTCGAATCCGTTTATTCCATGGACGGCGATATCGCGCCGATCAGCGAAATCTGCGATCTTGCCGATCGTTATGGCGCCATGACCTATCTCGATGAAGTCCACGCTGTGGGCATGTACGGCCCGCGCGGCGGCGGCATTGCCGAGCGCGAAAGCCTGATGGATCGCCTGACGATCATCGAGGGAACGCTCGGCAAGGCCTTCGGCGTCATGGGCGGTTACATTACCGGCTCCACCGCGGTCTGCGATTTCATCCGCTCCTTCGCTTCCGGCTTCATCTTCACCACGGCATTGCCGCCGTCGCTCGCCGCCGGAGCGATTGCTTCGATCCAGCATCTAAAGGCAAGCCCTTTCGAGCGGGCCCGGCATCAGGACCGCGTGCGGAAGCTGCGTGGACTTCTCGATGCGCGCGGCATTCCGCATATGGACAATCCAAGCCACATCGTGCCGGTCATGGTGGGTGATGCTGCCAAGTGCAAATGGATATCTGATATCCTGCTCGACAGTCACGGCGTCTATGTGCAGCCGATCAATTATCCGACGGTGCCGCGTAAGACCGAGCGTCTGCGCATCACCCCGACCCCGCTGCATAGCGACGCGGACATCGAGCATCTGGTCGGCGCGCTGCATCAACTCTGGTCGCATTGTGCGCTGGCGCGTGCGGTGGCGTAAGGAAACTCTTCGGATAGGGAAATCGGGCCGCGTTTACGCGGCCTTTTCTTTGGTGGAGATGAGTTCGCCGGCATGGCGGCGAGCTTCCTCATCTGCCGCGAATACATCTTCGATCGTGCCGGCGCTGCGGCCGTCATCCATCCGGTCCATAACCGTTTCCACGATTTCCGCCATATCGAGGAAACCGATGGCCCCGTCGACGAAGGCGTGAAAGGCGGTCTCCTCGGCGGCGTTCAGGGCGGCACCCTGTAAGCCACCGCGCTCCAGCGCGGTTCGCGCCAGCCGAAGTGCCGGGAACCGTGCCTCATCCGGCGCCTCGAAATCGAGCCTCGCCAGTTTTGCGAAATCCAGCCGTTCGACGTTCAGCTGTCCGCGCTCAGGATAGGTAAGGGCGTAAGAAATGGCGGTGCGCATATCGGGAGATCCGAGCTGCGCGATATAAGAGCCGTCGCTGTAGCCAACCATCGAATGCACGATCGACTGCGGATGGACTATTACCTCAACCTGATCGGGCCTGAGATCGAAGAGATATTTCGCCTCGATCATCTCCAGTCCCTTGTTGAACATGGAGGCGCTGCCGATGGAAACCTTCAACCCCATTGACCAGTTGGGATGGGCGCGGGCGACGTCCGCCGTGACATTGGCCATTTCTTCGCGCGACCATGTGCGGAACGGTCCGCCGGAAGCCGTCAGTATGATGCGTTCCACAGCCTCTCTGTGATCGCCCGTGAGGCACTGGAAGATTGCGCTGTGCTCGCTGTCGACCGGGATCAGCCTGCCGCCACCCTGCTTGACCGTGCGTATAAAAACATCGCCCGCCGAAACGAGGCACTCCTTGTTGGCGAGGGCGATATCTGCGCCACGCCTGGCCGCAGTCACCGTGGGGGCCAGACCGGGGGTTCCGGCAATGGCCGCCATCACCCAGCCGGCATCCATCGAAGCCGCCTCTTCAAGACCGGATTTGCCTGCCGCGGTCTTTATGCCCGTTCCTGCGAGAGCGGACTTGAGGTCTTCGTAGTTGTCGTCCTCGGCGGTAACGGCAAGCTCCGCGCCGAATTGTCGCGCCTGCTCCGCCAGAAGGGCGATATTCCCGGCGCCGGTCAAAGCCACGATCTCGAATTGGCCCCTGCCGCCCAGTTGACGGACCACATCCAGCGTATTGGAGCCGATCGAACCCGTCGAACCCAAGATCGTCAGCTTGCGGGGCATTTCACTGGCATTCGTCATTTTCAGTCCGTCGGTCCGTTGCTGATCGCAATTCTTCGGGCGTGCCGTTCTCCCGAAGGTACTGCACGTTTTCGGGCTATATGCTTAGCCTCTACCCGCGAAAACAAGCCATAACAAGGACAAAGCCAGCCTATTGTTTTTGCGGATGGCAAAGCCATATGCAAGAAAAACGATGAGAGGATATTGATGCGGCGTTTTCTCGTTTCCAGCGGATGGATTTTTGCGGCGAGCCTTGTGCTGGTTGCGGCCTTTGTCCCTTTTGATCCGCGCCTCTCGGAAAGCGCGCAGGCGTTGCCCGGTGCAGTGGTGTCCTTTAATCGTGCGATTACCGATTTCGGAACTTTCCGCTGGATGCTTTATTCCACCGGCGCGCTGGCCATTCTCGCCTATGTCGCGGCGCGGGTTCTCAGCGCGCAGACCTATCATGGCCGGTTGCGGACAGCGTGGCGGCTTCTCTCCTATTTCTTTCTGACAATCGGGACCGCAAGCATTCTCGTTCATACGCTAAAGTTCCTGATCGGCCGGGCGCGGCCGGAGCTCCTTCTGGAAATGGGGGCGTATAGCCTCACACCCTTCACCGGCAACAATCTTTATGAAAGCTTTCCTTCCGGCCATTCCACGGCTGCCGGAGCGTTTTTCGGTGTCTTTGCCATGCTTATGCCGCGCTTTCGCTGGGCGTTTCTTCTGCTTGCCCTTGTGATCGGCGTCTCACGTGTCATTGTCGGCGCGCATTATCCGAGCGATGTGGCGGCCGGGCTGCTGCTCGGCATGTGGACGGCCATGGCCTTCGCCTTTATCTTCGCCAGGTCCGACATGTTGTTCCGGTTCGACGCACAGGGGTGGCCGCAACCGAAAAACGTGGCCTTACCTGCGCAAAAGACTTGATGGTGGTGGGGGATCGTATGGTTGCCTGGGGCCTTGACGCCGAAATGCCAGAGCGGAAGCGGATCATCACAAGGGTTGCCATTGCCGGCGCTGGCCCTGCCGGGCTCATGCTCGGGCTCCTCCTTGCGAGAGCAGGTATCGATGTCACCATCGTTGAAAAGCATGGCGATTTCCTGCGCGATTTTCGGGGCGATACCATTCATCCTTCCACTCTCGATATTGTTGAGCAGCTAGGCTTCATTCGGGAGTTTCTGGCGCTGCCGCATACGAGAGCGCAGAAACTTCATGCCGAGATTGCGGGTCAGACGGTCACCATCGCCGATTTTTCCCGGCTGCCTGCGAGAAACCGTTTCATCGCCTTCATGCCGCAATGGGATTTCCTAAGCTTTCTTGCCGGCAAGGCAGGGCAATATGAGAATTTCACGCTGCTCATGAATGCAGGTGTCTCGGGTCTGCGCGAGCGCGATGGCGTTGTTGCGGGTCTCGTGGTGGATACGTCCGACGGGCCGCTGGAGATCGATGCCGAGCTCGTGATCGGGGCGGATGGCCGCAATTCAATCGTGCGGGACAAGGCAGGTCTGTTGGTGGAAAGCTTCGGGCAGCCGACGGAGGTTCTCTGGATGAAACTATCCAGGCAGCCGGGCGATCCGGCGGAAACCATGGGGCATGCCGGCCCCCAGCAGGGTTTCGTCCTGATAGATCGCGGCGATTATTGGCAGTGCGGTTTTGTGGTCCGCCGCGGAACCTTCGCCGAGATGAAGGTTCAGGGTATCGCAGCGTTCCGCGATGCGGTGGCGAAAGTGTGCCCGCTGCCGCAGGAACGGCTTCTCGAACTTCAGACCTTTGAGGATGTGCATCTGCTGACGGTCAGGATCGACCGGCTGAAGCGATGGTGGAAGCCTGGCCTCATCTGCATCGGTGACGCGGCTCATGCCATGTCGCCCATTGGCGGCGTCGGTGTCAATCTTGCCATTCAGGATGCCGTTGCCGCCGCAAATATTCTCATTCCCGTTCTTGCGCAGGGCGAAAAGCCAGGCGAGCGGGAATTGATGGCCATCGAAGCGCGGCGCTCATTTCCGACAAAGGCGACACAAAAGCTGCAATTGATGATGCGCAGCAGCCGGAAGAAGGATCAGGGCGATAGCCGCAAGGCGAAAGGGCCCCCCGCTTTCGTGCGCATCATTGCCCGCGTTCCGCTTCTCGCCCATCTCGCCGGCCGTTTGATCGGCCTCGGTTTCCGACGGGAGAAGTTGACCCGTTGATCCTTCGGTGGCGTGCAAGCGTCCGCTCAGGCCTCTTCGATCACCCGTGCATGTTTAAGCCCGAGAACGGCCGAGCCGATCAGTCCCGGTTCAATCCTGCAGATGGCAGGCACGACTAGCGGCCGGGCGAAGCGACGGAGAATTCGGGCTCTGACCGCTTCATCCAGTGTGGCAAGCAGTTCCCTGGAGTTTGACAGGCCGCCGCCGACCGGCACGATGGTTGCCCCGGTGACGTTGATCACCATCGCCAGCGGCGAAGCGAGAATATCGACAAGCATATCAATGGTTCTTGCGGCGTCCGGGTTGCCGCCCAGCCAGGCTGCGATGATCTCCTCGCTGGTCATGTCCTGCCGGTAGAGATGCATATGAAGCTTTTCCATGCCGCGGGCGCTGCCAATAGCATCGACACAACCCGTGAGGCCACAGCCGCATTCGAACCGAGGCAACTCGACCGGCGGGTTGCCGGCCCGCGTTGCAGCCACGGGTCCGTGGCCCCATTCGCCGGCGAAGCCACCCTCGCTGTTGATGAGCCGGCCGTCGATCACCAGACCTCCGCCGACACCGGTTCCGAGGATGACGCCAAAAACCACGCGATGGCCCCGCCCGGAACCGATCTCCGATTCGGCCATCACGAAACAGTCGGCGTCGTTGGAGACGATGACAGGAAGGCCCAGCGCCTGTTCCAGTTCGTCCTTCAGCGCGCAGCCATGAATACTTGGAATATTGGCGACAGTGGCCCTGCCGGTGTCGGCATCGATGACGCCGGCAATCGACAGCGACACGCAGGCGGGTGTGCCGCCACTATTGTCGATGACGGATTTCAGGCCAGCGGCAAAGTCTTCAAAGCTGGTCTTTGGAGTCGGGATGCGCGGCACGGGGCGAATATCGTCAGGAGCGTAAGCAATCGCGCCCTTGATGGTCGTTCCGCCTATATCGAAACAAACGATCATGATTCAGCCTCCGGAGCGTGCGGCATCGTGGATCTTATCTCCGCCGATCCATGTCGAATGCATCTGAAGGTCAGGTGTAAGCATGACAAAATCCGCATCGAAACCAGGCAGAAGTCTGCCTTTGCCAGAAGCGCCGATTGCCTCGGCAGGATAGGCTGAAGCCATTCTCAAGGCCTCTTCCAGCGGCGTGTCCAGCTTTTCGTGCATGAAGCGAATGCAGGAGAGCATATCGATATCCGCCCCCGCCAGCGTACCGTCTTCAAGCGTCAGCCGGCCGCCGTTGCGATAGACACGCCTGCCATTCAGTTCAAAACCATCATCGTCGGTGCCGATAGTCGACATGGCATCCGTGACGAGGAAGATGTGGGCCGGGCCATTCTTTGCGCGCAGCGCAATGCCCATCGCGGCCGGATCGACATGGAAACCGTCGGCGATCAATCCACAATCGAGCTTGCCGTTTGAAAGTGCCGCCCCCACGAGCCCCGGCTCGCGATGACCGAGCGGGCTCATGGCATTGAAAAGATGTGTGACCATCGAAGCACCTGCTTCGGCATAGGCAGTCGCCATGTCGAGTCCTGTGTCCGTGTGGCCGAGACTGACGACGATGCCGGCTTCTGCCAGCGCCTTGACCTGTTCCAAGGTTACATTCTCTGGAGCAACGGTCGTCATCACGAAGGGGAGTTTTGCCTTGCATCCGGTCAGCACCGCCAGATCAGGCGCTTCCATTTTGCGGATCAGTGCCGGATCATGTGTGCCCTTGCGGGCAACCGAAAGATGCGGGCCCTCAAAATGCAGGCCGAGAAAACCGGGCACCCTTTCTCTTTGGGCGTCAATGCCCGCTTCGGCGGCTCGCAATGTGATATCCGGCCGGTCGGTGATGAGCGTGACCATCAGCGCCGTGGTGCCGAATTTCGCATGGGCGGAGCAGATCCGGGCTATTCCTTTCGCATCCGGCTGGTTATTGAACATCACCCCACCGCCGCCGTTGACCTGAAGGTCAATGAAGCCAGGCGTGATCAGCAATCCTGACGCGTCGATGATCTCGGCTTCTGCCGGTGCGGACATGCGGCCACTGATGTCGCCGACACGGCCATCCACGGTCACGAGCACCCTGTCGTCGTGCCATGCGGCGCCATCGAAAATGCGGGCGCCGACAAATGCCTTGATGCCGCTCATTGAGTTTCCGTCACCTTCTTCAACGCCACCGGCGCATCCGGGTTGAAGCCGCGCAGGCGCGACAATTGTTCGATGAAGCCGTAAAACGGCGCGATCAACAACAATGCATCGGTCAGCGGATGGTTTGTTTCCACGAAGGGCAGGGACTTGGCGGGGCTGCCTTTTGAGGATGTAACGAAAACATTGGCGCCCTTGCGGGAGAGATTTGCGGCAATTTCCGTCACGGAGGTCTCGGCGCGGTCACGGGCGGCAAAGGCGATCACCGGAAATCTCGGCGCGACCAGCGAAACCGGGCCATGCATGACTTCCGCCGACGAATAGGCTTCCGCGTGCAGTTCGCAGGTTTCCTTGCATTTCAGCGCGGCTTCCGCGGCGATGGCGAGAGCAGGACCACGGCCAAGCATATAAAGCGATTCCTCACCCTTGACCGCCTCGCCGATGTGGCTCCAGTCAAGGGCGACGGCCCGGGCGAAATTCTGCGGCAGGGCGCTGATCGCCTTGGCAAGCAGGTTGTCTTCCGTCCATTCGGCAAGGATCGCGAGACCGGCAACGATGGAGTTGACGAAGGATTTGGTGGCAGCCACGGCTTTTTCCGGGCCAGCCTGTATATCGATCGCGTGATCGGCGGCATCGCCAAGCGCAGATGGCAGGGTGTTGACGAGCGAGAAAGTGAGCGCGCCGCCATCGCGCGCACTTTGCGCCAAGGCGACGATATCCGGGCTCTTGCCCGATTGCGAAACGGCAATGGCCGCCGCCCGTTCCAGCCGCAGCTTCGTCTGGTAGATCGAGGCGAGCGACGGGCCGAGCGAGGCGACCGGAAGCCCGGTCTGCAGCTCGATGGCATATTTCAGGAAATGGGCGGCGTGATCGGAAGATCCACGGGCGATGGTGACGATAACGGCCGGATCACGGGCCTTCAGCTTGGCGCCGGCTTCCTGGAAGTCCGAATTGGCATTGTCGAGCAGGCGGGCGACTGCATCGGGAATCTCATCGATTTCCTGGCGCATCAGGGTTGTCATTGTTTCTGTCCTTGATCACTGGTGGTCACTCGGGGCCCATCGTCAGTTCGGCGACGAGGTCATAGGCGTCGCTGCGGTACAGCGCACGGGATATTTCCATGAGGCGCCCGCTTTCCAGATAGGCCAGTCGCTGAACGGAAAGCGCTGCCGAGCCCGGCGGAACGCCAAGCAGCAGGGTTTCTTCATCGGTAAGGTTACGGGCAGAGATGCGCTGGATGGCGCGCACCGGGCGAATGCCACTTTTCTCAAGCTCAAGATAGAGCGAATTTTCGACCATTTGCGGGTCGGGCAGAATATCGCCTGGCAGGCTCGTGACTTCAAGCGCGATCGGCTGGTCATTGGCAAGGCGCAGACGGGTGAGCCGCGCCACCATGGCCGATTGTGAAAGGCCAAGCGCCATCATTTCGTCGCCGGTGGGGTGAAAGAGGCCTCTGTCCAGCCAGCGGGTGCTTGCCGTCATGCCACGCCGGCGCATGTCCTCCGTAAACGAAGTGAGCTTGGTCAGAGGCTGTTGCATGCGGGTGATCGGCTTGACGACAAAGGTACCGGAACCGTGCCGCCGGACGAGGAGGCCGTCGCGCACGAGGTCATCCACAGCCTTGCGCACCGTGACGCGGCTGACGCAGGCACTTTCCGCAATGTCGCGCTCTGGCGGCAAGGCATCGCCATGTTTCAGGCGGCCACCATTGATGGCGTCTTCAATCGTCTGGCGCAGCTTTAGGTAAAGCGGGCCGCCACCCGATTGCAGATCCTCCAGATTAAGCGCTGCCCCGTTCATCCATAACCTCTGTTACAATCCGATATGGCTGCTTCTGGCTATACCACACAAGTCGCGATCAGCAATACCAAAATAGAACCATTGGCGAACTTGTATTATTAATCGGAGCTTTTTTCGTTCTAATGCCTCAATTTAAGGCCTTATGATCGAAATTTCCGCATTAACCAAAAAAATTTTCTGAGCATTGTAATTGCTCTAGACGATTGGCATTTTTTTGGTATTGTTTTGGCATCGGTTGCCGGTGAATAGCTGTTGCGCGTCCTGCCGGCCTGGAAGAATCGGTTTCATATCCGCGACTTGCCAGAGTAAATCGAATTTTGCTTGACCGTTTTGAAAACTAATTTCATCATGGTTGGAAATTATCGCAGATAACTGAATAGCCAGCGGAGAATTGGCTGAATCTGCGAAAATTATTTACGAATGAGCAGGGAACAAAGTTCATGAAGGTGGGAATTATCGGACTCGGATTCCGTCTCGGTTATCTGGGCTACGTTTTTCATGAGATCGACAAGGATTTCGAGATCGTCGGTTATGTCGATCCGGCGCCGGCGGGCTTGCCGGGTCTCAAGGAAAAGGGGATCTCGGCCGGCAAGGCTTACGACAGCCCCGAGGCCTTGATCGCCAATGAAAAATTCGATCTCCTGATGATCGGTTCGCCGAACCACATGCATCTCGACCATATCCGCATTGGTCTTGAGGCGGGTTGCACCATCTTCTCCGAAAAGCCGATCGTCGTCAGCATCGAGGAAAGCCTCGAACTTGCCCGGCTCCTCAACAAGCATGGTCACGAGCGGTTGCTGGTGGGTCTCGTTCTGCGATATTCGCCGCTTTACCGCGATCTGCGCGCCGCACAGGCTGAAGGTAAGCTTGGCGATGTCGTTTCCATCGAGGCTTCCGAGCATATTCCGCCCTATCACGGCGCATTCTTCATGCGCGACTGGCGGCGTTATGAGCACTATTCCGGCTCCTTCATGCTCGAAAAATGCTGCCACGATCTCGATCTCTACAATGGTGTTGTCGGCGCGCGACCCCGTTTCGTATCGAGCTTTGGCGGGCGCAAAAGCTTCACGCCGGCCAATGCGCCGCAGAATGATGGCATCAACGACATGGAGGTTTACCATCGCAAGCCGAGCGGCTGGATGGGATCCGACAAGGTTTTCGACAGCGACGGCGACATCATCGATTACCAGACGGCGATCGTCGAATATGAAAACGGCGCTTCGCTTGCCTTCCATACCAATCTCAACGTTCCCGATGATTTCCGCCGTTTCTGCGTCATCGGCGCCAAGGGCATGGCGGAGGGCGATTTCGTGCGCGGTTTTCTCAACGTGCATAATGCCCGCACCAATGAAAAGACCCTGGCCAAGACCTATTCGGCGGCAACCACGCTCTCGCAGCATTATGGTGCGGACGAGCAGATGGCGGAGGATGTCATCGCCCATGTCGTCGAGGGCGCGCCGCTTCCGGTTTCCGCGCTCGACGCAATCGAGGCCGGTATTCTGGCGCTTGCGATGGATGAAGCGCGTCATGGCCGCAAGGTGGTCGATCTGAAGCCGGTTTGGGAGGCATATGATCTGGCCCTGCATGGGCAGCCGAAATCCCCCGCCGTGAAAACGGCTTGAGGGGCGGCGCGATGGAAGCGAAACGCAGCGCTGTCGTCTTTGCCTGGCTCCTTCTTCTGCCGGCGCTTTTATACATCACGGTTATCGTTGCTTATCCGCTTGTCGATACCTTCATCCTGTCCTTTACCGATGCGTCGCTCAGGAAAACGACAAATTGGGTCGGCTTCATCAATTACGAGAAGATCTTCAACGCTACTTTTGCCGATGTCATCACGCGGACCTTTATCTGGACGTTCTTTTCCGTCTCGATAAAGATGATCATCGGTACCTTTGGTGCAGTGCTGCTGAACTCCGCCGTTCCCGGCCGGGCGCTGTTTCGCATCCTGACAATGCCGCCATGGATCGTGCCGATGGCTATCGGCATCTTCATGTGGGGCTGGATGTATAACGGCCAGTTCGGCATGATTTCCGGCGTGCTGCAGAACCTCGGCCTGGTGGATGGTCCGGTCGCATTCCTCGCCTATGGCAGAACGGCATTCTGGGCAACGATCGTCACTGACGTCTGGATCGGCGTGCCGATGGTGACGCTCTATCTGCTGGCGGCTATCCAGGCCATTCCGCAGGATCTCTACGAGGCCGCATGGACAGACGGGGCAAGCCGCCTCTACCGCTTCCGCCGCATCACGCTGCCGCTGATGCTGCCCGCGATGATTACCATGTCGATGATCTCGTTGATTTCGACCTTTAATTCCTTCGATATCATCTGGATCCTGACGCAGGGCGGACCGACCGGCCAGACCACGACCATGATCATCGACACGTACAAGACGGCGATCGGCTCTTACAAATATGGTGAAGGTGCCGCGCGCGCCGTGCTGATCTGCATCTTCCTGTCGATCTTCACCTATTTCTACTTCCGCATTACCAGCCGCATCTCGCAGGAGGCCAGCCGATGACCGACAAGAATGCGATGATCAACCGCTACAGGTGGTATGAAATTGTCGGGATTTATTGCGGTATCGCCGTGTTCCTGACCTTCGTGCTGGCGCCCTTCGTCGAAGGATTCCTGGTTTCGCTGAAACCGCTCAGCCTGCTGTTTTCCTCGCCTTACAAGTTCTGGCCGACAAACGGTTCCTTCGAGGCCTACCGCACCATGTGGGTCAGCGTTCCGGGCTTTGCCCGCTACGTTTTCAACTCGTTCTTCATTTCGACGATCTCCACGATCATCGTTCTGCTTCTGGTGGTGCCGGCGTCATATGCCTTCGCCCGGTTCCAGTTTCGCGGCCGCGGGCAATTGCTCGGTGCATTTCTGGCGATCAACATGTTCTCCGGCGCCGTGCTCCTGATCCCGCTTTACCGGCTGATGCGCAATATGGGTGTGCTGAACACCTATCTGGCGATGATCATTCCCGGAGCCGCTTTCCTGATCCCGACCGCGATCTGGCTTTTGCGCACCTATATGCTGCGTATCCCGCGGGAACTGGAAGAGGCGGCCTATGTGGATGGCGCAAGCTACTTCTACACCTTCCGTCGGGTGATCCTGCCGCTTGCGATGCCGGGTATCGCCGTGGTCTCCATCACAACCTTCATCGGCGCTTATGCGCAGCAGTTCATCTTCGCGCTCACCTTCAATTCCAAGACCGAATATATGCCGCTGCCCATCGGCCTCTTCGCCTACTTCGGTCGTCAGGAAGTCATCTGGAATGAGTTGATGGCGGCCAGCTTCGTCGGCATTGCGCCGGCCATGGTCGTGATCTTCTTCATGCAACGATATCTCGTCAGCGGGCTGACCGCCGGCGCGGTGAAATAAACAACAACCGGAACGACCATCAAAACGGGAGACTACCTATGGCACTGAAACATTACGGATTGGCGCTCTGCGCTTTCGCATTTGCCGGTTCCACTGCCCTTACCACGGTGACGGCGCACGCGGCCGACAAGGAGATCAGCTGGATCTATTGCGGCGACAAGATGGACCCGATCCACGAAAAATACATCAAGGAATGGGAAGGCAAGAACGAGGGCTGGAAGGTTGTGCCCGAGGTCGTCGGCTGGGCGCAGTGCCAGGACAAGGCGACAACGCTTGCCGCCGCCGGCACGCCCGTCGCCATGGCTTATGTCGGTTCGCGCACGCTGAAGCAGTTCGCGCAGAACGATCTGATCGTTCCGGTGCCGATGACCGAAGACGAAAAGAAGAGCTATTACCCCAACATCGTCGACACGGTGACGTTCGAGGACACGCAGTGGGGCGTTCCCGTCGCATTCTCGACCAAGGCGCTCTACTGGAACAAGGACCTGTTCAAGCAGGCGGGTCTCGATCCCGAAGTGCCGCCGAAGACATGGGCTGAAGAAATAGCCTTCGCCAAGCAGATCAAGGAAAAGACGGGTATTGCCGGTTACGGCCTCCCCGCCAAGACCTTCGACAATACCATGCACCAGTTCATGCATTGGGTTTATACCAACAACGGCAAGGTGATCGACGGCGACAAGGTCACGGTCGACAGCCCGCAGGTTGTCGCGGCGCTGAAGGCCTACAAGGACATCACGCCCTATTCCGTGGAAGGCCCAACGGCCTATGAGCAGAATGAAATCCGCGCCATCTTCCTCGATGGTAAGGTCGGCATGATCCAGGCCGGCTCGGGCGCCGCAACACGCCTGCAGGAAACCAAGATCAACTGGGGTATCGCGACCCTGCCGCTCGGCCCGGAAGCCAAGGGTCCCGGCACGCTGCTCATCACCGACAGCCTGGCGATCTTCAAGGGAACCGGGGTTGAAGAAAAGGCGACCGAATTTGCGAAGTTCATCACGTCGCCCGGCCCCCAGGGCGAATATGAGCTGCAGGGCGGCGCGGGCCTCACCCCGCTGCGTCCGTCTGCCAAGGTAGACGAATTCGTTGCGAAGGATCCGTTCTGGAAGCCGCTGATCGACGGTATCGCCTATGGTGGGCCGGAGCCGCTCTTCACGGACTACAAGGGTTTCCAGGACGTGATGATCGAGATGGTTCAGTCTGTCGTTACCGGCAAGGCAACGCCGGAAGATGCGGCAAAGAAGGCTTCTGGCGCTCTCGAGCAATATAAATAATCCGATTGCAACGGTTGCGGGCGTAATGCCCGCAACCGGTCCGTTTCGCCGTGAGATTGGTCGCCGCCCCCTGTGGCTGCTCTTTCTCGTGTTTTTCAACGGTTCCGGTCTGACGCGGTTTCCGCATCATTGTCCGGAACGTCTCTGAATGCGGCCAGATTTCGGCCGCTGACGGGAGAGGCAAGTCTTGGGTCAGCTTTATCTCAACAACGTCCGCAAGAACTATGGACATTTCGAAGTCATCAAGGGCGTTCAGCTCGACATCAGGGATGGCGAGTTCGTCGTTTTTGTCGGCCCCTCGGGATGCGGCAAATCCACTTTGCTGCGCATGATCGCCGGCCTTGAGGATATTTCCGGCGGCGACGTCGTCATCAACGGCGCGAAGGTCAATGAACTGCCGCCGGTCAAGCGTGGTATCGCCATGGTCTTCCAGTCCTATGCGCTCTATCCGCATATGACTGTTTTCGAAAACATCGCTTTTCCTTTGCGCGTCGAAAAGATGGAAGAGGGCAAGATCAAGGACAAGGTGGAGGGCGTTGCGAAGATTCTTCAGCTCGACCAGCGCCTGCAGCAGCGCCCCGGCATGTTGTCCGGCGGCCAGCGCCAGCGCGTTGCCATCGGTCGCGCCATCGTTCGTGAACCGAAGATATTCCTGTTCGACGAACCGCTTTCCAATCTTGATGCCGCCCTTCGCGCCGATATGCGCATCGAGCTCACCAATCTTCACAAGACGCTCAAGGCAACGATGATCTATGTCACACACGATCAGGTGGAGGCCATGACCATGGCGGACCGCATCGTTGTGCTGAATGCCGGCGAAATCGCCCAAGTGGGCGCGCCGCTCGAACTTTATCATAAGCCGGCGAACCTGTTCGTCGCGGGGTTCATCGGTAATCCGAAAATGAACTTCCTGAAGGTCACCTGCAAATCCGTCGGTCCCGAGGGTGTAACGGTGGCTTATGAGGGCCAGACGATCACCGTGCCGGTGGAGCCTCGCGCTGCTTTGGAAGGCGCGCAGCTAACGCTTGGCATTCGCCCCGAACATACCGGCCTCGAGCCGGCGGACCTCAACATCAAGGTGGCTCCCAGTGTCATCGAGCGGCTCGGTGTGAACACGATTGCCTATGGCGTCGCGCCGACAGGTGAAAATTATTGCGCGCTGCTTTCCGGCTCCGCACCCGTGGTGGTGGACGAGCCCATCGTCACCGGCGTCAAGGCATCGGATTGTCACCTGTTCGACGAAAGCGGCATTGCTCTCGAGCGGCGCGTCGATCTTTCTGTCCTCAAGCTGATACAATAACGGCTGGGAGTCGGGCCATGCACTCTGTCCTAACGCGCCCGGCTTTTCCTGATGCGATCGGTGTCCGGCGATTTTTGCCCGTCACCGGGCGAAAAAATAACGCCGGGCTTTTGGCCCGGCGTTCACTGAACTCCAGCATCTCCGTTGGATCACGGCATGGGGTTGGGCATGTAGCCGGTAAAGCCGCTGATCTTCCAGCTTCCTTGATGCAGCCGGCAGTAATAAAGCGTCTGCCACTTCATGACGTCGAAACCGCCATCGGCCCTGCGAATTCCGCCGTCGAATTTCTTGCGAACCAGCGCGGTTTCGCCTTCCACTTCGATTTCCTCAAGCGTGGTGGTGGTGAAGATCGCATGGCGTGGGTCTTCAGCAAATTGCTGGTTTTGGAAATCCTTCGCCTGCCGCACCCATTCGTCGCGATAGGCGGCAAGAGAGGGGAAAGACAGGCGCCAGTTGTCAGGATTTGCATCCCGACTGGCATTGATGCCGAGGAAGCCGTCTTCAACGAAATCATCCGCTACCCTGGACCAGTCGGCTGCAAGGAAAGCGTCGATGTCCCGCGTTACCAGCATCTCCCAGATGGAATGGCGGGCGCTGTCGGTTTCGGCGAAGGGGTTTTGGAAGGGATCGCGCATGATTCTGGTCCGTTGTTGAAATTATTTTCAGGAATTGGAAATTTCTCTGGTGATTATTGTTGGCATATGCTCATCTTCCAATCAACAGAGAAAACTGTTTTCATGTTGAGGATGTCAGGCGTGCCTTCGGGAGGACGGAACAACGGCGGCTCCCGGCTTTATTCGGTTGACGGGCGGCCTGGATTAGGGTGCATCGGAAACGGGGCCAAGCCTTAAGTTTTGGCGGAACGGAGACCGGTGAGCATGGATATTTTCGCAAGAATTCAGGAAGACAGGGGACAATTCTCGCAATCGGAGCGGCGGATTGCCGATATTCTGGTTTCGGATTTCGAATTCGCCGTCAATGCGTCGATCATTGAACTTGCCGCCCGCGCCGAAGTGTCTCCGCCGACGGTGACGCGGTTCTGCCGCCGGCTGGGCTGCCAGAGCTTTTCGGATTTCAAGGTCAGTCTCGCCAAGACGGCCTATGTCGGTATCCGGTACCTCACCTCCGAACCGTCCAGCACCGGCCCCTCGGACGTCGCGGAAGAGGTGCTTGCCAAGGCTCAGGAAGCACTTTTCCTGTTGCACAGGACGCTCGATCCTGCCCTTGCCGATGAAGCGGCGATCAAGATCGCCAATAGCGGCATGATCTATGCCTTCGGCGCGGGCGGCAATTCCTCAATGATCGCTTCGGAAATCCAGAACCGGCTTTTTCGCCTGGGTTTGCGTGTCTCCACCAGTGCCGATCACAGCATGCAGCTGATGATGACCGCCGCGGCCCGAAAGGAGGACGTGATTATTGGCTCCTCCTTTTCCGGCCGCAACATGGAGCTGGTGAAGTGTTTCAGGCTGGCTCGCGAGATGGGGGTTACCACCATCGCGCTTACCCAGAGCGACACGCCGCTTGCCGCGGCCGCGGATATGGTGGTGGGTGTCAACGTGCCCGAGGGTAACAATATCTTCCGCCCGACTTCATCGCGCTACGCCTATCTGGCCGCCGTTGACGTTCTGGCGACGCTTGCTGCTTATCACCACCGGCAAAGATCGATGGTGACGTTGCGTCACATCAAGCAGCAGCTCGTGGAGCATCGCGATTCGGATGACAAGCAATTGCTCGGCGACTGAAGGTGGGATGATGAAAACGTGGGCTGCTCGGCCCGAGACCCCGCAACAGGGATCGTGAAACTTCAAGGGAGTTGCAGGAGATGAAGGACAGGAAAGACCAGCTCGCCATCGTGACCGGCGCGGCAGGTGATATCGGGCGGGCGATTGCCGCGGCGCTTTCTGAAAGCCATGCGAAGGTGGTGCTGGTTGATATCGATGCTGAAGCCCTTTCCAGTGCGCTTTCTCTGCTTTCCGGATCCGGGTTCGTTGCAAAAACCTGCGATGTCACCGATCCTGCAGATCTTTCGAGGCTGGCGGCTGACGTCGCGGAGCTGGGCGATGTGGCGACACTCGTCAACAATGCCGGTGCCGCGAGGGCTGTCAGTCTGAAAGACACGACCGCCGAAATATGGCGGCAGGACAATGCCCTTAATCTCGAAGCACCGTTTCTCTGCTTTCGCGCTTTTGAAGACGCGCTGAAGCGGACACAGGGTTCCGTTGTCAATATTACGTCGGTCAACGGCATGTCGGTTTTTGGCCATCCAGCCTATAGTGCGGCGAAGGCCGGATTGATCCACCTGACGAAACTCATCGCCGTCGAATACGGGAAATTCGGTATCCGTTCCAACGCTGTCGCGCCGGGCACCGTGCGCACCCAGGCGTGGGAGGTGCGGGCCGCTGCCAATCCCCAGGTCTTCGAGGAGGCGAAGCGCTGGTATCCGCTGCAGCGCATCGTGAAACCCGAAGACGTGGCGAATGCGGTCGCCTTTCTGGCGGGACCGCAGGCGGCGGCCATCAGCGGCGTGTGCCTGCCGGTCGATTGCGGTCTCACGGCGGGGCAGGCGCCGCTGGCCCGCACTTTTTCGCAATCCGAACACTACTGACCGAGCCCTCTCATAGGGTCAAATGCGCAATAAAGGGGAGCATCATGGCGCTCGCAAACTATCGTCTCGAAAATTCATGGCATCCACTGGCGGAATCGGCATCCGGAGGCTTCACCTTCACGCTGATCAATCTTTCCCGAGAGCCGCTGAGGGATTTCCGTATCGTTTACACGTCGCTGACGCGGACGGTAGACAAGCCGGTTTGCGGCAATGCGGTTTATCTGCGCCGTAACGCCAATTTCCATGAATTCGCGCCGCCTGCCGGTTTCGTGCTGGAACCCGGCAAATCCTGGCGTTTCACCGTCGATGGGTTGCTGAGGCCCGCCCGGCATCGCACGGATGGTGCAAAATCCGCCTATATCAGCCTTGCCGACGGCACGCATCGCGCCGTTGATGTCGGGGACCTGATGTTGGACGGGCGTCACAGCGAGCCGGCGCCGGTGCTGCTTCCAGAAGGCAAGCTTGTTCTGCCTTTTGCCATCCAGCCCTGGCCCGCCGAAATCGATGCCGAGCCCGGCGACGGCTTTCCCGTCGCGCTCTTCCCGTCGGAAGATGCCAAGGCCGATGAAGTCCTTGCGGTGGAAACCGTGCTTTCGCTGTTCCGCAGGCTATTTGCCGTCGGGCACGTGCCCTTCAGCCTCGCCCCTGTGCATGAGGGAAAGGCCCTGCACTTCAAACAGCATAGCGGACTGGAGGCGGAAGGTTATCGCCTTTCCTTTTCCTCTGACTTTGTTGTCGTGGAATACTCGGCCGCTGCCGGGCTGCAGTATGGCCTGACGGTTCTGGCGCAATTGCTGCATGGCGCGCGTCTCGATCCAAGGTTCCGTTTTCCCGCGTCCGGCACAATCAGCGATGCGCCGCGTTATAGCTGGCGGGGCTGCCACCTGGATGTCTCGCGGCAATTTTATCCGACACAGGATGTCGTGCGGCTCATCGATATTCTTGCATGGCTGCGCATGAACCGCTTCCACTGGCATCTGACGGATGATGAGGCGTGGCGTCTTGAAATCAAGGCTTATCCGTTATTGACCACGGTCGGCGCCACACGCGGCCCGGATGCGCCGCTCCTGCCGCAGCTCGGCAACGGCGCGGAACCGGTCTCCGGTTATTATACCCAGGACGATGTGCGCATGGTCGTTGCCCATGCGGCGGCGCTGAATGTCGAAATCGTGCCGGAAGTCGATATTCCCGGCCATAGTACGGCTGCCCTCGTCGCCTATCCGGAACTGACGGACGGGCAGGAAGCCCCTGACAGCTACCGCTCCGTGCAGGGATATCCTAATAACGCGCTCAATCCGGCCATCGAACTCACTTACGAATTCCTCGGCAAGGTTTTCGACGAGATGGTGGAGCTGTTCCCGTCTCGGCTGATCCACATCGGCGGCGATGAGGTTGCGGACGGATCCTGGCTCGCCTCGCCACTCGCCAAGGCGCTGATGGAAAAGGAGGGACTGGATGGTACTTTCGGTATCCAGTCCCACTTCATGAAACGCATTCAGGCCATGTTGCACGAGCGCGGCCGTCAGCTGGCCGGCTGGGACGAGGTTTCGCACGGCGGCGGCGTCGACCCCGCGGGAACATTGCTGATGGCGTGGCAGAAGCCGGAGGTCGGCCTTGAACTCGCAAGGCAGGGTTACGATGTGGTGATGACCCCGGGGCAGGCCTATTATCTCGACATGGTTCAGGACGAAGCCTGGCAGGAGCCGGGTGCCAGCTGGGCCGGCACCGTTCCGCCTTCCCACACCTACTCTTATGAGGCGATCGGTGATTTTCCAGAGGAGTTGAAGGAGAGGATGAAGGGCGTTCAGGCCTGCATCTGGTCAGAACATTTCCTCAACCGCGCCTATTTCAACCATCTGGTCTTCCCGCGGCTACCGGCCATTGCCGAGGCGGCCTGGACACCGAAGGCGCAGAAGGACTGGTTGCGTTTTGCGGCCATCGTTCCCTTTAGTCCGGTGTATTGAGGGGAAGGTGACATGCGTATTGCCGTTGGTGGAATCCATACCGAGTGCAGCACCTACTCGCCGGTGTTGATGGGGCAGGAGGATTTTCGCGTCTTTCGCGGCGCGGAGTTGCTGGAGGCCGAATATTTCAACTTTCTCGGCGAAGGCGGAGCGGAGGTGCTGCCGCTTCTGCACGCCCGGGCGGTGCCGGGCGGTCCGGTGTCGCGCCCGGCCTACGAAGCTTTCAAGCGGGAATTCCTCGAGCGCCTGAAAGCCTCATTGCCCTTGGACGGACTTTATCTCGCCATGCATGGCGCGATGAATGTTGAAGGCATGGACGATGCGGAGGGCGACTGGATTTCAAGCGCCCGCACCGTGGTCGGACCGGATGTCGTCATCTCCGCGAGCTACGACCTGCACGGTAATGTCAGCCAGACGATCATCGATCAACTCGACATATTTGCCGGCTATCGAACTGCGCCGCATATCGATGTGCGGGAGACGATGGTGCGCGCCTGGACGATGTTGATCAGGGCCCTGGAGACAGGGACAAGACCCGGTATCGCCTGGGCGAAAATCCCCGTTCTGCTGCCCGGCGAGAAGACTTCCACGGAAGACGAGCCGGCCAGGAGCCTTTATGCTTTCCTTCCTGATCATGACGCCCGCCCTGGCATCTGGGATGCGAATTTCATGATCGGCTACGTCTGGGCGGATGAACCGAGAGCGACCGCTTGCGCCGTGGTGACGGGAACGGATAAAGCGGCCGCACAGGCAATTGCGGCCGAGATCGCGCAATCCTACTGGGACGCCCGGCAGGATTTTCATTTCGGTCCCGTGACGGAGCCGCTCGCGAAAATTCTGGATATTGCGGAAACGACGACCACCCGGCCGATCATTCTGGCGGACTCGGGCGATAACCCCACTGGCGGCGGGGTGGGCGATCGCGCCGATGTTCTGGCGGCGCTCCTTGCGCGTGACTGGCAGGGTGCATTGGTGGGCGGCATTACCGACAGGCCTGCGGTCGAAGCCTGTTTTGCGGCGGGCGAAGGCGCGATCCTTTCCCTGAAGATCGGCGGAAGTCTTGATCCGAAGAGCCCGTCCGTCACCGTTGAAGCCGAGGTTGTGACACTGGACGATCCCGGTGCGGCGGATCAGCGACAGGCTGTGATCGTCATCGGCGGAATCACGGTCATTCTGGCCGCCCGTCGCCGGCCCTATCACATGATTTCGGATTTTACCCGTCTTGGCTTCGATCCGAAGGACGTGCGGCTTCTGGTGGTGAAATCCGGTTACCTGTCGCCGGAGCTTGCGCCGATCGCCAATCCCAACCTCATGGCGTTGACGGAGGGTGTAATCAATCAGGATATTGAAAATCTTCCCAATCGCCGTCGGGAGGGCGATTTTTATCCCTGGAAGCCGCACTTCGATTATATCCCGAATCCTGCCCTTTCGGTCCGCTGGCGATGACAGCGGTCCGGTAGCTTCAATCCAGCGATCCGGCTTTGCCGGATCATCTCAGGCGAACATCCATGCCGTCGGCTCTTTCCATCGTCATCAACAATCCGTCGATCCGCATCGGGGCGCTCGCCATCCTATTCTTCGGATTTTCGAATGCGGCGACCGCGCCCTATCAGGCGGTGATCGGCATTCGCGAAATCGGGCTCAGCAACACCGTCTATTCGCTGCTGATGCTGTTTGCCGCCGTCATCAATGTCAGCGCCAGCGTGCTGATGGGCATCGTCGCTGACAGGCTGGGTGAATATCGCAAGCCAATGCTCTATATTGCGCTGTTCGGTGTCAGCGGCTACCTGCTGGTGTATCTCGCCGGTAATGCCACTGCCTTTGTGGCCTCCAAACTCGTGCTTTTGCCAATTTTCGGCGCGATGAATTCGCTGATCTTTGCGCATGTGCGTGCCGACGCCCGCAATCTTTCGACGGGCGAGATGATCGCGGTGAATTCCATCATGCGGGCGACGATCTCGCTTTCCTGGGTGCTGGTGCCGGGGCTTGTGGGGGTATTTCTGGTGAATTCCGGAAACATGCTGACCGCGTTCTTGTTCTCGGGCATATGCGCGCTCGTCTGTTTTCTGCTGGTGGCCTTCTGCCTGCCGCGCGCCGCCACGCCCGCCTCGGCCAATACCGAAGCGCGTTTTGGTCTGCGCGCCTCGCTTGGTGAAATCGGATCGCGTCGGGTGCTACTTCGGATCGTCGCCATCGCATTGATCTGCTCGATGCTGCATTTGAACGATTCCGTGCGCTCCCTCATCATTACCGGGCAGGCCAAGGGTACGGTGGCCGATATCGGCATCGTCGCCGGTATCGTCGCCGCGCTGGAAATCGTTTTCATCCTGCTGTGGGGCTGGATAGAAAAGAAGGTGCCCCAGACGCTGACGCTTGCCGCGGGCGCACTGCTTTACGCTGTTTACCTGATCCTGCAGGGGCTCGCATCGGCGCCGTGGCATATCTATGCCCAGACCGTCATCAGCGCACTGGGGGCGGCCGCGATCATCAGCATACCCATCACCTACCTGCAGGAACTGATCGCGGACCGGCCGGGCCTCGGCAGTTCGCTGATCGCCGTCAATATTTTTCTTGGAGCGGGTTTGGGCGCCCTGATTTTTGCCCTTGGCACGCTCGTCTCCAATTATTCGGGAACGTCGATCCTCGGGGCGATCGTCGGGATTGGCGGGGTTTATATGCTCTACGCCCTTGATGGGATCGGTCGCCGCAGGTAACCGCCATCGAATGAAAGAGGCTATGATGATTCTCGAGATTTGCGTGGACGATGTGGCCGGCCTGGAAGCCGCAGTGAGAGGCGGGGCAGACCGTATCGAACTTTGCGCGGCACTGTCCGGCGGCGGGGTCACCCCGTCTGTCGGCTTTATGCACCGCGCTGCGGCTTATGGGTTGCCCGTCAGCGTGATGATCAGGCCACGTGCCGGCGATTTCGTTTTCACGCGTGATGAAGCGGATGTGATGAAACGCGATATAGATGCGGCGCGCGCCGCGGGCCTTTCCGGCGTGGTGCTCGGTGCATCGCGCGAGGACGGCTCCCTCGATCTCCCGCTGCTCGAAGAGCTGCGTCGTCATGCCAACGGTCTGGATGTAACGCTTCACCGGGCTTTCGATGTCGTTCCCGCCATGGATGAAGCCCTCGAGGCCGCCGTTGCGCTGGGCTTTTCCAGAATTCTCACTTCCGGCGGCGCACGTTCAGCGCTGGAAGGGGTGGACACTCTGGCGCGCTTGTCGGAGGTCGCTGCCGGGCGGATCACCATCATGCCGGGTGCCGGCGTGCGTCCGCAAAGCGTGCAGACGCTGCTTGACCGGCTTCTAATCACCGAAATCCACGCATCCTGTTCCGCCGTTCCTCACTATGATCCGGAAAGCCGCGTGGCGAAGCTCGGTTTCACCGGGGCGGGGCGCAAAGTCACGGATGAGGCAGCGGTGCGTGAACTAAAGGCGATCCTTACCGCTCATCATAAAGCCGATGCAGCGTCCTAGCCGTCCCGGCGGCGCCATCGAGATTGAGGTGGACCGTACCGGGTGGCGGCAGGACGAGTGCCGCCTTGATCGCTTCGGCCATGGAGGCTGGCGAAATATCTTTCTCTTCCAGCACATGGGCAAGCCCAAGCCCGGCCAGCCGCACCGCACGGGCGCTCTGTTCGGTTTCACCGCCGGCCGCGAAAGGGATGAGGAGCGAACGGCATTTTGCCTGAAGAATATCGCAGACGGTGTTGTAGCCGGCCTGTGATACCGAAAGGCGCGCGCCGGCGAGCAAGCTCGCGAAATCCTTGCGGAAGCGGAAAACGGAGATATTTTCCGGTGCCGCAGCCAATATCGCATCGAAATCCGCCTGTGGCATATTGGGACCGGTGACGAGACACCAGCTCTTGATACCGTCCAGCAGCGGCGCGGCCTCAAGGGCGGCCCGGACAAGGGCCGCACCGACAGCGCCGCCGCCGGCGGAGACCACAATATCGAATTTCTCGACCGGTTCCGGCGGTGGAAGCGGGGCCACCAGGCCGGTATAGACAATACGCTGACGTATCTCGCTGGCGAGGGGAAAGGTATCTTCCAGCCGGGCGAAATCCGGGTCGCCGTGCACGAGCACGGCGTCGAAATGTTTCTTTACCAGCGAGACGGTTTCTTCATCCCGGCCCGGCTTGGTTTTTTCCTGCAATATATCTCGCAATGACGCCATGACGAGCGGGCGCGGTTCGCTATCCTCGATCTCATCGAGAAGCGGAAGCAGTTCGAACCGCACCTGCCTGCGGCCGAAGGGAAAAGCCTCAATGATGACGATATCGGGTTTGGCGCCATGATAGGCACCGATCAGCATATCGGTCCTGAGCCTCTTGAAGTCGTCATCCACCGGTTTGCCGGCACTGTCGACCAGGCCGGCAAAACTGCCATCGCTGACGGCAATCGGCGGCAATTCGACATGACGGATGCCTTCACCCGGAAAACCCGGGACAGGCGTTCCGCCCGTCACCAGAACCACGTTGAAGCCATCCACCTGAAGGGCATTGGCGATGCGGCTGGCGCGGGCTATATGGCCGATGCCAAGAAGATGCTGGACATAAAAGAAAACACAGGGCCGCTTTTCCATCTCGATCATGGTGTCTTTTCCCATTCGGTCTCGAAGAGCGTCTTCAGTTCGGCAATGCTGGTGCGATGATCGAAGGCGGTGCGCACGCGGTTTTCGGCGGCGTTGCCAAGTCGCTGGCGCAATTGCGGATCGGTAATAGCCAAGCGCAGGGCTTCTGCGAAGGCCGCTGGATTTTCCGGCTCTGTGAGCAGGCCGTTTTCACCACTGACGAAGAACTCTGGAATGCCCGATATGTTGGTGGAGATGCAGGTCATCGCCTGGCTCGCAGCCTCGACCAGCACGTTGGGAAGACCGTCGCGGTCGCCATCGCTGGTGATGCGGCAGGCAAGGGCAAAGAGGTCCGCTTGCCGGTAATTCTCCAGCACCTGCTTCTGGTCCATGGCTCCCGTCCAGACGACCCTGTCGGAGACGCCAAGTTCGTCCGCGAGTTTTTTCAGCGCAGCCAATTCGTCCCCGCCGCCGATATGGGTAAAGCGCCAATGGATATTGCGTGGCAGCGAGGCGAGCGCGCGCAACAGAATATCGATTCCCTTTTTCTTGACCGCACGGCCGACACTCAAAATCCTGACCGGATCCTCGGCATCTGAACCGTCTCTCGCCGGCCGCGGCGTGTCGAAATGCGGGAAACGCGTGAGATCGAGGCCATGATAACTCAGATGCACGTTCTGCCTCACCCCGGAAAGGGTCTGCAGATGCCGAAAGCCGCCGGCAGTGCAGGTCACGGCCCAGCGGGCGCTTTGCAGCTTGGCGGCAAGGTCACGGTCGCTGGAGGTCCAGATGTCCTTGGCGTGGGCCGAAATCGTCCAGGGCGTGCCCGTGATGAGATGGGTATAGGCCGCGACTGAGGCGGGCGTATGAATGAAATGCACATGCAGCCACCCGGCATCCTCCGGCCATTCATTGGCCAGCACGGCCGCCTGACCGAAACGGCGAAAGCGGTTGCGGCTGAGATCATGGGGCAGGTCGCTGAGAAACTGGCGAAGCGCCTTGGTGAAGCCCGGCCTTTTGCGACATCCCCACAGGGCTTTCAGCACACGCAGAGGTTCCTCATGCAGATACTCCGGCAGGTAGGTGACGGGCGCGCGGATCTCATCATGAACGGGATGGCGTTTCTTGTCCGTCGGCCGGCGCATGGACATGAGTTCGAGCTTCAGCCCGGCCTTTTCAAGCCCCAGCAATTCCTGGGCGATAAAAGTCTCGGACAGGCGCGGATAGCCCTTGAGGAGCACCACGATTTTTTTTGCATCAGTCACGTTGCGCGCGTCTCTTCTGAACGTTGGTTGCCGAGGCCGGGTTACGCGCTGAGCGTGATCGGCGTCTTGTCGCCCTCGGGCGGCAGCCATTCGGCAATCCTGCGTGATATGTTTTCCAACCCGTCGAGCTTCAGCCCGCACGAATTGACGGATGGCGGCGCGCGGTGCGGCAGGGCTTTGAGGGCGGCCGCCATCTTGGCGGGGTTCTCGGCATCTTCCGGCAGGAGCATGTCGAAAAGACCCAGCTCCGATGCGCGGCTGGCGCGGATAAGCTGCTCCTCCCGCGGCACCGTGCGGGGCACGACGAGTGCGGGTTTGTCGAAGGACAATATTTCGCAGACGGTGTTATAGCCGCCCATGGAGACCACGGCCTGCGCACCAGCGACGAGATCTTCCATGCGATTGTCGAATTCGATGATTTCGATGTGCGGTATATCGGCCACGCTGCTCATGAAGCGCTGGCGCTGGTCCGCCGGCATATAAGGGCCGAGCACGACCAGCGCCTTGTGCGTCAGCTCCGGGTCATGTCGGTAGGCGTTGATGACGTCATCGATCAATTCACTGCCGTCGCCACCGCCGCCTGTGGTGATGAGAAGATAATCGCCTTCCGGCCGATGCGCCGCGGTCTCCGCCTGTGTCTTCGATCTCTGAAGAAAGCCCACGAAATCCATCTTGTCGCGCACCGCCTGCGGAACGTCGAGCCCTGTCAGCGGATCGTGGAAATCCGGCGGGCCATAGACCCAGACATGGTCATAGAACTGGCCGATCTTGGTCATGACGTTGTTGCGCTTCCACTCCGCCTCGAGCAGCTGCGGCGCATCCATGACATCACGCAGGCCGATGACGAGCTTGGTGCCCTGTCCCTTGAGATAAGCGAGTGTTTCCTCCACCTCGCCGCGAAGGCCCATGGGCTCCTTGTCGACGATGAAGATGTCAGGCTGAAAGCTTTCGGCGGTATGGTAGATGATGGACCGGCGCATCTTCAGCGTTTCCTGAAGATCGATATGCCTGTCCATCGAGGTGTATTCGCCGTTGCGCAGCTTGATGACGCTCGGAATTTTCACGAAATCGACGCGGGCGCGATAATCGAAGGCACCGGCAATGGTAGCCCCTGAAATGATGAGGACGTTGAGACCGCGATAATCCTCCACCAGGGCATGCGCAATGGTGCGACACCGCCGCAGATGGCCGAGACCGAAGGAATCGTGGCTGTACATGAGAATGCGCGCGTCGTTCAAACGGGAGCTCATGGGCCACACCTCTTTTTGCCTTTCACGATGAAGGCGGCTTCGGAAGGGCAGTTTATCAAGGTGTATTCCATTTTATCTGAAGGGGTCCGCAGCATCACGTAGTCCGTCACCGAAGAAATTAAAGGCCAGAATGACGAGAACGACAGGGATCGTCGGGATGAGAAGCCAGGGATATAGCGCAATGACGCTGACGCTGCGCGCCTCCGTGAGCAGAATTCCCCAACTTGTGATCGGAGGGCGCAGGCCGAGGCCCAGGAAGCTGAGCGCTGTTTCGCCAAGGATCATGCCCGGTATCGTCAGGGTGGCCGAGGCGATAAGATGGGACATGAAGCCCGGAATAAGATGTCGGCCAATGATACGCGGTGTGCCCGCTCCCATCAATTGCGCAGCCAAAACATAGTCTTCCTCGCGCAACGCCAGTAGCTTTGAACGCACGGCGCGCGCTAGCCCGGTCCAGTCCAGCATGCCGAGAATGATGGTGATGCCGAGATAAACGAGGATCGGACTCCAGGTTACCGGCATGATGGCCGCGAGCGCCAGCCATAGCGGAATGCTGGGAATGGATTGCAGGACCTCGATGATGCGCTGGACAATCAGGTCAAACGTGCCGCCGCGATATCCCGCCAGGCCACCGATCACAATGCCGAGAACGAAGCTCATGGCGACGCCGAGGAGGCCGATGGTCAGTGAAATGCGCGCGCCGTAGATGATGCGGGACAGCACGTCACGCCCGAGGCGGTCGGTGCCGAGAAGGAACAGTTCACCGCCTTCTGCCGGGCAAACGAGATGGGTTCTGCCCTCGAACATGCCCCAGAAACGATAGGTGTCACCCTTGCAGAAGAAACGCAGCGGCTGGATATCGGTCGGCACGTCCCGGTAGACACGCCTCAGATTTTCCATGTCGAGCGTCATTTCACGGCCATACACGAAGGGGCCGACAAATTTCCCGTCATTGAAGAGGTGGATGGCCTGGGGCGGGGCGTATATGTGTTCGATATTGCGGGTGTGGAGATTATAGGGGGCGAGGAACTCGCAGATCAGAATCGAAAGGTAAAGCACCACCAGAAAGGCGCCGGACCACACCGCGATCTTGTGCTGGCGGAACTGCCACCACATGAGCTTCAACTGCGAGGCTTTGCTGAAGGCCGCCATGCCAGACGTGTTGGGTTCGATCAGCGACGGGTCGAAGGGCGCGGTCGAGACATAGTGCGGCAGGGCTTCGCCGGGATTCGGAATGGATGAAGTCATTTGACGTTACCACCTCCGAAGCGGATTCTTGGATCGAGTATGGCAAGGGCGATATCCGACACCAGAACGCCGATCACCGTCAGGAACGCAAGGAACATCAGGAACGAACCCGCCAGATACATGTCCTGGCTTTGCAACGCCCGGATGAGCATGGGGCCGGTGGTCTCGAGCGACAGGACGACGGCAGTAATTTCCGCGCCCGATATGATGGCAGGCAGGATCGAGCCGATATCCGAGATGAAAAAATTCAGGGCCATGCGCAGCGGATATTTGGTCAATACCCTGAAAGGGTGCAGGCCCTTGGCGCGGGCGGTGACCACATATTGCTTCTGTAATTCATCCAGAAGATTGGCGCGCAGGCGGCGGATCATGCCGGCCGTGCCCGCCGTTCCGATGATGAGAACGGGAATCCAGATATGCTCAAGGATCGACTTGAACTTCGCCCAGCTCATCGCCTGGTTCAGATATTCCCGGTCCATCAGATGGCCTATGGAGATGCCGAACCATATGTTGGCGAAGTACATCAGAATCAATGCCAGCATGAAGTTGGGGATGGCGATGCCGAGCAGGCCGAGGAAGGTGAGCCCGTAATCGCCCCAGCTGTATTTATGCGTGGCGGAATAGATGCCGATCGGAAAAGCCAGCAGCCAGGTGACAATGATGGTGACGAAGGAAACCAGAACCGTCAGCCACAGGCGATCTCCCACCACGTCGCTCACGGGTAGCTGATATTCGAAGGAATAACCGAAATCGCCGACAAGCATGCCGGTCGCCCAGCGGAAATAGCGGATCGGGGCGGGCTGATCGAAGCCGTAGCGGACGCGCAGTTCCTCGATTTCGGCAAGATTTGCCGTTTCGCCCATGGCGCGCAGCTCAGCGACATAGCTTTCGAAATAATCGCCCGGGGGCAGTTCGATGATGGTGAAAACCAGCATCGAGATCAGGATGAGCGTCGGGATCATGACGAGGACGCGCTTCAGAATATACCGCAGCATATCAGGCGTCTCCGTCATACCAGAAGCTATCCGGCATGTAGACGCCGAGATAGGAAGTGGGTTCATAACCGAAAAGCGCCTTTTCCGGCACGTTCCGCATGCGCTTGACATGGACGACGGGCTGCAGCGCGCCGTTGACGATGCCGATGGAAAATACCTGCTGCGTATAGACGCCAAGCATTTCCAGCCAGATTGCCTGACGTTCTTCCTCGGTGACGCTGCGACGCCATTTTTTCAGAAGATCAAGCAAATGGGCCGCTTCCGGCAGATCGGGCTCTCTGCCTTCGCGGCCGCCGGATAGATAGTGAATCCCCCAGACCGGCCATTGCAACTGGTCGTCACCGGTGGGGGCAAGGCCGGAAGGCAGCATGTCGGCCGTTGGCACGCCATTGTCCATACCCATCCACACCGACATCAGCACTTCTCCGCCCATGGCGCGCTTGCGGAAAACATCGCGCTGGGTGGGGCGGACAGAAACGGCAATGCCGATATGTCGCCAGTGATCCGTCACCAGCTCCATCACGTCTGTTTCGAGCGTGCTTTCGCCTGTCGTCTCGACAATGATATAGGCGGGTCGACCATCAGGCAGGAGCCGAAGGCCGGCATTGTCGCGCTTGTCGAGACCCGCTTCATCGAGCAGCCTGTTGGCCGCTGCGCGGTCGAAAGCGCTCCAGGCGTCCGCAAATTCCTGCCGGTAAAGCGGGCTTTCCGGCAGTACGGTATCTGCGCTTTCCTTCGCGAGCCCGTAAAAACAGACCATGTTGATTTCGTGCCGGTTTATCGCGAGCGAGAGCGCGCGGCGCACACGCACATCCTGGAAAGCGCTGCGCCAGACCGGGTCGGCGCAATTGAGATTTGGCAGCAGCGCGATGCGCGAGCCCTGGGAGCGCTTGTAGAGATTAACTTTCAGGGGAAAGCGCTTTTCGGCATCCTTCAGGAAAGTGTAATCAGCGAAATCGAGGCCGAAATATTGCAGGTCGCTATCGCCCGACGCCGTCTTGGCCGAGATGATATCCGACGAGGTGACGTTGAGCAGGAAGCGGTCGAGATAGGGCAGTTGCAGGCCGTTTTCATCGACGCGGTGATAATAGGGGTTGCGTTCGAACACGAACTGTTCGGCCGGCGGCGCGGTTGTGTTACGCCACGCATCGAGCGTTGGCAGATCCGGATTTTCGGGGCGCACCTGCCGCGACATCTTGATATGCAGCCCGCTCCAGTCGTCTGTCTTGTTTTTCTTGATCAGCTTGGCGAGCTTTTCCGCCGTCTGATATTTGATGTGGAACTGTTTCATATAGGCGGCAGGCAAGAACAGCCGCGCCGGCGAGGCGGCCGCCAGTTTTGCCAGAAAATCCGGATTGGGGCCGTCCCAGGTGTATCGCACGGTCAGTCGGTCAACGACCTCGATCTGGGGCGGTTTGCCATTGACCAGAAGCTCGATCGGCGGACCGCCCTTGTGGATTTCCTTATTGAGGGCGACATCTTCCCAGAAATAGCGGAAATCCTCTGACGTGAAATCACTGCCATCGGACCACTTATGGCCTTCGCGCAGCCTGAAGGTGAAGATGCGTTCTTCCTGTACGTCGTGGCTTTCGAGAATATCCGGATGAAGTTCGAATTTTTCGTCGTAACCGACAAGGCGGGCATAGCTGCTGATCGGCATCAGGCGAATGTCGCGCTGGCCGCCAATGAGCATACGTACCGATCCACCATGTTGCCCTGGCTCTCGGCCAAGTGCCTTCATGTCGATGACGCGCGGGTTTTTCGGCAGGCGCTCGGCGATGTCGGGCAATTCGCCCTTTTCGCGTTTTTCCTTGAAGTAGGTGGGGTCGGTATAGGAGGCCCGCGCATAAGCCGGCACAAAGACGGAGGCCAAGAGGGCAAGAGCGGTGCGACGCGTGATCAAGGGCGAAGCTCCCGCATGTCGGCATTGCCGTTCGCAAGTACGAAATGGCCTTCCCCAAGATCGGCCGATACCATCTCGCCATCCCCCTCGTCGCGGAACTGTTTGCCCCAGTCGAATTTGCCCGTCGCGCTGATCTTGCCGATGGTGCGGAAATCGAGCGGACGGTCGAGATCGGGGAAAGGCACGGCGGCCAGCAGGGATTTCGTATAGGGATGCACCGGAGCGCGCATCAGGATTTCCCGTGGCGCCAGCTCCACGATGCGGCCCTCGCACATGACCGCCACGCGATCGGCCATATAATCCACCACCGCAAGATTATGCGAGATGAAGAGGTAGGTAAGCCCGAGATCCTGCTGCAAATCTTTCAGCAGATTGAGAATTTGCGCCTGCACGGAAACATCGAGAGCGGAGACGGGTTCGTCGCAGATCAGCAGTTCCGGGCCAAGTGCGAGGGCTCTTGCAATGCCGATACGTTGTCTTTGCCCGCCCGAAAAACTGTGCGGATAACGGTTCAGCGCGCTTTCCCCAAGCCCGATGGCCCTGACGAGGTTGCGCACTTTTTCGGAGCGATATTTCGCATCACCCCGACCGTGGATTTCCAGCGGCTCGCTCAGGATGTTTCCCACGGTCATGCGCGGCGATAGCGACGATATCGGGTCCTGAAAGACCATCTGTATCTTCGACCGGAGCTCTTTCAGGTCATCGTCCCGGGCGTTGAGGACATCGATATCGCCCTGCGGACGGTGGAAGGTGACGGAACCCTGATCCGGACGAACGGCGCGCATGAGGATTTTGCTGACGGTTGTCTTGCCGCTGCCGCTTTCGCCGACCAGTCCCAGACATTCTCCACGACGGATCTCAAAGCTGACGCTGTTTACCGCTTTGGTTGCGCTGGCGTCACCTTTGCGGAACCAGCTCGATTTGCGCGTCGTGAATGTCTTGCTGATATTGTCCACGGTCAAAAGCGGACCAGGGGTTTTGTTGACCGTCGCGGTTTTCTTGCCCACCAGGCTTTCATGGTCGACGTTGATTTCGCGTAGCGCCTTCAGCCTCTCGCCCGGCTTCATGTCGAAATGCGGAACGGCTGCCATCAAACCCTTGAGATAGGGATGGGCTGGCGATTTGAAGATATCATCGACCGTGCCGGCTTCCATGATCTCGCCCTGATAGATCACGGCAACCTCATCTGCAATGTTCGCCACCACGCCGAGGTCATGGGTGATTAGCAGCATGCTCATATTCAGCCTGCTCTGCAGGTCACGCAGCAGCTTGAGGATTTGCGCCTGAATGGTCACATCAAGCGCCGTCGTGGGTTCGTCGGCGATCAGAAGCGCGGGACGACAGATCAGCGCCATGGCGATCATGGCGCGCTGGCGCATGCCGCCTGAAAGCTCGAAAGGATACATGTTCACGACCTTCTTCGGGTTCGAAAACCCGACGAGATCGAGTGTCTCATACATTTTTTCCGCACGTTCCGCCGGCGAAAGGATGCTGTGGATTCTGAGCGCCTCGTCAATCTGGTTGCCGATGGTGTGCAGCGGCGAAAAAGAGGTCATGGGCTCCTGAAAGATCAGCCCGATGCGGTTGCCACGGATGGCGCGGATTTCGCGGCCGTCTTTGGGCAATTGCAAAAGATCGACGGGACCGCCCGCAGTGTTTTCCGGATCGGTGAACAGCACGCGGCCATTCACACGAGCGGTCTTGGGATGGATGCCCATGATCGTCTGGCCAATGACGGATTTTCCGGAGCCGGATTCACCGACCAATGCGGTTACTTTTCCCGGAAGAATGCGGAGGCTCGCCCCCCTGACTGCATCGATCGTTCCACCCATGAGAGAAAACGAGACCTGCAGATTTTCGATACGGAGCAAATCTGCGCCTGCGCTCATGCCAAAGGGTTCCTTGCCGCCTCTTTATCGTTGCCTTGTGACAATTGCTCGGGAGGGCTTAAAGCAACGTTATCGCAGGGTTTGTTGTCTGTCTATCCTTCTGAAACATCGAATTCTTTAGCAAATTTGAAGCCGGCTTCCGAAATGCTGCGACTTGCCCCACCGCGCTTGTTTCGTAATATGCTGACGGGAGCTTTCGAACGAGGATCCATGTCCGACAAGAAATATTACGACGCCAAGCTGAACGATGCGCGTCAGTTGCAGAATAACGGCCAATATGCTGAGGCGAACGCGCTTCTCTTATCGCTGGTTGCAGCAAAGGACGGGCATCTGATGGGAGAGCAGACGGTGCTCGGCCTGCCGCGCCGGCTGCATGCCGCACGGCTGCGTCTTGCCAAGGCCGAAGGCGATATGGTCGCAAGGATCGGTTATCAGTATACGCTGGTGCCACCCCCGCAGGTGCTGGAAAAATATGCGCGATTTTCCGTGGAAGAAAGCCGCACAATAAACCTCAAAAGCCGGGAGGATGTGCCGAGGCTCATTCATCAGATATGGATTGGCGAGAAATCGCCGCCCATGTCGGTCGAAGCCTGGGCTGCCCATGCGCTGAAGCACGGCTACGATTATCGCCTTTGGCGGGAAGGCGATCTTGAGCGGGAAGGGGTTTTTGCGAATAGCGTCTTTAACAGGATGCTGAGCGAGGGCGACTATCCGGGTGCTGTTGACGTCGCCCGCTACATCCTGCTCGAGCGGTTCGGCGGCATCTATCTCGACTGCGACTGGTATCCGGCGCGCGACGACGTGAGTTTCGATTCATTCCTTCCCCTTGCGGGTCTCACGGCGTTTGATGAAAAAACGCCGCGGAATACCGGACAGGGAAGTATGCTTCTCGCTAATTCCTTCATTGCCGCTCCAGCTGCGCATCCGGTCTTTCGCAAAATGCTGGCCGCCTTTCCCGACATTCTCGAAGAAATGCCGCGCGCGCCGGCGTGGTGGTCCACCGGGCCGTTGATTTTCACCGTCATTGCCCGGCAGGGAAGCATCAGCCTTGCACCGGCAGCGTTTGTCGCGGCATCCGTTCCGGACCGAACGCCGTTTGATACAGTTGAGGCGATCAGGCGGGATTTGGCCAAGGATGCCGGCGGGCTGCTGATCGCCTGGAAATCATGGTGAGATTGCTTCGACGAGGTCTTTAGAGGAGCACCAGCGTGCTGCGCGGTGCCGTGCGGTCACCTCGAAAAGCCGCCGGAGGAAATGCCAGACGGTGTCATCGTGCACGAGATGATGGGTAAGGATGCCGATTGTGCCGCCTTCCTCGGCAGCGCGCAGGATGCGGGCCGCCGTCTCGGCAAACAGGACATCGTGGTCACGGCCGCCGCGGCTGCCATGCCAATCGATCACATCCACATGCGTATTCAGACATGGCGGCGCTGTGTCCTTCTCCGGACCGAAAACGGAGAGGGCCCGATATCCAAGCCCTGTCAGTTCCCTCACTATATGGGCGTCGATGCGGTTCCACGGGGGCACCAGCATCGGCACGACACGCGGTCCATGCAGATCGTAGAGTTTTTCCAGCCCGGACTGCAGCTCGTCGAGAACGAGGGGAAGTTCCCGGTGGAGGCCAAGCTCCTGTTTCTTTTGTCCATCGCCGGCATAATTGGTATGCGACCAGCCGTGAACCGCCACCTGGGCAATGTCCGAGGCATCCAGATGCTGCGCGAGCCTGCGGGTCGTCGTTTCGGGAATGACCGCGAGGGTGACCGGAACCGAGAAACTTTCGCAAAGATCAAGCAGGGTATCGAGTGCCCCCGTCGGGTCCACTGCATCGTCGTCCCTGAGCCACAGATCGGCCGAAATGCCGCGACGTCCGCATTCGTCCAGTGCTGCGACGAGTTTTTCGAGACTCATGATCTTCGTGCCTTTGCTTGCATCAAAATATCGTTCAGCTTCGTTGCGGCATTTTCCAGAGACCGTTCATGCATGACGAACCGGCGGGCTGCTTTTGCCAGTTCCTGTCGCCGCCTGTCGTCGTAAAGCAGGGCCTTGATCGCATCGGCATAAGCGGCACTATCATTTTCAGGTGTCAGTAATCCGGTGGCGCCAGATTTTACGACTTCGGGAACGCCCGCCACTTTTTCGGCGATGACGGGCAGGCCGGCTGCCTGTGCTTCCAGATAGGCAAGGCCGTAGGCCTCGCCGTGACCCGGCCAGACATAAATGGCAGCTTTCGAGAGAAGCGCTGCGATCTCGTCTGCGGCTTTTTGCCCGTGCCAGACGAGGCGATTTTCAGGGAAGCCGCTGAACATGGCTTGCACCGCCTCACGTTCCGGACCGTCGCCAACGATCTCAAGTGTCCAGTCTAGGTCTTGTGGTAGCAGGGCGAGAGCGTTCGACAGGGCGCGATAGCTCTCGAGTTTGTCGCCCGCCCTCATCATGGCGACGGTGATGAGCCGTGTCCGTTTCGGCTGGGGAACAACCTTGAGGAAGGGCGCGGGGTCGATGAAAGGCGGAAGCATCGCCCATTGAAGCCCAGGAGAGGCCTGTACGAGCCCTTCGCGATCCCGTTCGGTGAAGCAGATATTGACTGCGGCTTCGTTCAACGACGACAACAACCCGTCCTGCACTGCCTGCCAGCCCATGGCGTTGCGCTTTGGCGAATAGGATGCTTCGGCGGTGACGTAGGATATATTGAAACGGCTGGTGAGTTCCGGTCCGAGCAGGTCTGGAGCCTTGTAGTACGGGTGATAACAAAACCACAGGTCCGGTGCGCCGTGCAACCGCCAGCGCTCCGCAATAGTCTCTACTTCACGTTCGGCCCGGTCGGCGAGGGACGACCGCTCGGGATCATCCGGCTGTCTCAGGAAGCTTCGCAGCTCGGACGCGACAAAAACCTCATGGCTACCCATTGCCATCGCCTGCATCAACAGGCGGGCCATCAACCGGTCGCCGGAAGGAACGGGGTGGTTGGGTGCTTTGAGCGGCGAATAAAACGCGATCTTCATACGGATGGTTGTGCGTTGGTCGTGCCTCTGGCGTCAACCGGAATTTGAAGACGCGGAGCCTTGACAGCCTCGCCATTCTTGCCCAACTGAAAGACATCTTTTGCACATGCGCGGAGCGTGACACGCTTTGACTTCTCCAGACATTTCCCAAGCCCTGCTTTCCAGCATTGAGAACAAGAGCGCCAAAGCGGGCGTGATCGGCCTCGGCTATGTGGGCCTGCCGCTTGCCATGACAATCGCCAGAGCTGGTTTCAAGGTTGTCGGTTTCGACATCGACCCCGGTAAAATTACTGCGATAGATGCGGGTCAGAGCTATATCGAGGCGGTTTCGGATGCCGTGCTCGCAGGAGCCAAGCAAAATGACGGCTTTGTTGCCACATGCGACTTCTCCAGATTGGCCGAGTGTGACGTGATCGCCATCTGCGTACCGACGCCGTTGACGAAGTATCGCGAGCCAGACCTTTCGTATGTCGAGAAGACCTGTCACGACATTGCCGTGCATCTGCGCACGGGGCAGCTTGTGGTGCTGGAATCCACCACCTATCCCGGCACTACCGATGGGATTGTGAAAACCATTCTGGAGAGCACCGGTCTCGTCTCAGGTATCGATTTCTTCATCGGCTTTTCCCCCGAGCGGGAAGATCCCGGCAACCGGGACTTTGAGACGTCGACCATTCCGAAGGTCGTTGCGGGTGACGGCGAGGCCGCTGGGCAGCTGATGGCGGCTTTTTACGGATCGGTGGTCAAGAAAATCGTTCCGGTCTCGACCAATGCGACGGCGGAGGCCGTGAAGATCACCGAAAATGTCTTCCGCGCCGTCAATATTGCGCTCGTCAACGAACTTAAGGTCGTCTACGAGGCCATGGGTATCGATATATGGGAAGTCATCGATGCGGCAAAAACCAAGCCGTTCGGTTTCATGCCATTTTATCCCGGCCCCGGTCTTGGCGGTCACTGCATACCGATCGACCCTTTCTATCTCACCTGGAAATCTCGCGAATATGAATTGCCAACGCGGTTCATCGAGCTTGCAGGTGAAATCAACACCGGCATGCCGCGCCACGTTGTGGGGCGGGTTGCGGAAGCGCTCGACATCCATTCCGGCAAGGCGCTCAGCCGCTCGAAGGTGCTGGTCGTCGGTCTCGCCTACAAGAAAAATGTGCCCGATATTCGTGAAAGCCCTTCATTGAAGCTCATCGAGCTTGTTCAGGAGCGCGGTGGCGAAGCGGCCTATTTTGATCCGCATGTGGCCGAAATCCCGAAGACACGGGAATACAGCCACCTGATGGGCATGAAGTCCGTCTCCTGGGACAGGCAGTCCATCAGCGCTTTCGATGCTGTTCTGGTTGCGACCGACCATGACAATGTGGACTATGCCGACCTTGCCGAATGGGCTCCGCTGATCATCGACACGCGAAACGCCTTCGCGCGCCGGGGCATTTCCGCAAGACACATCATCAAGGCCTGATAACGGACGGATCATGAGCAGACTGGACAGTTTCATTCGCCGGTTGACCGCGCAGCGTGACATTCTCAATCATGTCGCCGCCAATCTTGATATGCCGGATGAGGGTGCGCTCATGGAAATCGGCCTTGGAAACGGGCGAACTTTCAATCATCTGCGGGAACTGTTTCCGGGGCGCAGGATCGTTGCGTTTGACAGGGCCATGGGCGCCCATGCCTCGTCCGTTCCGGCAGACGAAGACTTGGTGATCGGCGAGATATCGCAGACCGCTCCCGCATTCGTCGGTGCGGAAGCGGCAATGGTGCATGCCGATATCGGCACGGGCTATCCGGAAAAAGATGCGATCACATTGACATGGTTGCCCGATCTCGCCGCCGGCATGCTGGCGAAAGGCGGCGTCGCTGTCAGCGGTCTGCCTCTCGATCATCCCCTGCTGAAACCGTTGCCGGTTCCGGAGAGCGTGCCGACGGACCGTTATTTTCTCTATCGCAAGATCTAAAAGATCGGTCCGGCCGCAAACTTCCGGGTCCTGTCACAAATAGCGTTCGCTCTCTTCCTCCGAGAGTAGAAACACCTTCATTTGCGAGTTTCGACCGCGAATGGCGACCTGTTCGCTTCTGAGATCGGCAATATCCTGTCCCGCCTGTATGATGGCCGGTTCGGAGACCACGATTGCGGCGCCAAATTCCTTGGCTTTGGATTCAAGCCTGCTTGCCACGTTGACGGTATCGCCAATGGCCGTCAGCGTTTTGGCAGCCCCGTATCCCATGACCCCGACGATGCTCGGACCTGCGTGAATGCCAACCACCACCTCAAGACGCACGGCGAATTGTTTCTCCAGCCCTTCGTTCAGGATCGCAATATCCCGCAATATGATTGCTGCCGCCTTCATGGCATTGCGACAGGCGTGCTGGCTGTCGTCGCCTAGTCCAAAAAGCGCCATGGCGCCGTCACCGATAAATTTGTCGAGATGGCCCCCCGCCTGTTCGACGGCCTGGCCGACGATGGTGAAATAGCGGTTCAGGAGAAAGACGACATCGTAGGGCAGCTTCGCTTCCGACAAAGTCGTGAAATTGCGCAGATCGCAGAAGAGAATGGCGATCTCCTCTTCCCGGCCCGGCCGGGCCGGCTGGGCGTCCGCCGGCAGGTCACTGTGCTGGGGCGGTGAAACCAGAAGGGCAACGCCGAGATCATGGGTGGGACGCAGCTGGCAGCCGAGCCGCACATCCGAATCGGCATGGATGCGTCTTAATGTGGTTTGCTCGATGTCTCCGGGCGGAGGGAGCTGCCCCTTGCTTTCCATGACTCTCACCCGGCAGGTCGAACATCGTCCTTTACCGCCGCATACGGAATAATGCGGGATGCCTGCCAGACGGCTGGCTTCCAGAATGCTGAGTCCCGCCGGCACGCGCGCCTGCGCACCATGTTCGTAGCGGATTTCGATGGCCGTCAACCGCTGTCGCCAGCTTCTTACACCGCGCATCGCGAAGACCAGCATCACCGCGCCGGCAAAAATCGCCTCTGTCGTCCCGGTGATAAAGCGGATTCGTGTTTCCATCTCCCGCTGCAGCGGAAGTTCGTCTCTCTGAACGATTGTGTCGCCCAGTCCCGGAGGGAGCGCATATTTGCGGTCGACTTCCTCGAGCCAACGGCCGGCATCGCTGAAGCCCAGCAGCGCCAGAAGCGGCAGCATTACAGCTATGGTCATGAAGATGCCGGCGATTTTCGGGTACCAGTCGCGATAACGCAGCCAGAAATAGAGGCCGATACATCCGTGTATCCAGATGACGATCAGGGCGAGACTTTGCCACGCGCCTCCCATAGGATTGTTGATCCAGAGCCGGCGGACGACGGTATAATAACCAATGTCGATGCCGTAGAGCATGTGCGACACGCGGATATTCACTGCATGGCTCAGAATGAGGAACGGGATCGACAGGCCGAAGATGACCTGAAGCGCTTCACGAAGCGGCATGCGCAACGTTCGACGCTGATAAAGCGAGCGCAGGACCAGGCTGACATGCACCAGGACCGAGCCGTAGAAAAGCAGGCTGCTAACAGGGTTGAGCCAGATGAGGCTGAACCATTTTCGTGCCCGTTCGGCGGTGTCGATGGAAATGAGCGCAAGGGAATGATTGAAAAGATGCGAAAAGACAAAGGCAAATATAATCAGGCCGGATAAAATCCGGGCGCGTCTCAAACTGGTTTCCGAAAAGAAACGGATCATGCAAATCCCATCGTAAGGTCGTTCGGCCCAGAATCATCAGTCGGTCGATCGTCGCGTCTTTAGTGCATGACATCTCGTGGCAATATCGTGGAGCAAACGAGCGGCGATGGTCAATTATGCGTGTTTAAGTACTCGAAGCCACCAATGACTGGTGAGGCCTCTTCAGATTTCCGGTCAAATAGTCACGCGAAGTCAAAAACACCATGACGGCGGCTATCAGATTTCGATGACCTGACCGTCCATGGCTGCGAATGCGCCGCTGAACACGGCTTTCGCCTGTTTTTCGATCATGTCCAGCTCTTCGTCGCTGCGGCTTGGGGCATGATGGATGAAACCGACATTTTTCGCATCGGCCAACTGGGCGAGGCGGATCGCCTGCTGCCAGGACGAATGGCCATAGCCGCGATAAAGGCCCATCTCGTCATCGGTAAACATGGCGTCATAGAGGAAAAGATCGGTATCCCGGATGAGATCAAGCACAGTTTCGTCGATGCCGCCGGGCTCGTGTTCGGTATCGGTGATGATGGCGAGGGACTTTCCCTCCCAGTCCAGCCGGTATCCGACGGCGTTGCCAGGATGGTTCAGCATGCCGGTTCGGATCGAGAGGCCCGGATGGACGTCTAGGGTATCACCGGGCATGAAATCCCGCGTGTCGATTTTTGCGCAGCAAATTTCCAGCGGCACAGGAAACCAGGGCGGGCTCATGAAGTCCTTGAGCATTTCCCGTGTCGTCATGGCGCCCGCGAGATGACCCGACCAAATCGAGACGTCATTGCAGCTATTATAGAATGGCTTGAAATAGGGAAAACCGACAATGTGGTCGTAGTGGCAATGGGAGAAGAAAAGATCGACGTCGGTAACCCCCTCCGCCCGAAGCGCCATACCTGCGGGATGAAGTCCCGACCCCGCATCGAACAAAAGGACATGGTCGCCGCATCGAACCTCGATGCAGATGGTATTCCCACCGTATTTTCGGAAGTTTTCACCTGAAACAGGAAGCGTTCCCCGCGCCCCCCAGATCTTCACCCGAAAATTTCTGTTACTTTCCCGACCCGCAGTGTCGGAATTGAACGCCATGACACACCCCAATGACAACGGAATCTTGCACGCTTTCCTCCCATGAAGCCCGTTGTCTCTATAGATCTTATTTCCCGCCCTTTTCGGGCGGATGCCTTTACCCCTTATTCAGTCAGCATTTCATTTATATTGCAATAGTACGACATTTATTTTTCCAATATCGACCGCCGGGGGAGCATAGAATTGCCGCTTATGTTCTGGCGTTTGTCCTGGCTTTGCTGAGTTCAGCCGTCGTCTGGGTGAGACGTTCGGCCAGAACGCGCATGACCTTGATAGTGATATCGGGGAAATCGGACATCAGCTTGAAGAATTGTTCCTTGCCGATCCGAAGAGCTTCCACATTGGTGGAGGCGCGGACGGTGGCGGTTCTGACGCTGTCGCAGAGAATTGCGATTTCCCCGACGATGGCGTTGCCCGTCATTTCCGCCACTTTCAAAGTGCCAGAGGGAGAATCGACAAGAACATCCACCTTTCCGGTCAGCAGCACATAGGCCGCGTCGCCGACGTCACCCTGCCGGAACAGCACGTCGCCGGCGTGATAGGAAACGCGGTCCGATGCGAATGCGAGCAGTTTCAACTTGGAGGGTTCCATTTCGGAAAAAAACGGCACCCTTTTCAGCATCTGAATTTCGTCTTTGAACAGCATTGCCTTACCCTGTTATTGTTCCACCTCGGTCACATTCTTGGAATTATGTCGCGACCATCTCCTTGAATGTACCGTTTTCCTCGACCAGAGTCTCGTAACTTCCGTCAGCGGTGATCAGCCCCTGATGAACAACGATGACCCTCTCGAACATGCGCGAGAGGTGCGCATTCGACAGAACCCATATGATCGAGGGGTTATTGTTGTTCTGTTTCAGGAGTGTGATGACCCGTTCAACAATTTCTTCCTGCTGTCTCGGGTCGAGGCCCGGAAGCGGGCGGTTGAAGACGTAAATGTCGGATTTCCGGATCAGCGCCCTTGCCAGATTAAGCTTCTGGCGCTGTAGCGGGCCTAGCCGCTTGCCGCCTGCACCCAGATTGAAATCCAGACCCACCGCCAGCACCCGTTCGTAAACGCCCTGCTTGCGCATGACGTCAGCAACGATGCGGGTGATGCGCCTTGAAGCATCGGTGTAGCGGTGGCTTACCTTGCCAAAGAGGATATTATCCAGAAGACTGGTGGCGCTCATGTATTTGGTCGGATCGTAGATTTCGATCACGTTTTTCAGACTGTCGGGCAGCTTCTCATGGAACATGTGCCGGACCTCGACGATGCGGTTCATGATTTCCGGCGTCAGCAGGCCGAAACGCTGGCGGGGCTCGATATAGAAGAAGCTCAGCCGCAGCATCGCGCGTTTTTCGCTTTCATTGGCCTCGTCGAAATTCCGGCCCTGAAGGCGTTGCAGCATCTGCTGATAGACCGGAATATCGTCAGGCGTCATGAAGGTGAGCTGCTGGAAGAAGGGGTGATCCCCCGGCAGATCGGCGAAGATTTCCACGATGTTCTCGGCGATCGTGTAGCCCATTTCGAACAGGGTTTTGACCAGGCCGGTCTCGCGCATCAAAGAGCGGAAATAGTCGCTTTCGATGACCGTCCTGATTGACTGGGACGAGTCCCGCATGGTGCCGAAAAGCAGGTTTTCGCCGACCGTTGCCTCGCTATTGTAGCTCTCCAGCTCGAAAGGCGCGATCAGGCCGCTCAGATTTTCCTTTTCCAGCTCGGCGCGCAGGACATGTCGCAATTCAACGATCCGGGCGGCGAGATGCAGGTCTGTCAACGGGTCGATCGACGATCGCAGGGCGAATTCCAGAATATCCTGCGACAGTTCCACACTGTCGAGAACAGCTAGAATGGCCTGTATGAGATTTTCCGGTTTGCCGTCGCCTGCCGGACTCGAAGCATAATCGATCCATTCGCTGTTGATGTCGATCAGCGGATTGCCGGCCATCTTCGCTTCACGGATTTCCCATTTGCGATGGTCCAGCGCCGCGCCCTCATAGTTTTTCTCTGCAAGCGGCGCGTGTTTGAGACCGTATAGCAGGTTGTCCTTCAGGCTGGCATGGAAGAAATAGCTGTCCGAAGACACGTAGGAGATGCGCCGTCCCGTCAGCGATTCCGGCAATTCCAGAATGTCGACGTCGTTGATGCTGATCTTGCCTGAGCTCGGCCAGAGCGTGCGGCCTATCGCATCCGCCAGTGCCTCGCCTCCCGCACCACCGACGATGGCGATAACCTCACCCGGCTCGATCTTGAGGGATGCCTGTTCCAGAAGCCGGCTGCCGCTATCGTCTTCGAGCGTCAGATTGGCGACGACGAGCGGTGCGCTGATGGCTGCGACGGCACCGGGAGAAAGTTTCTGCACCTTCTCGTCGATCATGTTCGGCGCATCGAACTGTTCGAAGACCTGCTCGTACTTTACCTGCACATCCTGCCGGGCCTGATCCCAGTCGATCAGCTCCTTCAGCGGCCCTGGCAGTTCCTTATAGGCGTTGATGACGGCGACCAGCTGCCCCACATCGAGGCTGCCCTTCAGGGTCAGATATCCGCCCAGCGCATAAAAGAAGAAGGGGGTCAGCTGGGCAAGGAAGTTGTTGATGAATTTGACCAGAAACTTCCACTGGTAGAGATCGTAGCGAATCTTGAAGATGTCGCCGAGGCGATGCGAAGCATCCGCACGCTCGTAATTGGACGTGTCATAGGCATGAATCGTGCCGATGCCGTCGACCATTTCACCGATACGTCCGGCGAGCTGGCGTGCACTCAGCTGCCGCTGACGGCCGAGTTCGATGAGGCGGCGGCGCATCTTGGGAATGATGCCGACCTGAATTGCTGCCATGAAGGCCGCGATCAGGCCGAGCCAGAAGTTCTGCACGAGAATGAAGAAGAGGGCGGAGAGCGCCTGGCCGCCGAGAAGGGCCGGCTGCACGAAGGCGTCGCCGGTAAAACCGCCAAGCGGCTCTACCTCGTCCTTCACCATGCTGGAGATTTCAGCGCCCTTCACCCGTTTGAAATGGCTGGGCGGAAACCTCAGGATCTTGTCGATAAGTTCGAAGCGAATACGCCGCAGAAGCCGTTCGCCAAGCCGGCCCTTGTAGGTATTGATGTAATATTTGAAGAGCCCATTGATGATAACAAGCGCAAGGAACGTCAGGCTGAGCGCCATCAGCATCGACATGCGGTTGAGCTCAAGCCCGGGGAACAGGGTCACGGTGCCCCAATAGGGGATATCGACCGTGAGATGCATGAAGAGCTGGGTTGCATTCGCTCCTTCGAAGCCGTCTCCCTGAATGGGGCCGTTGACGATCTGCTTGGGCAGGTCGAAGGCGAGGAAATAAGGGATCATGGACAGGGCGACGATCAGCAGGATGAAAAGCTGCTGCCGCTTGGTATGCGACCAGATGTAACGCGTAAGGCTTTGTTCCATATAAAACTTCTATGACCTGTCGGGGCGGGCCCGGCGTGTTGGTTTGCGCGGTGTCTAGATGATCCGGCGGCCGGGTGGCGCAACCTCCTCCTGCAAATAGGTATGTGACTCGCTATTTATCAGCATATTCAAGCGGTTTCGAGAAAAATAGCGGCTCAAACGCGACCTGTCGCCACGCGAAGCCATTCTGTCTGCATCGCATGCGTTTTCGTCGATCCAGACGACATGGTATTTTTAGGATTCTCTAATGTTATTGTTTTTATTGTAGAACAGGCATTAAGACACTTCGGTATAGTGATCCCGTAATGGTTGAGCCCGACGCTGGCGCAATGGTGGCAAGGTCTATGGCAATAGATATTTCAGAGCATACAAGCAGTAATTCTTCCCTCGATGCATTATTGCTTTCCGGCATCGCGGCGGACGGCACGATCGCCCGTCCGGTTTCCTTTGAAGGGCTTGCGGGTATTTTTCATCCGGCACGCCAGGACTTGCGGCAGGAACACGCCGTTCTTTTTGTCAGCCCGTGGGGCATGGAGGAGCTTTGCAGCCGCAAGTTCCAAAGGGTTCTGGCCGAACGGCTTGCGGCTTGCGGCGTCGCCAGCCTGCGGTTTGACTATCTTGGCACCGGAGATGCACTTGATCCGGAAGATGCGGGCCGCGTGGCGGACTGGCTTTCCGATACGCGGGCGGCGCTGAACTATCTCAGGCGCCTCTCCGGATGCTCGGGCGTGGTCGTCATCGCCCAGGGCCTCGGTTGCCCGATCGCTGCGGAGGCGCTTGCCGGAGCCGCCAGTTCCATGGCGTTTCTGGCACCCGTCGTCTCAGGACGTGCCTATCTGCGCGAACTGGCGATGTGGTCTTCGATGATCGACGATGGACTTGGCCTGCGTGCCAGCCAACGCATGCCACAGGCTGGTGCAATCGCCGGCATGGCGATGCCAGCCGGTGTGGCCGATACCGTCAAGAAGATCAATCTTTCGAATCTCGATGCCGCTCCGGCTCGCCGCATTCTCGTTCTGTCGAGGCCGGGCCGCGTCACGGACGGTGATTTCGCCACACACCTCACCGCAATCGGCGGTGAGGTGGAGGAGGCCGAATTTTCGGGCTATGACGATCTCGTTTCCAGTCCCACGCTGTCGAAAATATCGGAAAATGTGGTGAGCCGGCTGGTGGGCTGGGTCTCTTCGCAGACACAGGCCTCAGGCTCCGCGGCCTGCCCGGCTGATTTCGTCATCAACGCGGCGCAGCGCGGTCAGGGTTTTTTCGAACAGCCGGTGCAGTTTGGTGAGGGCGGGCGACTTTTTGGCGTTTCCTGCACACCGGACGACCGGCGTGCGGTCTCCTCGGTTTTGCTGCTCGGGGCGGCCTATGACCGGCACGCGGGCTGGGGCAGGCTTTCGGTGCAGATCGCCCGGGCGCTTGCCCGGGAGGGTGTCGCTTCCCTCCGTTTCGATGCGGCCAACATTGCCGATAGTCCGCCGGTCAAAGGCGTGCCGGATCAGGTTCTTTACGATGCCGCGCAGAATGACGATGTGTCCGCCGCGCTCGATTTCCTAGAACGGGGCAGCAATGGTCCGTTCATCGCGGCGGGCCGATGTAGCGGCGCATACCTCGCCTTCAACGGCGCGCTTGTCGATGACAGGATTGAAGCGGTGGTTGCCGTGAACCCGGTTGTCTTCCACTGGCGGAAAGGCCGTTCGGTCGATGAGGCGTTGCACAAGCGGCCCCGTTCCTTTGGGGAATACAGTCAGCGCTTTCGTCAGGGCGCCACGTTCAAGCGTCTCATCAGCGGCGATGTGGATGTTGTCAGTGCCGGATTGAATATCGTCAAGGCGACGATGAAGAAGCTTTCGACAAAAACCGCGAGGCTGTTCCGCCGTGGCAGCGAGGAAGGACGGGCCGTATACCGCGCTTTCGATCTGCTGAAAGCAAAAGGGACTGCCGTCAATCTGCTTTACAGCGACAATGATGATGGTCTGGAGCATTTCCGCTATTATTTCGACGCCGACGGGCAGGGGCTGTCCGCCTATCGAAATGTGTCGCTGACCATCATCCCCGATGCCGACCACAACCTCTCCACGCCTGAGGCGAAGAGAACCTATATGGAGACCGTGACGCGCGTGGCCCTAAAAGGAAAATCGCCGCCTGGACCCCAATGACACCGCGTCACCGGAAGGAGGCGTCTGAGATCCTGCGGTCTCCGGCACAAGGCCGATCTTTCTGCTCTCGCCGGGAGCAAGGTGGAACCAGTTTTCCGAAGCGCGGTAACCTTCTGCGGCAACATGGACAGACTGCGCCAGACGGTCAGTGCCGATCTCAAGCGACCAGATATCGTTGTTTTGGCTGATGGCGACCTGGAGGTTTGCCGCCTGCAGCGCCTTTTTCCGGCCGAGCGGAAAATGGAATGCATCAGCAATGACTTGTCCGGTCGCAACGTCGCGAAGCCGGGCCACCGTGACATCATGGGACGGCGGGCCGAAACGGTAAGTGTAGGTCGTATCGAAAAACGCCCCGAACAGATCAGTCGCGGCAATCGTCTGGCTCTGTCGCGATGACAGCGTGATCGACCGCTTGGCATGAACGACGGGCTGGGCGCCGTCGCGCAGGCAGGTGAGTTCGAGCATGCCCTCGAAGGTGTCGCCGGTCTCGTTGATCAGCTGAATGTCCAACCCGTTCATGCCCTCGTCGAGCAGATTGACTTGGACGGGGCGAAACGCCCTTTTCAGCGCATGCCAGACGGATTTCGGCCTGCCGGTGGCATCGATGATACCCCAGCCTGCACCGGGAAGGAGGTCCTGCAGGGTCCAGACAAGAGCGCCCTGGCAGGATGAACCGCTGCGCCGCCATTCGGCGAAAGTCGCCTCCATGACTTCGGCCGTCGCGGCCCGGGACATGTCGAGATAAAGACCGCCGTCTTCTCGCCGCAGAACGTCCGGTTCGACATCGTAAAGCAGCTTCAGATAGTGATCGCGAACATCCTCGAAATCCCAGGAGGCGCCGCGATCGCGCGGTGCACGCGCTTTCCACCGTGGATCGTGCACGGCCACGCCGGGTAGATACCTGTCAAGCGTTTCCTGTTCGGGAACATTGGCGAAGGCCAGGCACTCGGCGGCAAAGCGCAGACCGGCGCGACGCGCATCTTCCAGCGGACGGCAATAGGCGCCGACGCCGTAATAATGGCCGACCCCGGTGTTCGGAAAAAAGGGCAATGCGCCGCCGGAGGGGGAATTGGCGACATAGGCCGCGTCCGGCCGCTTGTCGGCAAGAAGTTCTGGCAGAACCTCTTCGGTCAGCGTTCCCTTCCATATCTGTTCCGGAAGGCCGAGCATCGCGCCCTGCTGGTACATTTCACTGCCACCGCAAAAGATGGCGAGCGATGGAGAAAGCGCGGTGGCTTCAAGGAACTGCGAGATTTCCGTGACGATGTGCTGGCGCAGACTCTCGTCCCTTGCCGGATAATCGAAATTGGCGAGCATGGCGTCCTGCCAGACCATGATGCCGAGTTCGTCGCAAAGTGCGAAGAATTCCGGGGTTTCATAGGTCATGGTGCCGCCGATGCGGATCATGTTCATGCCTGCTTCCGCTGCTTTTCGAAGCCATGGCTCGTAGTCCGGCCTCGTTCCCGGCAGGCGCACGATGTCGGCCGTCGTCCAGACCGCGCCACGGCAGAACACCGGTTGACCGTTCACCCTGAGGCCGAAACCTTTACCGTCTTCGCCGTGATCGATCTCGACCTGCCGGAAGCCCGTGCGTGCAAGGCGATATTGTGTGCCGTCCAGCTCAAGAACGACGTCATGCAGAGTTGGCCTGCCATGCGTGTGTGGCCACCATTGTTCCACATCAGTTATGCGCAGTTCGCCGGAAAGTGTGCCGCCCTCGTCGAGAGAAAGATCGGCGCTGTAACCGGCGCAGCCAAGCTTTGCCGACTTTATCGGGCGGCTACCTTGCAGCGCGATGCTGACCGTTCCCGTTCCGGCCCCGTCCAGCGAAGATTGCAGCGTGCAGAGAATTCCGTTCTGCCGTATCAGGCTGATGGGTCGCCATGGGCCGGCGGCGTGTATTTCCGGGCACCATCCAGGCATATAACCCAGTGCAGTGGTGCGGATCAGCCGCAGCCCCTGCGTATTCATCATTTGCGGCCGCCAGCGAGCGCGGGGACCGGTTTTTTCAAGTCGGGGTGCCAGCGCTCTGAAGCAGATCGCGAGTTCATCCGCCCCCGTCAGTTCCACAGGCACTTCCAGTCTTTCAAACATGCTTTGGCTTGCCGCGATCAGCTCACCGTTGAAGAAGATCTCCGCGATGGTGGAAAGACCGTCGAAGCGCAGGGTGGCACGCTCCCGGACATCGGAAATCATCGTCAGCCTGTACCAGGCGTCCCTGTCATTGAGGGGCGTCGGAGCGAGGCGGTCGAACTTTTCAGCGGCTTCCAAAGCCTGCGCCACGGTTCCGGGAACGGAGACATGGAGGCTTTCGAGCGAGGCGGGAATATCGGAGGGCGTTTCATAGGCATCGGCGGGCGTCAGCGCCAGCGTCCAGCCTTCGCTCAGCAATTCCTCGCTTTCACCCGGAAGATAGGTCCTCACGCGGCCTCGCTGGCATCAGACAGTTTTTTGCCAAGGCTTTGCATCAGACCATCCCACGCGTCCGCGGCCGGATTGAGCACGGTGGCCAGCGCATCGAATTTGCGGCGGGTGACGGCGCGGGCAAGCTGGAACTGCACGGTCTTGGCAACTTCGGAGATTTTTAGCGCGTGGTTCTTCGCCTCAGAAAAACTATCCGCGTCCAGCCATTCGAGGTGGCTTGCCGCCAGTTCGAAATTGGCGCCGAGCTGGCGCAGCGTGTTGAAGGCATATTTGTGGAAAAAGCCAAAAGGCCTGTCGGCGACCTTTTCCACCTGCGCCGGAAACACGGCTGAAAAAGCCCTAACCGGATTGGCGGATGGCCGTCTTGAAAAATGAAATCTCAGCAGCCGCTCGGCCGTTTTGCGAATATGTGCCGGCGACGGATTGCTGTCTGCGAATTTCGCAAATTCGGTGTAGGGCAGGAAGGGCGGATCGGTCTCGGCGAGGTGATGCTGGAACAATCCGTCGAAATCTTCGCCTGACAGATGGAAAAAGCCGGCATTGTGGAAATAGTCGAGTTCCCGGTTTGCCAAGTCTAGCCGGTTGATGGCGACGGTGGTTTTGCCGTGCTCCTTTTTATAGCCCACCCCATGGGTATCGGGCATATAGAAACTGTCCATCTCGATCAGGCAGATGCGGCCGCGTTCCAGCTGCGCCTCAATGTGGTTTTCCACCCTGTCGAAGATCGCCAGTTCGGTGACGCGAACGCCGTAAAGCGCTTCGAGATCCTCCAGCGGCACCTTGAAGAAGGTGAACTGGTCACCCTCGAAATCCTGCGTCAGGGTGAAACCGAACATGGCTTCCGGGGATAAGCCTTTCGAGGCCAGTACCTCGATCCACAGGTCTATGTAGCAATTGGTTTCCGGCCACATCCGCTCGGAAGAATGGAGCGGATGCTGCACATAGTTTTTGGGATCGAGACCGGGGAAAATCTGCCGCATGGATAATCAGCCCCAGAGTGTTTCCACGACTTTCGCAGGCCATTTCTTGACGTCGAGGCCATGATGCGCAAACAGCGCTAGCGCGATGCGTTCAAGGCCGAAACCGACGCAGGCGGTGTGCGCGACATCGCCATTATCGAGGTTCAGACCCCATTTCTGGCCGAAGGCGTCCTGATGGTAGTTAAAGCTCATGCAGGCTGTCGGGCTGGTCGTTGACGTGACCGGGATCAACAGTTCGAATTTCAGGTTCTGGTCGCGCTGGTTGTTGGCGAGCATCTTGCCCGCGCGGCCGAAGAAAGGATCGTTGGCGATATCGATGGTGACATCGAGCCCGACCGCTTTCATCATCTCAACGCCGCGATCCATCCAGGTCTGGCGGAATTCGGTGACGTTGGCCTCGGTGCCCATGCAGACATATTCGCGCATGCGGAAAAGCTGCTGGCGTGCCGGATCCTTGGAGGGCTCGTGGCGGAAGCAATAGGACTGAATGTCATAGAGGCCGCCGCCGGCAGGCAGTGCGCCGCGCTTGGCGATCGTCGGATAAAGCGGGTAGCAGGCCGCCGGCGTCAGCACGATGTCGGTCGCTTTCTGGTCCTTGGTCCAGTCGCCGCCCTCATCCATGGTCTTCAGCAGGCTGACATGGTCGAGTTCGCAGCCGCAGAAAGAATGGACCGTGCCGGCGAGCTGCGGGAAGCTCTTCATGTAACCGCTTTTTTCGAAATAGGCGCGGTTGATGCCGGGCGGGAAACGGATCGCTTCGGCGCCGTCAGCGCCGCCCGTGCGGTCGATCAGCCGCTCGAAGGCGGCAATCACGTCCTCGAACTGGCCGCTGCGTCCATAAAGACCGTCCACACCGGTTTCAATCAGCAGGCCTTCTTCGAACAGTCGATCGAGGAACGATGTTTGCATGTCCATGGTCTTATCCCAAAAGGCTCGTATCCTGCCTGTGAACCAGCAGGAGATTGGCGGAATTGCCGAGAATACGGTCGTTGGAAATCATCAGGCGGGCGGAATGCGCGTCGCGCAAGTGCCGGCCGAGGCTGTAGGGCGTGCCGTTCTTGTAGCCCATGATGCCGCAGACCAGCATGGCGTGGTCGATGATCTCGAGAATGGTTTCCGAAGAGCAGATTTTTACATTGTTCATGGCCACCGCAAACGCCATCGACATTAGTTTTTCGGCGTCGCTCTTGGTCTCTTCGTAAGCCTTGATACCGGCTATGATGTTGGATTTCACCACCTGCAGCTTGGTGGAAACCTCGGCTAGACGGATCGCGCCGGGAGGAGCCGTTCCGGGGGACTTGCGGGCCGCGGCTCTGACAAAAGACTGGGCGCGCAGCACCGCATCCGAGGCGATGCCATACCAAACGGCACTCCATAGGAGATGCGAGCTTGCAAGCATGGATTGTGCAGCGATTTCCGCGAAAGGCTTTGGGAAAATCTGCGCCGCCGGCGCTTGCCCGCGAAACAGGAAGCCGTCCGAACAGGTGCCACGCATGCCGAGCGTATCCCAAACATGGGTCTTCTCAAGCGTATACTGGTTTTTCAGGAAGACGGTCATCACCTGATCGGCGGGCGCGGCATCCTTGTGGGCGCGTGACGTAATCAGGATCGCATCGGCGTTGCTGCCATAAGAAATGACCGTGGCGTCCTTCTCCAGCCGGCAGCTACCACCTTCGACTTCGATTGCGCAGATGGAGTTACGCAGATTGCCGCCGATGCCGCCTTCGGTGGTGGCGGAACCGAGCAGAAGCTGTTCGCCGGCGACGCGGCGCATGAAGTCCGCGTGCCATGCGCTCGCCTCTCCATGTTCCACAAGACTCGACAGTTTGATGTGGTGCATGGCGAAAATCATCGCCGTTGCCGAACAGCCCTGCCCAAGCCGAGCGCAGATATCGGCGATTTCCTGAAGGGAGGCGCCTTCGCCGCCCAGCAGTGAGGGGACCTGTATGCCGAGCAGACGTTCCTGCCTCAATGCATCAACGGCTTCCTGCGGAAAGCGGCCGGTGACATCCACCTCGTCCGCATATTTGGCGGCAATTGCCGCGACACGGCCCGCGCGCGCGGACAGCGTTTCATCCTGCGGCGCGACGGTGACGTTCATCAGGCTGCCTCTTTACCATCGAGAATGAGTTTAACAGTGTCTTCAATGGCCTTGATGCTGGCGAAAGACTTGCGGTTCAGCAGATTGTCCGGGAATTCGATATCGAATGCTTCTTCGATGCCGAGCATCAATTGCACCGATGCAAAGGAAGAAAGGCCCGCCGCGTAAAGATCGGCTTCATCTGCAATCGTATCGACGGGGGTTGGAAGCTGGCCGAATTTTGCCAGTATTTCACGTATAGTCGCATTCATTCCGACGTATCTCCCATGAATTTCACATCAGGATGGTTTGTGCTTATGGTTACGTTGCAAACGATAATATTCGCCTAAACCGTTAGGTTAATTACAACTAACGGCAGCATGCGCCATTCCCGCACCTTTGCCAAGCATGGATCGCCGGTCTTGACAAAAGCCTAAGGGTGTTTTTTGCTGGGGCCATTCACCAGGGGTGTCCCGTCAAGGGGCTGAGATTCTGCTTTCATGCGCAGTGACCCGTTGAACCTGATCCAGTTCATACTGGCGTAGGGACGGTGCAAAGACCTGATGTCGGGCGGCGCATGGCGCCGCGTTTCGGCACACAGGTATTTTCCATCATTCCGGCTCGAACTGGGTCTCCACTGTTAAACTTTGGAGCCTCAAGATGAATATCGCTGCCAAGACTATACCGCTCGTCGTTACAACCGGCCCGCATGCCGCCTCCACGAAAATCCATAAGCCGGGCGTTTTGCATCCGCATATCCGCGTACCGATGCGCGAGATCGCAGTGCACCCGACGGCGGGCGAGCCGCCGGTCACGGTTTATGATTCCTCAGGTCCCTATACCGACCCCAACCATCCGGTCCTGATCGAAAAAGGTCTGCCGCGTCTGCGTCATGACTGGATCGTCGCGCGCGGTGATGTCGAGGCTTACGAGGGACGGCACGTCAAACCGGAAGATAATGGTTTCGCCACCGGTGAGCGCCTGACGCCTGAATTTGGCGTGCGTCATCAGCCGCTGAAAGCGACGGCGGGCAAGGCAGTGACGCAACTTGCCTATGCTAGGGCCGGCATTATCACGCCGGAAATGGAATTCATCGCCATTCGCGAAAATCTCGGGCGCGAGGCAGCGAAGGAGAAGCTCGTGCGTGACGGTGAGAGTTTCGGCGCGCATATTCCTGATTATGTCACGGCGGAATTTGTGCGTCAGGAAGTGGCGTCGGGCCGCGCCATCATTCCAGCCAATATCAACCACCCTGAACTTGAGCCGATGATCATCGGCCGCAATTTTCTCGTCAAGATCAATGCCAATATCGGCAATTCCGCCGTCACCTCCTCCATGGCGGAAGAGGTTGAGAAGATGGTTTGGGCCATCCGCTGGGGTGCAGATACCGTCATGGACCTGTCGACTGGCCGCAACATCCACAATATCCGCGAATGGATCATCCGCAATTCGCCGGTGCCGATCGGCACGGTGCCGCTTTATCAGGCGCTGGAGAAGGTCAATGGCATTGCCGAAGACCTCAATTGGGAAGTGTTCCGCGATACGCTGATCGAGCAGGCGGAGCAGGGTGTGGATTATTTCACCATCCATGCCGGCGTCAGGCTGCATTACATCCCGCTCACCGTCAACCGCGTCACCGGCATCGTCTCACGCGGCGGCTCGATCATGGCCAAGTGGTGTCTGCATCACCACAAGGAAAGTTTCCTCTATGAGCATTTCGACGAGATTTGCGACATCTGCCGCGCTTACGACGTCTCCTTCTCGCTGGGCGATGGCCTGCGTCCCGGCTCGATCGCTGACGCCAATGATGCGGCGCAGTTTGCGGAGCTGGAAACGCTGGGCGAGTTGACGCAGATCGCCTGGGCAAAGGATTGCCAGGTGATGATCGAAGGCCCCGGCCACGTGCCGATGCACAAGATCAAGGAGAATATGGACAAGCAGTTGAAGACCTGCGGCGAAGCGCCCTTCTATACGCTTGGGCCGCTGACCACGGACATTGCGCCCGGTTACGACCACATCACGTCTGGCATTGGTGCTGCAATGATCGGCTGGTTCGGGACCGCCATGCTCTGCTACGTTACGCCGAAGGAACACCTCGGTCTGCCGGATCGTAATGACGTGAAGGTGGGTGTCATTACCTACAAGATCGCCGCTCACGCCGCCGATCTCGCCAAGGGGCATCCGGCCGCGCAAGTGCGGGACGACGCGTTGTCACGTGCAAGGTTCGAGTTCCGCTGGGAGGATCAGTTCAACCTGTCGCTCGATCCCGATACGGCTCGGTCCTTCCATGACGAGACGCTGCCGAAGGAGGCGCACAAGGTTGCGCATTTCTGCTCCATGTGCGGACCGAAATTCTGCTCGATGCGGATTTCCCACGACATCCGCGCCGAGGCGCAGAAGGAGGGGCTTGAGGCCATGGCCGCGCGCTTCAAGGAAGGCGGTGAGCTTTACATGCCGCTTCCGACGCCTGCGAATGCCGAATAAAATGCACGTCCTTGTCAAGGGAACGGGGGTCGCCGGTTTGACGGCGGCCTTCGAACTGGCGCGGAGGGGCGTTGTTGTCGAGGTGTCGGAGCGCAATGCCGAGCCTTCTCGTGGAGCGTCGTTTTATGCCGGCGGCATGCTGGCGCCCTGGTGTGAGCGCGAAAATGCGGAGGAAGCGGTCCTGACGCTTGGCATGGTGGCGCTTGACTGGTGGGACGAGGCAACTCCCGGCCTTGTGGTTCGCAATGGCACGCTGGTCGTCGCGCCAGTACGCGACAGGGCAGAGCTTACGCGTTTCGCATCGCGGACCACCGGTTATCGCTGGGTGGATGAGGGCGAGATCGCCGCTCTGGAGCCCGATCTTGCGGGTCGCTTCCGCTCCGGGCTTTATTTCCCGGGCGAGGGGCATCTCGATCCGCGTCTCGCGCTGAAATCGCTGCATGAGCGGCTTTCTACCATGGGTGTGCGGTTCCACATGGGCATCCCTGTCGATGAACGATTGTTCGACCGGGCGGTGGACTGCACCGGAGCTGCGGCAGTGGGAGAAATTTCCAACCTACGCGGCGTGCGGGGAGAGATGCTCTACCTCGCTACCTCGGAGCTATCCCTCTCCCGTCCCGTCCGGCTGTTGCATCCGCGCATTCCGCTTTACATCGTCCCGCGCGAGTCTGGACGCTTCATGGTGGGCGCGACGATGATCGAGACGGAGGATGCCGGGGCCATTTCCGTCCGTTCGATGATGGAGTTCCTGAATGCCGCCTATGCCGTGCATCCGGCTTTTGCGGAAGCTCGGATCATCGAATCCGGCACGGGTGTGCGTCCTGCTTATCCCGACAATCTCCCCAGGGTCATGCAGGACTGCCGGACCATTTTCATCAACGGCGCGCACCGGCACGGCTTTCTGCTTTCTCCGGCCATGGCGCGGCACGCGGCTGACATCATTCGCCAAACTCTCTCAGAAGGAACAGGATCATGAAACTTCTTGTCAATGGCGACGAGCTTGATCTCGCCGCCGAGACGCTGGCCGGCCTGCTTGCCAGCCTCGAATACGAAGGCGATTGGCTGGCGACGGCGGTGAATGGCGAACTCGTGCACTCGGAAGAGCGCGCCGATTATCAACTGAAGGATTTTGACCGCGTCGAAATTCTCTCGCCGATGCAGGGAGGCTGAGCCATGCTGATGCTTTATGGCCGTGAGGTCTCGTCCCGTCTTCTCCTTGGCACGGCGCGGTACCCATCCCCCGCCGTGCTCGAGAATGCGGTCCGGGCCAGCAACACGGATATTCTGACGATTTCGCTGCGCCGGGAAACGGCGGGCGGCAGGAAAGGCGGGCAGTTTTTCGAACTGATCCGCGAACTGGATCGAAACGTCCTGCCGAATACGGCTGGCTGCCACACCGCCAAGGAAGCTGTGCTGACGGCAAAGATGGCGCGCGAGGTGTTTCGCACCAACTGGATCAAGCTGGAGGTCATCGGCCATCACGATACGCTGCAGCCCGATGTCTTTGCGCTTGTGGAAGCCGCGAAAATCCTCTGCGACGATGGTTTTGAGGTCTTTCCCTATACGACCGACGATCTGGTCGTCGCCGAGAAGCTGCTGGAGGCGGGCTGCAAGGTTTTGATGCCGTGGTGCGCACCGATTGGTAGCGCCATGGGACCGCTCAATCTGGTGGCGCTGAAATCCATGCGGGCGCGTTTCCCCGACATACCTTTGATTGTTGATGCCGGTATCGGCCGCCCGTCGCATGCAGTCACCGTAATGGAGCTTGGATACGATGCCGTTCTGCTCAACACGGCGGTGGCGGGGGCGGGAGACCCGGCCGGCATGGCCGAAGCTTTTGCTCTGGCGATAGAAGCCGGCCATCAGGCATATATTTCCGGACCGCTGGAGCCGCGGGACATGGCCGTTCCCTCGACGCCCGTGATCGGGACTGCGGTTTTTTCCTGATCGCGGCTCGTCGCCGACCTCAGGCGTGTCACGTTTTGCGTTGACAGTGCCTGATGGTGGCGGGATACCGGGAGAAAAGGGAAAAGGCATGGCGGCACTCACCAATCTTCTGACTGACATAGACGGCGTTTCGGTCGGCAGTGTTACCGATCTTTCCCTTGGCTCCGGTGTTACGGCGATTGTTTTTGAAAAGCCCGCCATTGCCTCAGGTTCTGTTCTGGGCGGTGCGCCTGGCGGGCGTGACACGGGCCTGCTCGACCCGGCGATGACGGTTGAAACCGTGGATGCCTTAGTGCTGTCGGGCGGCTCGGCCTTTGGGCTTGATGCGGCAGGCGGCGTTCAGGCCGGGCTGCGCGAGATCGGCCGCGGCCTTCAGGTCGGTTCCACCCGCGTACCCATCGTGCCGCAGGCGATCCTCATGGATCTTCTGAATGGCGGCGACAAGGACTGGGGTTTGCATTCGCCCTATCGCGACATGGGATATGCGGCTTTCAAGGCGGCGCGTGCGGCGCCTTTCGAACTCGGCACGGTCGGTGCCGGGACGGGAGCAACGACCGCGACCTTCAAGGGAGGGTTGGGGTCGGCAAGTGCTGTCAGTTCCGGCGGATATAAAGTGGCGGCTATTGTCGCCGTCAATGCGCTTGGCTCGGCAACCCTCGGTGCGAGCCGGCATTTCTGGTCTGCTCCGTTTGAGGTGGCGGATGAGTTTGGCGGAAGCGGGTTTCCGCAACGGTTTGAGCCTGAAAATACCGCCTTGCGCCTCAAGGGGGTCAATCTCACGGCAACGACCATCGGTACGGTGGTGACGGATGCCGCACTCACGAAAGCGCAGGCACATCGCCTTTCCATTATGGCGCATGACGGGTTGGCCCGCGCCGTTCTGCCCGCCCATTTGCCGAGTGACGGTGACACCATGTTCGCGGCCGCGACGGGCGAGAAGCCGCTTGAGGGCGGCGTTCATTTCGCCGAACTTTGCCATCTTGCCACCATTGTGATGGCGCGGGCCGTGGCGCGTGGCGTCTATGAGGCGACGGCCTTTCCGGTGGATGGAGCGCAAAAGGCCTATCGCGATCTTCATGGACGGAGCCTTTAACCGATGAGTGAGGCTCTTCCGCCACTGAAACCTGTCCTTCGCATTGATTTTCCGCCCGGACAACGCCTCGGCCACGGCAAGATCGAATTGATGGAACTGATTGTCGAGACCGGCTCGATCTCCGCCGCCGGGCGGGCGATGGACATGTCATATCGCCGCGCGTGGCTGTTGGTGGATGCGCTGAACCATATGTTTCGACAACCGGTTATCGAATCGCAGCGCGGCGGCAAACAGGGCGGCGGGGCGGCGCTGACCGTCTTCGGCACCGAATTGCTGGCGCGTTATCGCGACATGCAAATGCGGATGAACGAAGCCCTACATCAGGATATCGACTGGCTGGAGGCCAACCGCAATCCTGACGCTGCTCTCAATAGGGATCGATAGCCGCTGACTTTATGATTGCATGCACCGGTTTTCCGGGTTCCAGCTGCAACCTTTCGCGAGAGAGGTCTGTGATGCGCGACTGGATGATGTCACCGCCGCAATCCACCTGAACCGTGACCATGGCGTCTTCGCTCACGGAAACGTTTGCGACACGGCCGTTGAAAATGTTGAGCGCGCTCAAGCCTTCAGGTTTTACGGTTGCAAGCATTACATCGCGTGCGGGTATGAGCACGCGCACCGGGCTGCCGCATATTTCGCTTTTTGCCGGAACGTGAAGCAGCATGGTTTTTAGCTTTACGGCGGCAAGCCCATGCCGCTCGTCGAAGCTTTCAATGCGCCCGGAAAGAATGCTGCCCGCCTCGCGCCTTTCGAGATGGGTGCTGAAATCGGGTCCTGCCAGCACCTCGGCGGCTTTTCCCTGCGTTTCCACCGTTCCGTCCTTCATAACAATGATGCGATCGGCCAGACGGGCGACCTCGTGGATCGAGTGGCTGACATAGACAACAGGGATTTTCGTCTCGTCCCGCAGCCGTTCGAGATATGGAATGATCTCCGCTTTCCGCTGTTCGTCCAGCGAGGCGAGCGGCTCGTCCATCAGCAGCAATCTGGGTGAAGAAAGCAGGGCGCGGCCGATAGCCACACGTTGCTTTTCGCCGCCGGAAAGTTTGTTCGGGCGTCGGTGCAGAAGATGGCCAATGCCGAGCATGTCGACGATATGGTCCCCATCCGTGCCCGTGGTTTTATTCGCAGTGAACCACCTGCCATAGTTCAGGTTTTGGGCGACGCTGAGATGCGGGAAGAGCCGCGCTTCCTGAAAGACATAACCGAAATGGCGTTTGTGCGCCGGCAGAAACAGTCGTTTTTCGCTGTCGGTCAGCACTTTGCCATCAAGTGAAACTTGTCCATCATCCGGTCGCAGGAGGCCGGCGATGATGCGTATCATTGAGGTTTTGCCGGAGCCCGAGCGCCCGAAAAGCGCGGTCACTCCGCCTTCGGACGTGAATGACGCGTCAAGTTCGAAGGCGCCAAGACGGTGGCGGATGGAAACCGAAAGCGTCATTCCATGCTCATCCGTTTGCCGATTACGCGGGCCAGCAATTCCGAGACGAGCAGAGCGAGCATGGAAATCGTAACCGAAACGATTGTAAGCCGCAGCGCACCGGCGTCGCCGCCCGGGACCTGCGTGAAGGTGTAGATGGCGGCGGACAATGTCTGCGTTTCGCCCGGAATGTTTGAAACGAAAGTGATGGTCGCGCCAAATTCGCCCATGGCCTTGGCGAAAGCGAGAATCATGCCGGCGATGATGCCGGGCAGGGTCAGTGGCAGGGTAACGGTGAGGAACACCCAGAGCGGATTGGCCCCCAATGTTCCCGCCGCCTCTTCCAGCTTGCGATCCACCGCTTCGATGGAAAGGCGGATGGAGCGCACCATCAGCGGAAAGGCCATAACAGCGCATGCGAGAGCTGCTCCCGTCCACCGGAAGGAGAAGACGATGCCGAACCAGCTGTCGAGAAATTGTCCGATCGCGCCCCGGCGGCCGAAGAGAACCAGCAGCAGAAAACCGGTTACGACGGGCGGCAGGATAAGCGGCAGGTGGACGATGCCGTTGAGGAGAGACTTGCCCCAGAAGCGGCCGCGCGCCAACGCCAAGGCGATGAGAATGCCGAGCGGCAGGCTGGCGAGCATGGCAACGGAGGACACCCACAGGCTGAGCCTGATCGCCGTCCATTCTTCAGGGCTGAGTGTCCACCAATGCAACGCCATATCCCGTAACCGTCATCTCTTGCGGCCCCTGGGCCAGGGAAAGCAGTTTATTTCAAGACCGTGAAGCCCTGTTTTTCGAAGAAGGGCGTTGCCTTTTCGGACTTCAGGAAATTCAGATAGGCTTTTGCCGCCGGCGATTTTGCCTCCGAAAGAATGGCCACGGGATAGATGATCGGCGGATGGCTGTCTCCAGGGAACGTGCCGACGATCTTCACACCGGGATCGGCAGCCGCATCGGTTTGGTAGACGATGCCATAGGGCGCCTCTCCGCGCGAGACGAGCAGCAGGGCGGCACGCACGCTTTCCGCGCCGGCGACCTTTTGTTCGACCGACGACCAGACGCCGAGTTTTTCCAGCGCGGCCTTGCCGTATTTGCCGGCGGGTACGGAATCCACCGCGCCCATGGCCAGGCGGCCGTCACCTACCAGAGCCCCAAGATCAAAGCCCTGCTTGATCTCGACCGGCTTGGCCTTGTCGGCGGGAGCGACGAGAACGATGCGGTTGCCTAGAAGATTGGAGCGGCTGTCAGCGTTGATCAGCTTCTTTTCAGCGACATGATCCATCCATGCAAGGTCGGCGGAAATAAAGATATCCGCTGGTGCGCCCTGCTCGATCTGCTTGGCGAGCGCTGAACTTGCGGCATAAGAAGCCGCCGCTTCATTACCGCTTTCCTTCGCCCACTCGGCGTTGATGCCGTCCAGTGCGTTTTTCATGCTGGCTGCGGCAAACACCGTGACTTTTTCGGCGGCATGGGCCGGAACGGCTGCAAAGGAGGCCGCCAGCCAGAAGGACGTCACTGTGGCGATGGTTTTGAAGAAGCTGCGACGCAAAAGTCTCATGGTGTGATGCCCCGGTACGAGATATTCATATGAATATATCGATAGGCCTATCGCGCATTCATTATATTTTCAAGGATATATCGAAGGATGACAAAATTCCCGGGGTTGGGGGGCTTCCAACCTCAGTTCTCTGCTTGCAACAGGAATGCATGGGATGAGCGTCTGCGCCACGGGAGTGTCTTTTCAGACCGAAGATTTGGGCTGACTGAAACGCCGTGACAGCTGTGGGGGATGGCAAGCACACAAGAAACGGCAAAGGTCGTAATCAGATATCGGGCCCAATGTTTCTGTCGGACCGTAAGTCGGATCAAAAACGCTCGCCGGCGAAATGGGCTATCTGTGCACCTGCTTCGTAATAGGCTTCCTTCAGAGCCCTGAAGGGCTGCGCTTTTGGTTCCGTTAAAGGCAAAGGCAATTCCGCTTCGGTTATCTCACCGAGAACATGCTGTGCAATGACTTTGCCGAAGGCCGTGCCCGGTGCGATGCCGCGGCCATTATAGCCTGAAAAGCCGACGACATTTTCGGCGAATTTGTGAAAGCGGGGCACGGCATTGTCGGTCATACCGATCTGGCCGTACCATTCACACTCGAACTCGGTATCCCCAAGCTGCGGAAAAAGCCGCTTCAACGACCGTTTCGCCCAGGCGCGGTGAATGGCGGCACCCGTGCCGCGCAGCGCCCCGACACTGCCGAAGACCAGCCGGCCAGCCTTGTCCATGCGGAAGGATGAGAGAATTTCCTTCGTGTCCCAGCAGCCCTCGCGGCCGGGGAGGATGCTTTTTTGCAGATTGTCGCCGAGAGGTCTGGTCGCGAAGTTGAAATAGGGCAGATAAATCTGTTCATCGCGAACGACCTGCCACGGTCCCGTGCTGTAGGCTTCGGTCGCCACCACGATCCATTTGGCAGTTACCGATCCGTTTGGCGTCTTCACGACCCATTGTCCACCGTTGCGTTCGGTGGCTACCACGGGGCTATCCGTATACAGCCGTGCGCCCGCCTTCTGCGCGGCGGCGGCGAGACCGCGAACATAGGCGAGCGGCTGAATTGTGCCTGCGCGGGTATCCAGAAGTGCGCCGGAATAGGCTGTCGTGCCCGTGCGTCTGGCCGTTTCCTCTGCATCGAGAACACGAACGGGCGCGCCCCTTTCGGCCCATTGTTCGCAGCGTTCGCGGATTTCACGGAGCCCTTTTTCACCAACTGCGCAATGCAGCGTTCCGTTTTTTTCGATCTCGCAGGGAATTGCGTGTTTTTCCACCAGGTCTCGCACGAGAAGTGGCGCATTGCCCAGAAGGCCGAGAAGCCGCTCGCCGTAAGTTTCGCCCAGCACGCCAGGCAATTCCTTCGGCATGACCCACATGCCGCCATTGACAAGGCCGACATTGCGCCCCGCGCCGCCGAAGCCGATTTTCCTGGCTTCGAGCAGGGCGACATTTATGTCCCGTTCGGCGAGGTGGAGCGCCGCAGATTGCCCGGTGAAACCGCCACCGACGATAACGACATCGGCAGCCACGGAGCCTTTTAACGCAGCGGTTGCGGGTGGCTGCGGCGCGGTCTTTTCCCAGAGGCCGTGCGAGCGGGGGTCATTATACATCGTTCCACCATGTCCGGGCGAGTTCATTTGGTTTTCGTATGAGTGACAAGCCCTTGTTTATAAGACTTTACAAGCCTCGCCGCCTGTTGAATATCGACATATCGTCAAGAGTTCATTCCATGAGGGAATATGGTTCTGCCGCCTCGCCGTTTTTTGCCGTCGCTTTCGCTACTCGCGGCATTCGAAGCCGCTTCGCGCACCGGCAGCGTTACCGCAGCTGCGCGGGAGCTCGGCCTGACCCAGGGTGCCGTCAGCCGGCAAATCCTGGCCCTCGAAGAACAGCTCGGGGCGGCGCTGTTCCTTCGCGAGCGACAGACGATCCGGTTGACAAGGGCAGGGGAGGGTTATGGCCGGGAAATACGCGAAGCCCTGCGGCGCATATCGACGGCTTCCCTCAATCTGCGCGCCAATCCGGATGGCGGCACGCTCAATCTCGGGGTGCTGCCAAGCTTCGGCACACGCTGGCTCGTGCCGCGCCTACCCGCTTTTATCGCACGCCACCCGGGTATTTCCGTCAATCTTCTGACGCGGTCTTCGCTTTTCGATTTCAAGACTGATACGGTCGATGCGGCGATTCATTTCGGCTTGCCGCACTGGCCGGGTACCGAACTTGTTTTCCTGATGCACGAAAAGATCGTTGCCGTATGCAGCCCCGCTTTCAAAACGCGACACCGATTTTCAACGCCTGATGATCTGCTTCATGTGCCGCTACTCCACATGACAACCCGACCCGATGCCTGGGAGCAATGGTTTCGCAGTCACGGCGTGGTATTCGACAATGTACACGGCATGCTTTTCGATCAGTTCACCACCATCGCCGAAGCGGCGAGCGCCGGTCTCGGTGTGTCGCTCATTCCTGCTTTCATGATCGAAGAGGAGTTGCGAAGCGGCCGACTTGTCGCGGCCGTTGCCGGCGAGGCGGAAAGCGAGGAGGCGTATTATCTCGCCTGCATGCCGGATCGCGCCGGTTACGCGCCGCTTGAAAGCTTTCGGCGCTGGATCGTTTCCGAGGCAGGAGGTGGAACCGGCGTCGAGGCCGGCGAGTTTTCCGCTTAAACCCTTGCGCGGTCTTGCAAGAACGATGCGGCTCAGCCAATAGTGCGCCGTGATGCGTGGCGCAGAGCCGTGCCTTGAAAGTTTCAATACGGGAGATGTCCGTGAAGCCCATTTTTGTTCAGCTTCAATGCGAGCCCGGCAAGACCTATGATGTCGCCGACGCCATCTATAAAACCGAACTGGTGTCCGAACTTTATTCCACCAGCGGTGAATATGATCTTCTGCTGAAAATCTATCTTCCGCAGGAAGAGGATATCGGCAAATTCATCAATCAGAACATCGTCAATATTCCGGGCATCGTTCGTTCGCTGACAACGCTGACCTTTACGGCCTTCTGATAACAATTTGAGAGTCTGCGACGGCCTCTCATTCTGCCCGTCCCGGGAGCCTGCCAGCTCAGCTCCTTGTCGGAACAAGGAAATGTGGGAGGCTTAGGCGCGTTTGCGAATTTCGCAAAAACCTGCATAGGCAGACCTATTAAAGTGGAAGGCGGTGTCTTGCAGGCAGGACTGTCAGCCAAAGGAAAAGCGCGCCGCCGGCCCACAATGTCGGGTCCGATATGGGGCGCGCTTTCGTTTTGACGGTTTTGTAAGCGGGCGATGGCTTTCGCGCATCAGGCTACCGCGGCCAGGTTCCGATTACGCACGAGGTCGCGAATCGCGATCCGCACATCGTCCGCACTGTCGAACTTCTGCTCGTCCAGATCGTGAACGTGGAACTTCACCGCAATAAACTTCAGCCGGTCGTTGTCCGGGATGACGATGCCGACGGGCTCGCCGGCGAATTCAATAACTTGCTTCTGCATAGATAAACTCCCGCTGTGGCTACTTCTCACAGCATGTTGTCGAACTGATTTTCAGGAAATTGAGACTGTTAAGTCACATTCGACAGCAGCGGGAACACGTGGATTTAAATCCAGCATTCCAGGATTCAAGACCAAGGATTGCGTTGATGCGATTGTATTTTGACATGACACACTCCCTGTATTGGTGTTGATCCGGAATCAGGAGACTCGTTCTCCAGTTCCACACTGATAATCCAGACCAGCACTAAAATCAATGCTGATTGTTATAGGTAGAATATTTTTCTTTATGATGACAGGAGAGGGGCGGAATTGTGAAATTTTTGTTTCCGCTTGGGGCCGGCTTCAAAAGGCCCGGCGCAACGGGCTTTTTTAGCTTTTTTTAATCGTGTCCGGATGGCTGCGGCGGATAAATATGATCGTTTCCGCTGAAGTCAGATATCGAAAAACGGCCGTCCCGGGTCTTTTCGGCCGCATTTCCGCCAATGGGCGCCTTGCCGTGGCCGCCGGGTATGTCGAGAACATAGGTCGGCTGGCAGAGACCGGAGATGCGTCCACGCAGGGCAGACACGATTCGCTGCCCTTCTTCTATCGACAGGCGGAAGTGGCTGGTGCCGGGCGCCAGATCGGGGTGGTGAAGATAATAGGGCTTGATACGGGTCTCGACGAATGCCCGCATCAGTTCGGCAAGAATCGCCGGATCGTCGTTGACACCTTTTAAAAGCACGGTCTGGCTGACCATGGCGATCCCCGCATCAATGAGGCGTGCCGAGGCTAGTCTTGCGGCGTCGCCGAGTTCCCGCGCGTGATTCGCATGCAGGGCAACATAAGTCGTCTTGCCGCTGGATTTCAGCGCGTCGATCATCGCTTCATCGATGCGATCGGGATCGACTACGGGCACGCGGGTGTGGAAGCGGACGATCTTCACATGCGATATGTCTTTCAGTCGTTGCATCAGATCGAAAAGTCGCCGCGGGGAGAGCACCAGTGGATCGCCGCCGGTGAGGATGACCTCCCAGATCGCCGGGTCCGCCTTTATATAGTCGAATGCGGCGTCCAGCTGCTGCGGGCTCATCATGCCATTACCCTGCGGCCCGACCATTTCACGGCGAAAACAGAAACGGCAATAAACGGGGCATATATGCACCGCCTTTAAAAGAACCCGGTCCGGATAACGGTGAACGATGCCATGCACGGGGCTATGGGCGTCATCGCCTATCGGATCCTCCCGCTCTTCGGCAAGATGGATAAGCTCGGCCGCATCCGGCACGAACTGCCGGGCGATGGGATCGTTCGGATCGCCGATGTCGATCAGTTCGGCAACCGCTGGCGTGATAGCCAGTGCGTAACGCTGCGTGACCGGCCGCAGGCTGTCGAGTGCGCCGGCTTCGATCAGCCCTGCTTCCAGCAGTGCCCCCGGTGTCTTGATGGTCTCAGAGCCTGTCATCGTCCGTATTCCGCAACCGGGGCCCACATGACGAGATCGATGCGGGGTGCGCCTGTGGCCAGCATCACCAGCCGGTCGAAACCCAGGGCTATGCCGCTTGCCGGCGGCATGATGGCGAGCGCAGCCAGAAAATCCTCGTCCAGCGGATAAGTCTCGCCATAGACACGCTGCTTTTCCGCCATCTCCGTTTCAAAACGCCGCCTCTGCTCGGCAGCGTCGGTCAATTCACCGAAGGCATTGGCAAGTTCCACGCCGCAGGCATAAAGCTCAAAACGTTCCGCCACGCGTGCATCCCTCGGGGATCTGCGGGCGAGGGCTGCTTCGCTTGTCGGATATTCATCGAGAATTGTCGCGCGTCCGAAGCCAAGTTCCGGCTCGACCCGTTCGACGATGACACGGCTGAACATATCCGCCCAGGTATCATCCTCGGCCACCCGGATGCCGGCACTGGCGAGGCTTGCGGCAAGGTGCCGGCTGTCGGTCTCGCCGTCTCCGCTGATTGTGGCCAGAAGGTCGATTCCGGCATAGCGTTCGAAGGCCTCAGCGACACTCAGGCGTTCGGGCTCGAGAAAGGGATCAACGCTGCGCCCGCGATAGGAAAAATGTTTCGTACCCGTGGTTTCGGCCGCGAGAGCGAGAAGAGTGGCGCTGTCCTTCATTAGGCTCTCATAGGTTTCGCCTGCGCGATACCATTCCAGCATGGTGAATTCGGGGTGGTGCAGCGGGCCCCGCTCCCGGTTCCTGTAGACATGGGCGAAACAGGAGATGCGTTTTTCACCCGCGGCAAGCAGCTTCTTGCAGGCGAATTCCGGAGACGTGTGAAGATAAAGCGGCACGGCGTCGCCGCCCGGCGTCACGCCTTCAGTGGCAAATGCGTGGAGATGTGCCTCGTTGCCTGGCGAGATCTGCAGGGTGGCGGTATCGACCTCCAGAAAATCGGCGCGGGCAAAATAGCCGCGAAAGGCCGACTGGACGGCGTTGCGGCCAAGCAGGAAGGCGCGACGGTCGGCATGGACGTCGGGCGTCCACCATGGCGACATTGTTTCGTTGCTTGCGCGCATCGTTTTTTTTCGTTTCCGTCTTCTGTCCCGCCCCGGATTGCGGATAAACAGGCTGCAAAACACCTGGTTGCGTTATTTAAAGCGGTTCCGGGGCGAAAACCGCTAGGTACTCTTCCGCGAATTGCTGTAGAAGGCTGGCAATCCGTGCGGATTTAAGGTAGTTGCGCCCCAGAAAAAAGACAAAACGTCTGCCGGGGCTGGTGCTGCCGCGCAGTCCTTTACGACGCATTTCATCGAGTTACAAGGAAGTCATATGGTCAAGGTTATCGCCTCATCCGTCCGCAAGGGCAATGTTCTCGACGTGGACGGCAAGCTTTACGTCGTTCTCACCGCGCAGAACTTTCATCCCGGCAAGGGCACGCCGGTCACGCAGGTGGACATGCGCCGCATCGTCGATGGCGTGAAGGTCTCCGAGCGCTGGCGCACCACCGAGCAGGTCGAGCGTGCTTTTGTTGAAGACCTGAACTTCCAGTTTCTCTATGAAGATGGCGAAGGCTTCCACTTCATGAACCCTGAGAATTACGATCAGGTCGTGGTGGATGCGGAGACGATGGGTGACCAGAAGGCCTATCTTCAGGAAGGCATGACCTGCGTTCTTTCCATCCACGAAGGCAATCCGCTGGCTGTCGAACTGCCGCGCCACGTCACGCTTGAGATCACGGAAACCGAGCCGGTCGTAAAAGGCCAGACGGCGTCTTCTTCTTACAAGCCCGCCATTCTTTCCAACGGCATCCGCACCATGGTGCCGCCGCATATCGATGCCGGCATTCGCGTGGTCATCGCGACGGAAGACAATTCCTACGTCGAACGCGCCAAGAACTGATCCTGGCAATCGAGTAGACAAAAAGCACCGGTTCCCGGTGCTTTTTTTATTCCATGCCGCGAATAACAAAAAGCCCGCGTCGAGACGCGGGCTTTTTTGTCTTTTCGGGCTGTTGATTACATGCCCTTGGCCGCCGTGACGGTCGGGCCTGCCGGTTTCTTCGGCGCGGTCGTCTGGCCAAAGGCATAACCGCCGCCCAGCGCCACGTTCAGCGACACATAGTCCTGCGCGGTCTGCTGGATCGCCGTGGCAAGGCTTGCCTGTGCGGCTGACACCTGACGCTGCGCATCGAGAACGTCGAGCAGCGAAGAGGCACCGTCGCGGTAGCTGGCGGTCGAGAGCTGCAACGCTTCCTGGTAGGAAGCGACCGTCTTGCGCAATGCGTCGGCGGTGCGCTGGTCGCGATTGACTGCGGCAAGGGCGTTTTCAACCTCTTCGACGGCGTTGAGGACCGTTTGCTTCCATGCGAGATATTCTTCGCGCGCCTGCGAGTTGGCGAGGTCGATATTGGCGCGGATGCTGCCGCCATCGAGGATCGGAAGAACAAGGCTCGGGCCGAAGGACCAGCTGTTTGCCGTACCTCTGTTGCCGCCGCTGACGAAGTTGTAGCTCGGGGTGATGGCGCCGCCGAGTTCAATGCTCGGATAAAGCTGCGATTCGGCAACGCCGATCTTTGCCACGGCTGCCGCAAGTTCACGCTCGGCGACGCGGATATCCGGACGATTGCGAATGAGATCTGCCGGAATGCCGGTGCGTGGCACACTGCGGGCCACGGGCTGACGCGCGCCCTTCTGCAACTCGGCGATCAGCGACGAAGCTGGCAGGCCGAGCAGCGTGGCGATGCGGTGCGCCGCCTTGCGGAAGTTGGTTTCGAGGCCCGGTATGTCGGACAGGGTGGAGTTGACCAGACCTTCGGACTGGACAACGTCGAGTCGCGAAGCCGCACCGGCTTCAAGCTGAAGCTTGGTCAGATCCAGTGTTTCACGGCGGGAAGCCAGGTTATGGCGGGCGATCGCCAGACGCTCCTGATAATAGCGTACGTCGATGTAAGCCGAGGCAACCGAGGAAATCAGCGTCAGGCGCTGAACGTCGACGCTTGAATAAGCCGCATCGAGCGATGCATTGGCGCTTTCCGTGGCGCGACGGTAGCGGCCGAAGAGATCGAGCAGCCAGGAAACGCTGAGGCTGCCGGAAGAGACGTTGGTGACAGGAACGTCGCGGTAGCTGCCCTTCGTTTCGCTGGTCGTGTGGCTGCCATTGGCGGTCAGGCTGGGCAGGCCGCCTGCGCCGGCTGAAATCACGTTGGCTTCAGCCTGGTTGATACGCTCTATGGCCTGCATCACCGTCAGGTTCTGCTTCAGGCCGGTAGCAACGTAACCGTTCAGGCGGCTGTCATTGAAGGCTGTCCACCACGCAACGGTGCTGATGTCGCCGTTACTGGTTTTTCCGGCTTCCGCAAACTTTCCCGGCAATTGGATTTCCGGTGTCTTGTGGTCGGGTCCGACAACGCAGCCTGAGAGCAGCAGCATTGTCAGGGGAAGAGTAGCGCGAATAGACAGCATATAATTTTCCCAATTCTCTGGTTGGCTTACCGAGCGCGGCTTGGTGAAAAATGGGCTGCGCGGTCGATCTGCCGTAGAAACGTGCAATTGCCAAATCGGCAACATTTCTAGCAGCGTATTAACGGTTGGCACAGCCCATTTTTGTTTTGTTAACGCCTTGAAAGGCGACGAATGATGACGAAAAAGGACGGAACGAAGAAAATTCCGAGCAGTGTTGCAGAAAGCATACCACCCAACACTCCAATCCCGATTGCATTTTGGGCGGCTGAACCCGCACCGGTTGCGATTGCGAGAGGCACAACACCGAGGATGAAGGCCAGCGATGTCATGATGATCGGCCGCAGGCGTAGCTTCGCGGCCTCCAGTGTCGCTTCCATGAGACTCAGCCCATGCTCCTGTCTCTCCTTGGCGAATTCGACGATCAGGATCGCATTCTTTGCCGCGAGGCCGATGGTCGTCAGCAGGCCCACCTTGAAGTAGACGTCGTTCGACTGGCCGAAGAAATGCGCCGCGGCCAAGGCGCCGAGGACACCCACCGGCACGGCCATGATGACCGAGAAGGGGATGGACCAGCTTTCATAAAGGGCGGCAAGGCAAAGGAACACGATCAGCACCGAGAGCGCATAGAGCATCGGCGCCTGTGAGCCGGAAAGGCGTTCCTGATAGGAGATGCCCTGCCACGCGACCGTGTAACCGCCCGGCAGGCTCGCCGTCAGCCGTTCCATCTCGTCCATGGCATCACCGGAGGCTACGCCGGCGCCGGCAGTGCCTTCGAGCGAGATGGCGCCCGTGCCGTTAAAGCGCGCCAGAGACGGAGGAGCGTTGATCCATTTCACCTCGCTGAAGGAGGAGAATGGCACCATCTCGCCGCTGGTGTTGCGGGCATACCAGAACTTGAGATCGTCCGGCTGCATGCGGTAAGGCGCGTCGCCCTGGACATAGACGGGCTTGAGTTCACCGTTGAGGGTGAAGTCATTGACGTCACGGCCGGCGAAGATCGTCGACAGCATCAGATTGACAGAGGAAAGATCGACACCCATTGCCCCCATCTTCTCCTGATCGAGGATGATCTTCATCTGGGTTTCGTTGTCCTGGCTGTCGCTTCGAAGCGAGCTGATCTTCGGATTGCCGGTGGCAAGCGCAATCAGTTCCTTGGACGAAGCGGTCAGGGCATCGGTGCCGTTGCGGCCGCTATCCACGAGATACATCGAGAAGCCGCTCGATGTACCCATGCCCTGAATGGCCGGCGGCAGAAGCGGGAAGACCTGGGCATCGCGGAAACCGAAGAAGGTGCCCATGGCGCGCTGGACGATGGCGCCCGCGTGCTGGTCGGGAGCCGTTCGCTCGGCGAAATCCTTGAGTTTGGTGAAGACGATGGCGTTGTTCTGGCCCGAACCACTGAAGCTGAAGCCGAGAACGCCGAAAACCGATTCGACATTGGCGGCTTCCTTTTCGCGGAAGTAGTTTTCAACCTGCTTCACCACCTCATTGGTTCGCTCGATATTCGAACCGGTCGGCGTCTGGATGATGGTCAGGAGCACGCCCTGGTCTTCCTGCGGCAGGAACGAGCTGGGGAGCTTGCTGAAGAACCAGACGCAGCCGCCGATGACGATTGCGAAGATGATCATGACGCGCAGGGGCCGTTTCAGCAGATAACCGATGGAGGACACGTAGCCGTCCGTCGTCTTGCCGAAGCCGCGGTTGAACCACGCGCCCGGCCCGCGCTGCTTCTTGTGATGGTCGATCGGCTTCAGCATGGTGGCGCAGAGCGCCGGCGTCAGCACGATGGCGACTACGGCCGAAAGCAGCATGGCCGAAACGATGGTGATCGAGAACTGGCGGTAGATGATGCCCGTCGATCCGCCGAAGAAGGCCATCGGAATGAACACGGCGGTGAGCACAAGCGCGATACCGATGATGGCTCCGGTGATCTCACCCATCGACTTCTCGGTGGCCTCGACCGGCGACAAACCCTCCTCCGACATGATTCGTTCGACGTTTTCGACAACGACGATGGCGTCATCAACGAGCAGACCGATGGCCAGAACCATGGCGAACATGGTGAGCGTATTGATGGAATACCCGGTGAGCGCGAGAACGCCGAAGGTGCCGAGAAGCACGACCGGCACGGCGATCATCGGAATAAAGGTGGCTCTGAGGTTCTGCAGGAACACCAGAAGCACGACGAAGACGAGGATGATCGCCTCGATCAGCGTATGCACCACCTTTTCGATCGACAGTTTCACGAACGGCGTCGTGTCATAGGGATATTCGATCGCGACGCCTTCAGGCAGCGAACCTTCGACGTTGGTCAGGGCAGCTTTTACACGCGCCGCCGTGTCGAGCGCGTTGGCACCCGTGGCAAGGTTGACGGCGAAACCGGCCGAAGGACGGCCATTGGAGCGGGAATCGCCGCCATAGGTTTCCTGGCCGATTTCAATACGGGCAACATCGCTGAGGCGGACGGTTGCGCCATCCTTTTCGACTTTCAGGATGACCGATTCGAAGTCGGCGACAGTGGTGAGCTGGCTCTGCGCCGTCACCGTCACGTTGAGCTGCTGACCCTTGACGGCGGGAACGGCACCGAGCGAACCGACCGAAACCTGGGTGTTCTGGCTTTCGATGGCACCGGTAACGTCTGCGGTGGTCAGCTGGTATTTGTTGAGCTTGAAGGGATCCAGCCAGATACGCATCGCATATTCGGAGCCGAAGACATTGATGCTGCCCACGCCTTCCAGGCGCTTGATCTGGTCTTCGACACGCGAGGAGAAGACGTCGCCGAGATCGGCCGAATTGCGCTTGCCGTCGGTGGAGATCAGTGCACCAACCATCAGAATGCTCGATGTCGAGCGGCTGACCTGGATACCCCGCTGCTGCACGGTATCGGGCAATTGCGACTGGACAAGCTGCAGCTTGTTCTGCACCTGAACCTGCGCGATGTCAGGCAGGATGCTGTTACCGAATGTCAGCGTCACTTCGGAACTGCCGGTCGAGGACGACGAGGTCATATAGGTGAGGTCATCGAGGCCGGTCATGCCGTCCTCGATGATGGTTGTCACCGATTTTTCCACGGTCTCGGCGCTGGCGCCATTGTAGGTCGCGCTGACGCGGACCGTTGTCGGTGCAATGTCGGGATATTGCGAAATGGAGAGAGTCCAGATCGCAAGGGCGCCGCCCAGCATGATGACGATGGCGATAACCCATGCAAAAACAGGGCGCCTGATGAAGAAATGGGCCATGGCAGTCCTTGCCTTACCTTTTACGAGCTTCGACCGGAGGTCTCGCGCTCATGCTTATTTCGAAGGCGCGGCGGCAGGCTGAGCCTGCTGCGGCACAACGACGATACCCCGATCGTCAATGGTCACTTCCACCGGCGCCACGGTTGCGCCGTCCGCGATCCACTGGAAGCCGTCGACGATGAGCTTGTCGCCATCCTTGACGTTTTCCGTCACCAGCCAGGCGTTGCCCGACTGCTGGCTGGAAGGGAAGGTGCGGGTTTCCACCTTGTTTTCCGCTGTCACGAATTTTGCCGTCAGCTCGCCATTGGCGTTTCGGCTCGCCGCGCGCTGCGGGATACGGAAGCCCTTTTCCTTGCCGATGGTCAGCGTGGCGCGAACATAGGTGCCGGGAAGCAGGAGATCGTCCGGATTATCGAAGAGGGCGCGGATGGAGAAGGTGCCTGTCGTTTCGCTCACCGCCATGTCAGACATGTCGATCTTGCCGTCATGCTTATATTCGGTGCCATCTTCCAGTGTAAGATGAATGCCGGTCTCTTTCGTGTCGCCACCAAGCTGACCGGACGATATCGCCTTTTTCAGACGCAGGAGATTGGTGCTGGATTCCATCAGGTCGATGTAAATCGGATCGATGCGACGAAGCGTCGTCAAAGCGGTCGTCTGGTTCGCGGTCACCACGTTGCCGATGCTGAAGGCCGTTGCGCTGGTAATGCCGTCGAAGGGTGCACGGACCTTCGTGAGATCGAGATTGATCTCCGCCGTTTCCAGCGCCGCCTTGGTCTGGGCCACATCGGCCTGCGCCTGCAGCAGCGTCACCTTGGCGTTTTCATATTCGATCTGGGTGGCACCGCTGTTAACCAGCCGTTCGTACCGGGCAAGGTTGGCCTCCGCGCTCGGGACACTCGCTTCCGCCTTCGCCACGTTTGCCTTGGCCTGCGCCACTTCCGCCAGATAGGTATTGTCTTCGATCTGGTAGAGAACGTCGCCCTGCTTCACCTCGCTGCCTTCCTTGAAGGGAATTTCACGGATGATGCCGGTGACCCGCGGCCGGATTTCAGCCGTCTGGAACGCGCTGGCGCGGCCGGGCAGAACAGTGGTCAACGGATATTCGCTGGTCTTCATCAAAATGACGCTGACCGGAGACGGCGGACGCGCTGCGCCCTGGGCGGCGTTCTGGCTGCTTTCGCCGCCATCGCTGCAGCCCGCCAGAATCGCGGTCACACACAGAGAAGCAAGTAGGAGTAAAATACGTCGGCTCATTGTTCTTCCCTGCGTATCGATCGCATTCAACTATAAGCGCAATGTCGCTCGGCGGATGCGCGTCCGGAGACAGATACGACAGGCGAAGGCCTTGGAAGGGACCCGATTCGCGTATTCTATCCGGACCGCATGCGCATAGAAGCGCAGGCTTTTGCGCTTCGCAAGCAACTGCGAGAAGGTGACGTAAATTGGGAATCGTCACTTAGCAAGCGGATTGCGCAATCCCGCATCGACTAAATCGACGAGTTGATCGCAACGTGTTGCCAAATTGCCGATATCTTCCCGCGCAATAAGGACGGGATGAATGACGCTGGTCAGCGCATGGAGCACGGTTTCCGCCAGAGGAGAAACATCCGTGGCGGTATAGATTCCGGCTTCGATCCCATCCTGAATGATCTCGCCGAGCAGCTTCACGATGACAGACTTGTAATAGTCTCCGCACTTCATGTCCTGCTTGGCGGTCATCAGGATCATTTCGAAGACATAGGGGTTCTTATTGAGATCCTGATGGTGTTGCTCCATCAGGTTGCGCGCCAGATGACGCAATCTGGAAAGCGGCGCATGGCTTTTGTCGAGCGGACAGATCTGGCGTTCGAAAGCGCCGATCTGTTCGAAGCCAAGGGCGTCGACAAGCGCGTTCTTCGAGCTGAAGTTCTTGAAGACATTGGCGGGAGACATGCCGAGCGCCGCGGCGATATCGGCAATCGCAACGGCATTGAAACCGCGCTCCCGGAAAAGCTCTTCCGCCTTGGCGAGAATGTCCCGCCGGGTTTCCTCGGCGGAACGGCGGGGCCGGCGTCTGACAGGACGGTCACCCTTCCTGTCGGCCTTTCTCGCCTGTTCGATCATTTTGTTCACAGTCAGACTCCGGGGAAGAACCGCTCCAGATTCCGGCGTACTCTTGCAAGCGGCGTCTCGCCGCTATCGTCGGGAACGAAGCTCTGTCCGGTGATGCGTTCGTAAGCATCAATATAGACTTTCGAGGTTTGCAAGACGAGGTCCTGCGGAATTTCTGGTACGTCGTCCTTATAGGGGTCGCAGCGTTCGGCAACCCAGGCTCTGACAAAGTCCTTGTCGAAGCTTGCCGGCCTTGTGCCGTTTCGAAAGCTTTCCTCATAGCTGTCAGCCATCCAGTAGCGGCTGCTGTCCGGTGTGTGTATCTCGTCGGCCAGAATGATCGTCCCGTTTTCATCCGTTCCGAATTCGTATTTCGTGTCAACGAGAATGAGGCCCTGTCTGGCGGCAATCTCCTGCCCGCGCTTGAACAGTGCCAGCGCATAATGGGAAAGCACGTTCCATTGCTCCTGCGTCAGGAGTTTCTTCTCTACGATCTCCGAAGGCGTCAAAGGTTCATCATGGCCGCCATCAAAGGCTTTGCTGGTGGGTGTGATCACCGGTTCGGGCAGGACCTGGTTGTCCTTCATCCCATCCGGCAGACTCATACCGTACATCTGCCGTTCGCCCTTCTTATAAAGGGTGAGGATCGAGGTGCCTGTCGTGCCGGCCAGATAACCGCGAACGACCACTTCAACCGGCAGTATTTCGAGCCGCTTGCCGATGACGACATTGGGGTCGGGATATTCGAGCACATGATTGGGGCAGATGTCCTTCGTCAGCTCGAACCAGTAGCGGGCCGTCTGTGTCAGAACCTGCCCCTTATAAGGTATGCAGGTGAGAATACGATCAAAGGCGCTGAGACGATCGGTGGATATGATGATGCGATTGCCGTCGGGCAGGTCGTAATTTTCCCGCACCTTGCCACGGTAGTAATTCGGCAGCTCGGGAATGACGGCTTCATCGAGAATGCGCACGGGCTCTCCAATTCTGTCTTTAGGACGCCAAACGCCCTGATCGGTCTAAATTCCTGCTCGATCCTATTACATGTTTCCCGAAACAGGACCAGACGCCATGTTATCGGCCGACAAAGGCCGGTATTTTAGCCGGTTCTGGAAACTATCATTCTAAAACAACAACTTACCAAAAATGTCAGTTTTTTGACGGTAGGTGTGTTGACTTGTTTGAGGTGATGGATTTATAAGTCCGCTCACTGAA
>NZ_QLNF01000101.1:0-425 GCF_003261015.1 Agrobacterium sp. MS2 | reverse complement strand
GTTCGCCTTGATCGGAAAGCGGTTCTCACCGCGACTGCGCAATCTCAAAGACCGGAAGTTCCACACGTTCGAGAAGAGCGATGCATATCCAACCCTGTCGAACCATATCGGGGCGCCGATCAACACCGCCCTAATCCTCGACCATTGGGACCATCTGCTCCATCTCGCGGCGTCGATCACGACGCGGTCCGTGGTACCGTCTACGATCCTGAAGAAGCTGTCCGCATCTCCGAAGCAAAGCCATCTCGCAAGGGCGCTCCGCGAACTCGGTCGTATCGAAAGGTCGCTCTTCATGATCGAATGGTACTCAAGCCCGGCATTGCGGCGGAGATGCCAAGCCGGTCTCAACAAGGGAGAGGCCGCCCATAAGCTGAAACGCGCTGTGTTCTTCCACGAGCGAGGCGAGATCCGTGACCGGTCGTTCG
>NZ_QLNF01000100.1:0-972 GCF_003261015.1 Agrobacterium sp. MS2 | reverse complement strand
GAGCTACGATGAGCCGAAAATCCTCTCTTCTCAATTAAAACACTTCTGTCTCAAGGGCGCTGATCCGGGACATGAATGGCATAGTGACCTGCCACATCCGGTAAAATCGTCGGTCGAACTGCGGCTGTGTCGGAAATCGTCACCGCGGAGCCGTTTGGCGCTTCGAGCACGGACCAGGCGACAGCAAGCGGCTGTCCATCCGGATCACGGGAATCCGATCCATCAAGGCGATAGGTTGCGCCAACTGCGGAAACGCCATGTGCTCGAATGGAGGCCAGTGGTCGCTGCATTCCCGTCGAGAGGGCGAGCTGTACCGTGGTTGCCGTGACAGCGCCATCGGTGACGGACAACTCAACGACATATTCGCCTGAAGTATCGACCGCCACCTGTGTCACAGGCGAGTTCGTCGATGACAGGGTCGCAGCGCTCGTCGCCGGCTTCTGGATTACCCGCCAACTATAAGAGAGAGGGCCGGCAGTCAGCTCCCTCCCCTCCTGCGAAAGACTAAACCGGCTCGCATCGAGAACGAAAACATTGTCCTGCGGCAAATATCGCGACTGTACAGCCGGACCGTCAGCATTGGCCGGCACGATTGCGGCGAACATGAATAAGACCCACAAAGCGGTGAGGGCCAGTGCTCGCGAAATTTCGCATCTGAATATGGAGCGGACAAACGACATCATCGATCGCCTTTTTCGGCACTAGGAAAAAATCTCATCCACCGGGGCGAGCCGGGTTGGCGAGTGGAGCCGATGACGCCCGCTCTAGCTGGCATCCTGGCCCGTGACGGCAATGTGAGGGCGGCAGGTACGACGGTGCGGGAAAAAGCCGCTCAGTCGCAGCCCCTAGTAAATTTACGTTTCATGAAATGATCTCAGCAGTAAATTTTGACAATCAAAACATAGATATTTTTAAAGTAAGAAACCCAATTCACCCCTGATGTCAACACAGTGGTAAAAATATACTATAGAC
>NZ_QLNF01000099.1:0-314 GCF_003261015.1 Agrobacterium sp. MS2 | reverse complement strand
AGAGGTTCCATGCCAAACTTCCGTCATAATCGCGCCAACGTCGAGATCTTTATCTGGATCGGTGCATTCGTTTTGCTCTACGGCCTTGCCTCGTATTTTAATGCCCATGAGGTTCTGGACCATTATTTCCGCGATCATGAGAGTTACAATCTCGATGAGGTGTTTACCGCTCTTAACATCGGTGGTTTCCTGGGACTGGCCTACTCTGTCCTCCGTATCAAGGATATGTCTCACGAAATCTCTCGCCGCATTCTCGCCGAGCGTGACGTCGACTGGATTGCTTTCCATGACCCACTGACAAAGCTGCCAAATCG
>NZ_QLNF01000098.1:0-206 GCF_003261015.1 Agrobacterium sp. MS2 | reverse complement strand
GGCCATTTGTCGAACCACAGGCCCTTGACCGGCGTGTCAAGGAAAGGCTGCAGCGCGCCGATGGCGCTCAGACCAGAGGCAAGGTAACGCTGCCGCTCCTCACCATCAGTTACACTGGCAAGCCGCACCGCCGCCTTCAGCCATTCCGTCTGCGGCCATAGTCGCGCAAGCCCGTCACGCATCGAAAAATCGTCGTAAAGGCTCAT
>NZ_QLNF01000097.1:0-2101 GCF_003261015.1 Agrobacterium sp. MS2 | reverse complement strand
CGGGAAGACACCAACGCCGCAATTCTCGACATGGCCAAGTCCGGAGCAACAATCAAGGAGATCGTGCGCCGGACCGGATACAGTCGCGGCCTTGTCCGACGCGTACTGCGTGGTCAACGTTCGGATGTCTTCCGCGTCCGTGAGAACTCGCTTGAACTCTACCTGCCCTGGCTTGACGCTCAATGGACGGCCGGAAACCGGAATGGAACGGAGCTATGGCGGCAACTCAAGAGCCAAGGGTTCCGCGGCTGTCTTCGAGTTGTCACCGAGTGGGCCACACGCCGTCGAAAAGCAGAGAAGGTCGATGCGGGCGCGTTGAGCCGAGCGCCTTCGGCCAGGACCATTGCACGTCTCATGACCATCGGCCGCGACGACCTTTCCAAATCTGAGACCGTGACGGTTGCGGCGATTGAGGGTGGCGTGCCGCTGCTGGTTGAGGCCCGGGAAGTCATCGCCGCCTTCCAGGCCATGATCCGCAAGAAATCTCTCGCTGATCTCGATACATGGTTGGAACGCGCTCGATCGGGCTTGGTCGCCTCCTTCGCCAACGGTGTCGTTAGAGACCGAGCAGCCGTCAGCGCAGCGATCTCTTCACCATGGTCCAACGGCCAGACGGAGGGGCAGATCACCACGCTCAAACTTGTGAAACGCCAGATGTACGGCCGCGGAAAAATTGATCTCCTCCAAGCCCGCGTCATCGGCGCGGGATAAAATCCATCACCACCAAAACTGCGTCAGAGCCCCGTTTCGATGCCGATTGACACTATCGACCTGCGTTCTGTTCCCAATCACCGCTTTTTCGGGAAGAACGACATTATCGAAAGACTGCGCCGTGCCGTCCCGTTTGACTACATCTTCATCTCTGGTCTTTACGTCGACCACTACCGCTTCGGAAACGGCTTCTCGATCGACACGGACCTTCCCCCTGGTTACGTGGAAGCCTATCACGCTGACCGCTTATACGCCGAGGACCCTTTTGTTGCGGCCGCCAAAGCGGCGAAATCGGTGGTGGTCGAGCACGAGGTCTATGCCGAGCACTCGCCGCCACAGCGCTTGCTGTATCTTCAGCGCACATTCGGCGTACACAATAGGACTCTTTTCCCAATCGCGCGCGAGAGCGTCACATACGGAGCGGTTGGCGTTACCAGGCCACGCCGTTCGATGACGAGGAACTGACCTTCCTCTCGCTGGTTGCTGAAACGATCCACACCGTCGTCACGAAGCCGCTGATGGAAAAGTTCGCAGCCGAACACTTGCGCCTCTCCAAAGGCGAGATGGCGTGTCTGTCTCAGGCAAGTCTCGGTTTGACATACTATGAACGTTTGGCTGGTGTGCACCGTCATACGGCTCTCCACATATCCCTGTTTATTTATTTTGATTCAAGTAAGCACTGAGCGTGGCATTGGTCAGTCAACTTTTTGTTACGTTCGTCGTTGTAAAGGCGCGAACGTGAGCGAAGCTGGATTTTTTCGTTACCTCACTGGCCCTTCACCAAGGCCTAGTTGTAAGTGTATGTCTGCACCAGCCCCAGTGTGTTTTTTGAGAGTAGCCTGAGCCAGATAGCCAGCAGCGGCGGGACATTTGCTTTACCTCGGCTCATTGCCTCCACGACTGACAGATCGCATTGGAGGACTTCTGCCAAGTCTGGAAGTGACCACTGGAGATTGCACAGGCAACGGCGAAACTCTTCGGGGGCCATGGTCTTGCCACTTTACTTCGCTTCAAGCAAAGGAACCCACCATTCTCGGCGGGTTCCCTCACGATGCACTACCATACGTTGGAGCGCGGTCTTCTGGTCCCGCGCACGCTCATAGTGTGGCACTGCGGTTAATGATGGGTTAACGGCCAAAAAGAAACCGCCGGAGCAGGTCTCATGCAAAGACACCATCAGACAAGGCCGCTTGAACCACCAGGCCAAAGCGGCGTCACGACACGAAAGTGTTGAATCTGTCCGACTTTTGAGAACGTATGGTGATCACGCTGCGAGGATGGATGTTTCGCGCCGTAGCGGCCTGAGATCGAGGCTTTCCGTCGAGGTCCAAATGTAATCGCCACTGAGCCTGATGTGTCGCCACCCGAGCGGGGTGATCTGTTTGACTAG